>NZ_CEEDBN010000007.1:0-242483 GCF_979253015.1 Methylobacterium sp. AC433 | reverse complement strand
GCGGCGGCCTTCGCGATCAGGCCGGGCAGGAGGTCGTCGGCCAGGGGCAGCGGTCCGGGATAGGGGGCCGACAGGGCTAGGCGGGTCCGTTCCGGGACCAGCGGCAGGAGGTCCACCCGCCGCGCCGGCGCCCCCACCAGGGCAGCCAGAAGTCCAAGGAAACCGTCGCGGATTCTCGCGACCGCGCCGGGGTCGAACAGCGCGGTGCGATAGGCGAAGGTGCAGGCGGGCGCCTCCGCGTTCTCCGCGACCTCCAGGACGAGGTCGAAGGCCGGATCGCCGGTATCCCGCCCGAAAGCCGTGAGGCTGAGGCCGCCCGCCTCCCCGAGGGCGCCGAGTCCGGCTGGCTGCTGGCTGATCATGACCTGCGCCAGGGGGGCGCGGCCGGGCAGGCGCTGCGGCTGCAGGGCCTCCACCAGACGCTCGAACGGCAGTTCCGCATGGGCCTGCGCTTCGGCCAATACGGACCAGACCCGAGCGACGAGGTCGCGCCCGTCGCCGATCGGCTCGATCGCGACCGGGATGACCAGGGTGTTCACGAACAGGCCGACCAGGCCCTCCGTCTCCGGGCGCTGGCGACCGGCCACCGGCAGGGCGAGGCGCAGGGCGCGCGTCCCCGCGAAGCGGCCCAGGACCAGCGCGAAGGCGGCGGTCAGCACGGCGAAGGGCGAGGTACCGGTGGCGCGCGCGAAATCCGCCACGCCGCGGCCGAGGGCCGGATCGATCCGGAAAGCGAGCCGGCCGCGGGAGCCGGTCTCGGTGGGGCGGGCGCGGTCGCTCAGAGCGAGATCCGGCTCCGTACCTTCCAGGTGCGCGCGCCACCAGGCGAGGTCCTCGGCGCGCGCCGCTTCCCGAGCCGGGTCGCGCTGCCAAGCCGCGACGTCGACGGGCTGGATCGGCAGGGGCTCGAGGAGATCCGCCCGGCCCGCGCGGGCCGCCGCGTAGAGGGCCGGCCATTCGCGCAGGATCACCCGCATCGACCAGCCGTCGGAGACGATGTGGTGCATCGTGACGAGGAGCACGTGCGCCTCGGGGGCGCAGCGCACCAGCTGGAACCGGGAGAGAGCGCCGCCATCGAGGGCGAAGGGAGCCTCCGCCTCGGCGTGCATGAGCGCCTCCAGGGCTTCGTCGCGCGCCCGCTCGTCGAGCCCCGACAGGTCCGTTTCGGGCAGGTCGGGTGATGCTGCCATGGGATCGATCACGGCATCCGCCCGCCCGTCCGGGCGCCGGCGCAGCCGCGTGCGGAACGCCTCGTGGCGCCCCGTCAGCGCGGACAGGGTGGTCTCGAGGGCCGCACGGTCCAGGGGGCCGTCGAGGCGCAGGCCGCCGGCGATGTGGTGGCCGGGGCCGTCGCCGTAGGCGGCCTCGAACCACAGGCGGTCCTGACCGGGCGAGAGCGGAAGCGCGCCCGACCGATCCGCGCGCGGGATCGCGGCCTGGGCGGCGCCGGTCTCGCGCAGGCGGTCCAGGGCCTGCGCGAGGGCTCCGAGGCGCGGATGGGCGAACAGGGTCGCGGCGGGCAGGGACAGGCCGGTCGCGGCGTGGATCTCGGTCAGGAGGCGGATCGCGCTGATGGAGTCGCCCCCTTGGGCGAAGAAGTGGCTGTCGCGATCCTGCTCCGTCCGCGCGAGGACCCGGGCGAACAGCCCGGCCACCAGTGCCTCGGTGGGCGTGAGAGCCGCGGATTGCTGCGTTCGCGCCCCGGCCAGCCGGCCATCCTCGATCACCGCGTAGGCATCGAGGCTGCCCGCCCGCCAGCCCTCTCGGGTGGCCGCGCGCTGGATCTTGCCGCTGGAGGTGCGCGGCAGGCCGCCCGGATTGAGGAGCACGACGACGCCGGCGGTCTCCAGGAAGGCGTCGGCCACGGCTTCCGAGACCAGGGCCGCCAGTGCCTCGGGCCGCACCAGCTTCTGGACGCTGCGCGAGACTTCCACGGCGACGCCGATGCCCTCGCGGCCCTCGCGTTCCAGGCCGAAGGCGGCGATCCGGCCCTGGCGCAGGATGTCGACCTCCGCCTCGACCACCCGCTCGACGTCCTGCGGATAGACGTTCTGCCCGCGCAGGATGATGAGGTCCTTGGCTCGTCCCACCAGGACGAGCCGCCCCGCCGTCAGGAAGCCGAGGTCGCCGGTACGCAGCCAGCGCCGGCCCTCGACCTCCGGGAAGGTCTCGGCGCTCGCCGCCGGGTTGCGCCAATAGCCCTGGGCGAGGCTGGGACCGGAGACGCGGACCTCGCCGACGACGCCCTCCGGCAGGAAGGCCCCGGCCGGGTCGGCGATCCGGACCGGATGGTCCTCCGGCGACATGCCGCACTCGACCAGGCGGCTCGCCGCCCCGCACGCCGTCTCCCGCGCCTCGCCCCGGGCCAGGCTCCCGGGATCGAGGTCGAGGCTGCGCAGGCCGGCGCCGCGCCGGCCCGCCGAGACGAACAGGGTCGCCTCGGCGAGGCCGTAGCAGGGCATGAGCGCGCGCGGGTCGAAGCCGGCGGGGGCGAAGCGCGCGGCGAAATCCGCCATGGTCGCGGCGCGCACCATCTCGGAGCCCGAGAAGGCCACCTGCCAGGAGGACAGGTCGAGGCGCGCCAGGGCGTCGTCGTCGACGCGGTCGTGGCAGAGCCGGAAGGCGAAGTCGGGTCCGCCGCTCACCGTGCCGCGATGGCGGTGGATCGCCTCCGCCCAGCGGGCGGGACGCCCCAGGAAGTGTTTGGGCGACATCAGCACCGCCGGGATGCCGGCATGGATCGGCTGCAGCAGCCCGCCGATCAGGCCCATGTCGTGGTAGAGCGGCAGCCAGCTCACCAGAACGTCGTCCGCGCGGAAGCCGAGGCCGTCGCGGATCGCGCGCTCGTTCGCCATCAGGTTGGCGTGGCTGACCACGACGCCCTTGGGCGAGGCCGTGGAGCCGGAAGTGTATTGCAGGAAGGCGATCCCGTCCGGCTCCGGCAGACGCTCGCGCCAGTTCTCGGCCTCCGCCGTCGCGATGTCCTCGACGCCCACGACCGCCGCCGCGGCGGCCCCCGGCATGGCCCGGACGATGTCGCCGGCCTCCCGGTGGACGAGGATCACAGCCGGCTCGGAATCCGTCAGGATCGCCGACAGGCGCGCCTGATGCTGGGCCCGGCGCGCCTCGGGCGGGAAGGCCGGCACTGCGATCAGGCCGGCATAGAGGCAGCCGAAGAAGGCCGCCACGTAGTCGAGGCCCGTCTCCAGCATCAGGGCGACCCGCTCGCCCGGCAGCGCATGGTCCTGGAGCCGGGCGGCGACGGCCCGGGCGCGCCGGTCGAGGTCCGCGTAGCTCACCGTGATCTCGCCGGAGGCCGGATCGTCGAGGAAATGCAGGGCCGCGACCGGGGCATGGGCCTCGGCCAGCCCGCGCAGATGGCGGACGAAATCGCGGGCGGGCGCCACCGTGATCGGAGCGCGCGGGACGACGACGGTCATCGGATCTCCTGACGACATGCGAGGCTGGGGAGCGGCGGCGGGCTCAGGTCGGGGGCGCCGGTGCGTCCCCGTCGAGGGCGCGCCGCAGCGAGGCCGGGCGCATGTCGGTCCAGACCGTGTCGATATGGGCAAGGCAGTCGGCCCGGGTCCCTGAAAATCCGGTGGCGGCCCAGCCCTGCGGCACCGGCCGGAAGGACGGCCAGATGGAGTACTGCGCCTCGTGGTTGAGGACGACGAGGAACGTCGCTTCGCTGTCGTCGATGGCCATGGGCCTGCTCCCGGAACGCTGCGGTCTCGCTAGGCAGGACGGTGAGGGCCGCCGCGAATTTAGTCCGACGCCGCGAAAAAAGTTCGGGCCGGGCCTAAATCGCGGCGGCGCCCCGGCGTCCATGTGGGCAACAGGTGCTGCGTCCCCGGCGCGATCGGGGGCGGTCCGCGCCTGACAGCGGAGAACCTGCCGGCGTGCAGACCTGTCAGCCGTGCAGACCTGCCAGCGAAGGCGAGGCCGATGTTGCGAACCCCCATGCCCTTTCGCGCCGGAGAGGCGGCCGGCCGCCCCCGGATCGTCCATCAGGCCGGCGAACAGCTCAGCGTCGTGGCGGACGACCACGTGGCCCTGCGCCTGCGGCTGTCCGGGACCGGCCCCGTCCACCTGACCCTGGAGGATGGGGAGGGCCTGGACGCCGCAACCGCGCTGCCCGCCCTGATGGCCGCGTTCGAGGCCGTCTCGGCGGCCCATCCGGACCAGGACCGGATCGGCCTGGACCCCGCGGGCGCCGCGGATCTCATGCCGGCCCTGCTGCCGGCCCTGCGCGCCGCGGGCCTCGCGGTGGGGGACGGGGACGCGCTCGCGGTCCATGCCGCCCTGCTCTGGCAGCGCCCCGAGCCCTGGCTCGCAGACCCGTCGCGCCGGCACTTCCCCGGCATGCCGGTGATGACCGAGGGGCGGCGCCATCCCCTGCGGGCGCCCAAGCCCACCGGACTCCTCTACCGGCGCTTCCTCCCCTGGCTCGGACAGTCCGTCGCGTTCCGGGCGGCGACCCTCGACGACGTCGATCGGCTGCACCGCTGGATGAACGACCCGCGCGTCGACGCGGTCTGGGCGGAGGCGGGTCCCCGCGCCAAGCACGAGGCCTACCTCGCCGGCCTCATCGCCGATCCGCACATGCTCCCCCTGATCGGCAGCTTCGGCGACGAACCGTTCGGCTATTTCGAGGTGTACTGGGCCAAGGAGAACCGCCTCGCGCCGTTCTACGAGGTGCGCGACTACGATCGCGGCTGGCACGTGCTGGTGGGCGAGGACCGGTTCCGTGGCCGGCCCTACGTCTCCGCCTGGCTGCCCTCGCTGATGCACGCCCTCTTCCTCGACGATGCGCGCACCGACCGGATCGTCGGCGAGCCCCGGGCCGATCACGTCCAGCAGCTGCGCAACCTCGAACGCTCGGGCTTCGCCCGCATCAAGACCTTCGACTTCCCGCACAAGCGCGCCGCCCTGGTGATGCTGCTGCGCGAGCGCTTCTTCGGCGAGCGGCTGTGGGCGCCGAACCTGCCGCAGGCGCAGCCCGCGCGCGGGGACGACGCGACAATCGCAGACCGCGCGCTGGGAGCCGCCGCATGACAGAAGGCTATCAGTCCGACGCCGCCCTGAGCCTTCGAAGCCCGGTCCCCGAGGCGGAGGCCTTCTCCTTCGGCGGTGAGGGACCGGGCGGCGCCGTGCAGGACGTGATCGGGATCGGCTTCGGCCCGTCGAACCTCGCCCTCGCCATCGCCCTCGACGAGGCCGGCCGCCGGAGCGGGCGCCCCGCCCGGGTGCGCTACCTGGAGCGCCAGCCCGAGTTTCTCTGGCACGGGGGCATGCTGCTGCCCGACAGCGGCATGCAGATCTCGTTCCTGAAGGATCTCGTCACCCTGCGCGACCCGACGAGCCCGTTCAGCTTCATCAATTACCTCCACGTGCACGGCCGGCTGACCGACTACATCAACCGCAAGTCGTTCTATCCGAGCCGGATCGAGTTCAACGACTACCTGCGCTGGGTGGCGTCCCACTTCGCCGACCGGTGCGATTACGGCGAGACCGTCCTGGCGGTAGAGCCGGAGCGGACGGGCGAGACGGTGCGCCACCTCGTCGTGCGCTCGGTGGACGGCGCCGGGCGCGAGCGCCGGCGCCGGACCCGCGCCGTCGTCCTCGCCACGGGCGGCGAGCCGCGCATTCCGGAGGCCTTCGCGGGCTCTCAGGGCAATCCGCGCGTGTTCCATTCCTCAGGCTACCTTCGGAGCATCGACGCGCTCCCCCTCGCCGCCCCCTCGCCGCGCATCGCCGTGATCGGCGCCGGCCAGACCGCCGCCGAACTGTTCCTCGACCTCCAGAGCCGGCTGCCGGGCGCGCAGGTCGACATGATCTTCCGCGGCCAGGCCCTGAAGCCCGCCGACGACAGCCCTTTCGTCAACGAGATCTTCAATCCCGACTTCACCGACTTCGTCTACGGCCAGCCCGATTCGGGCCGCAGCGCGCTGATCGAGGAATTCCGCGGCACCAACTACTCGGTGATCGACGGGGACCTCCTGACCCGGATCTACGAGATCCTCTACCAGCAGAAGGTCGTGGGCACGGCCCGGCACGCCCTGCACCGGCGGACCCGCGTGGAGGCCGTGACCGACCACGGCCCGCAGGTCGCGCTCGACCTCGTCGACGAGGCCACCGGCGCGCGCCGCCGCGACCGCTACGACGCGGTGATCCTGGCCACCGGCTATCGGCGCGACCGGGTCCAGTCCCTGATGCCGGCCCTGGAGCCCTACCTCGCGGACGGGGGCGTCGATCGCGATTACCGCCTGCGGACCCGGCCCGGCTTCGAGCCGGCCATCTACCTGCAGGGTTTCAGCGAGGAGAGCCACGGCCTGAGCGACACCCTGCTTTCCATCCTGGTGGTTCGCGGGCAGGAGATCGCGCAAGCGCTGCTGAAGGACGCTCCCCAGGCCCGCGCCTCGGCCTGATCCCGCCCCGCCCGACCTCACGCCTCGACGGACCATCCCGGATGATCGCCACGGCCATTCCACCCGCCGATGCCCCCGGGGCCGTCCCGCCGGCGGGGGACGCGGTGGGCTACCGGCTCGATGGGGTGTCGTTCGCGGTGCCCGGGCGCCAGCTCCTCGCCCCCCTCACCCTCGACCTGCCGAGCCGGGGCGTCGTCGGCCTCGTGGGGCATAACGGCTCCGGCAAATCGACCCTGATCAAGCTGCTGGGCCGCCAGCAGCGCCCCAGCGGGGGCCGCATCAGCTTCCGGGGCCGCGCCCTCGATGCCTGGGGCGACCGGGCCTTCGCGCGCGCCGTCGCCTACCTGCCGCAGGCGACGCCCCAGGCGCCGGGATTGCTGGTGCGCGAGCTCGTCGCCATGGGTCGCTATCCCTGGCACGGAGCCCTGGGGCGGGTCGGTGCCGCCGACCGCCGGATGGTCACCGAGGCGATGTCCCTCACCGACACGGAGGCCTTCGCCGAGCGTCTCGTCGACAGCCTCTCGGGGGGCGAGCGCCAGCGGGTCTGGCTCGCCATGCTGGTGGCGCAGGATGCCGGCTGCCTCCTCCTCGACGAGCCGATCTCGGCCCTCGACGTCGCGCATCAGGTCGACGTGATGGCCCTGGTCCGGCGGCTCGCCGACGCGCGCGGCGTCACGGTGCTGGTGGTCCTGCACGACATCAACTTGGCGGCGCGCTACTGCGACGAGATCCTCGCCCTCCACGGCGGGCGCCTCATTCGGCGCGGCTCTCCGGACGACCTCCTCACGCCGGAATCCCTCGAAGCCATCTACGGGATCCGCATGGGGATCTTCCGGCACCCGGACAGCGACGTGCCCATCAGCTTCACGCGGTGAAGCCCGCAATCGCCGGTGACGGCGGGACGGGCTCGAGGTCCCGGCGCGGAGACCGAAGCGCGTGCCTCCAGCGCGACGCCGGCTCCTCCCTGGCCTTGCGGCCGGAGCACATCCGCCCTGTGCGACCCTCCGACCTTGCCGAGCACCGCACGGCTCACGGGCGCCGGTACCGGATGCGGACGGTCAGCGCAGCGTCCACCCGTGGGCCTGGCGATCCGGATCCGTCGCAGGCTCCGGGAGCCCGTCCGATCCATCCCCTCGGCGGCGCTGCCCAGGGGGGCTCGGCTCATGGCCAAGGTGTTTCGCGCGTGGGCTCCGTATCGAGGCTGGATTCCGTCCGCCTTCGCACGTCTTCGTGCCCGGCCGATGTCCGGATCGCGAGACGCCGCGTGGATGTCGGGGCGCGTCCCGACGGTCCGCTTCGAGGCGAAGAAGTCGAGATGCGGACGCCGAGGAGCCCTGAGCCAATCGTCGTGAGCGCCGGCATGTCACCGTCGAAGCACATGCGATGGGAAAGCCTCGGAGTGCCATTGACGGCGAACCGCCTCTTCGGGCTCCTTGTCCTCGACGGTTCCTCCCCGGAGGATCAAAAGGGAACGCGGTGAGGGTTGCAAACCCGATGCCGCGGCTGCCCCCGCAACTGTGAGCGGCGAGCCCATCATCAACACGTCACTGGGTGCCTCGGCACCTGGGAAGACGATGAGAGGGCGGTGACCCGCGAGCCAGGAGACCTGCCGTCAGTCGTGGTCACACGCGAAACGCGCTGGGCGGGGTGCCCCGGCGGGTGCGGGAGCATGCGCGTCGCGCGTGCTTCGGCCTCGTTCGCGGTGACGTGCCACTGCCGAGGCCGTCCGTCTTGTCCCGTCGTCCATCGAATCCGTTTTGGCCCGCCCTGGTGTTGACCTGTGCGATCCCCTCCGTCGTCGCGGCCCAGGGGGCGCGCTCCGGCGAGACCGCCGTGGTGCTCGACGCGCTCTCGGTCGAGGGCACCTTCACCGCCACGCCGACCTATCGGGTGCCCGAGCTCTACAGCGGGACCAAGACGGTGACGCCGCGTCGCGACGTGCCGCAGCAGGTGGACGTGGTGCCCCGCGAAGTCCTGGTCGACACCGCCGCGACCCGGGTCGAGCGCGCCCTCGACTACGTGCCGGGGGTGGGCAAGCAGAACGATTTCGGCGCCCAGAACCTCGCCCTCTACTCGGTGCGGGGCTTCGCCACCCAGGACATCTTCCAGAATGGCTTCAACATCGCCCGCGGCTACAACGGCGCGCCGGACACCCAGAACGTCCAGTCCATCGAGGTCCTGAAGGGCCCGGCCGGTGCCCTCTACGGCCGCAGCGACCCGGGCGGCACGGTCAACATCCTGACCAAGCAGCCCGTGGCCCGGCCCTTCGTGGAGATGGGCACGCTGTTCGGCAGCTTCGGCACCGCCCGCACGACGGTGGATGCCGGCGGCGCACTGAGCGAGGACGGCAGCGTTCTCTATCGCTTCAACGGCGTGCTCGCCCGCCAGGACAGCTTTCGCGACTTCGTCGACGGCGACCGCGTGCTGGTCGCGCCCGTGGTGAGCTGGCAGGTGACGCCCGACACCAAGATCACCGTCGAAGCCCAGTACCTGCGCAACCGCCAGACCTTCGACCGCGGCACGGTCTCGGTGAACAATCGCCTCGGTCTCGTGCCACGCTCCCGCTTCTTCGGTGAGCCGGGCGACGATTCCGTGTCGGAGAGCGCTCTGCTGCAGGTCCGGCTGGAGCACGCCTTCAACACCGACTGGCAGCTGCGGGTCGCCGGCCACTTCAACACCGGCAGCCTCACGGGCCCGCAGACTGGTGCGACCGGCATCCTCGACGATGGCCGCACGCTCCTGCGCGAGTTCCGCCGGCACGACTTCACCTGGGGTGTCGCCATCGGCCAGGCCGAACTCGTCGGCCGCTTCGAGACCGGGCCCTTCGCCCACACCCTGCTGCTCGGCCTGGAGCACGAGCGCTACAACAGCACCGAGAACCTGCAGCGCTCGACCCCGCGCCTCGACCCCTTCGCCCTCGACCTGTTCGATCCCGTCTACGGACAGGCCAAGCCCCCCTTCACGCGTCGCTACAGCGCCAGCGAGAACGTCGGCAACACGGCCGTCTATCTCCAGGACCAGGTCGCCCTGAGCCCGGAATGGAAGCTGCTGCTGGGCAACCGGACCGACTTCTACAACCAGACCTTCCGGGACAAGGTCGCGGACGAGCGGACCGAGCAGGACCGCACCGGCTTCTCGCCGCGGGCCGGCCTGGTCTACCAGCCGCTGTCGTTCCTTTCCCTCTACGGCAACGTCGCCGCCTCGTTCCGCCCCAACACCGGCTTCGACAGCGCTTCCCGGCCCTTCGCGCCCGAGACCGGGTTCGCCTACGAGGTCGGGGCCAAGCTCGACCTCTTCGACGGCCTGAGCGTCACGGCGGCCGCCTTCCACATCGAGAAGCAGAACGTGCTGACCACCGACCCGGCGGACTTCTTCTTCCAGATCGCCGCCGGCGCCGTGCGCAGCCGGGGCTTCGACGTCAGCCTCGTCGGGCAGGTCACGCCGGAGTTCCGGGTGATCGGCGGCTACGCCTTCATCGATGCGGCGGTCACCCGCGACGCGGTCCTGCGGGTGGGCTCGCCGCTCCTCGACATCCCGCGCCACAGCGGCTCCCTGCTCGGCATCTACGAGGTTCAGGCCGGCGACTGGAAGGGCTTCGGCATCGGCGGCGGGTTCCGGGCCGTCGGCTCGCGCCTCGGCGACAGCGGCAACGAGCGCTTCCGCCTGCCGGGCTACGTCCTGACGGACGCGCTGGCCTACTACCGCTACGGGAACCTGCGCTTCGGGATCAACGTCGACAACATCTTCGACGAGACCTATTACGAGCGCTCCTACAACAGCTTCTGGGTCGGCGTCGGCGAACCGCGTCGGGTCACCGTCAGCATCACGGCACGGTTCTGATGGCCGAGCGCGCTCCGACGACCCGCCCGCTCTCGGGGGACCGCATCGTCTCGATCGATGCCCTGCGCGGCCTCGTCATGCTGCTCATGCTCGTCGACCACGTGCGGGAGTTCGTCTACCTGCATGCCCAGGTCCGCGATCCCATGGACCTCGCCGTGACCCCGCCCGATCTCGCGCTGACGCGGCTGACCTCGCATCTCTGCGCCCCGGTCTTCATCCTGCTCACCGGCCTCTCGGCCAGCCTCTACGCCCGGAAGCACGGCAACCGGCGTGCGGCCAGCGCCTTCCTGCTCAAGCGCGGCCTCCTGCTGATCCTCCTCGAGGTGACGCTGGTCAGCCTCGCCTGGACCCGAAGCCTGACGCCGCCGATCCTCTACCTTCAGGTGATCTGGGCCATCGGCCTCAGCATGGTGGCGCTGGCCGCCCTGCTCTGGCTGCCCCGCTTGGTCCTGATCCTCTTCGCCCTCGCGGTGATGCTCGGCCACAACCTGCTCGATGGGCTCGTGCTCCAATCCGGCGACACCGGCTACGTGCTCTGGTCGATCCTGCACCAGCGCGGCTTCATCGGATCGCCCTGGGGCGTGGCGCGCACCTCCTATCCCGTCCTGCCCTGGTTCGGCGTGATCGCGGCGGGCTACGCCCTCGCGCCGCTCTTCGCCGGACCGGTCGGGCCGGCCACCCGCCGCGCGGGGCTCCTGGCGCTCGGCGGGGCGGCGCTCGCCGCTTTCCTCATCCTACGAGGTCTCAACGGTTACGGCGAACCGGTGCCGTGGCAGACGGGGGCGACGCCTCTCCTGACGGCCCTCTCCTTCCTGAACCTGACCAAGTACCCGCCCTCGGCCGACTTCCTGCTGCTGACCTTGGGCCTCGGCCTTGGGCTCCTCGCCCTGTTCGAGGCCGTGCCGGCGCGAAGCCTCGGAGTTCTGCACATCTTCGGGGGGGCGCCGCTGTTCTTCTACCTCGCGCATCTCTGGCTGCTGCGCCTGCTCCATGACGGCGCCCTCGCGCTCGGCCTCGCCGGACCCTCCGGTCGGCTCGAGGCCGGGGCACCGGTGCAGATCTGGCTGATCGCCGCCGCCCTCGTCCCGCCGCTCTGGCTCGCCTGCCGCTGGATGGTCGGCCTGAAGCGCCGCGGCGCCTGGTCGGGCCTGAGCTACCTGTAGTCCAGGATCGAACGTCCGCTTCGCGGGACTCGGAGAGGCCTGCCTGAGGCCGACCCGGGACGGGAGCGGAGCTAAGGTCTTCGGATGGAATGCAGCCTGCTCGCTTCCGGATCGATGCGAGATCCGGGCGGACGCCGGCTGTCCCGGTGACCCGGCGGCGTCGGGTGTCACGCTTCCCACGCGCCGTCACCGTTCGGCTCGACTCGGCAAGCTCCGGCTCGACTCGGCAAGCCAGGATCTCGGCACGCCAGGATCTCGGCACGCCCCTTCGTCCTGCCGAGGGCATCCTCCAACATTCGAACGTCGCCGCTCTTCCGCCTTACCGTGCAGCTTTCCCGCGATCCGGAGCGGCAGGCACGCGCGATCAGGACGTCCGCTCCTTGAGCGAGGTCGCGCAGAGGCTGGCCTGCGCCGGCCTGCCGGGCGGGATCGCGCCGGTCGGTGCCGAAGGATTCGGTCCTGATCTGACCAGCCGGAGCACCGAGGTCGGGAACGGCGGCGCTGATGAGAGGCCGACGACGCCGCAACGGCCGGGTCGTGCAGCAGTGGCGGGACGACGCTGGACGCTCGCAACGGCGCGCTGTAGGCGTCCGCCCGGGCTGCAGGATTGCTGCGCGGGACGAGGTTGGCCACTTGGACGGGCTTGGCAGGATGGGACCGCCGACACTCTACCTCGACGTGGACGGCGTCGTGACGACGGTCGGCTATCAACGGCAGGCCGGCAAGGACACGCTCAATCCGGCCCAGGTCGCCCTCGTCGCGGCCCTCGTGCGGGAGTTCGACGCCAGGGTGGTCGTCTCGTCGACCTGGCGCGTCGACGATTGCCGTCCGACGCTGGTCGAAGCCGGCCTGCCAGAGAACTGCTTTCACCCGGATTGGAGGACGGCCATCCTGCCGACGAGCCGGGATGCCGAGACGGGGGGGATGCTTCCCGCGGAGCAGGCTGGGCGGGGCGACGAGATCACCGAGCACGCGACGCGCAACCGCATCACCCACTACCTCGTCCTCGACGACGTCGAGGTCGGCCCCGCCCATGCGGGTCGCCACGTCCGGCCGATGGCGGAGGCCGGGCTGCGCGAGGCGGATGTCGCTCTGGCCCGGAGCCGGCTGGCGAGGATGTAGGACCCGCGACAGGCGACACGCCGGGCCGGCTCATTTCTGCGTTGTGCCCGTTTACGCTCCCTTAGGGATTGAACTTTCGAGAGCCGCAGGTCATTCCATGACAGTGGAGTGACACACGCGTCACGCTACCCCCGACATCGACAGGGTCACCTCGACCTTCGACGGACATGCCCGTCCGGTTTCGCCTCGGCGCTGCGTCCTCGCGGCGGCCGGGAGCGCGTCGTGCCGGGTCACCGATCGGCAGGAAGGAGGGGCTGTGATGCTCGGATTCTGGACTCGGGAAAAGACGTCCGGTCGCTCGCTCGCCGCCCTGGGCATCGTCGAACGGTCGGCGACGAACGCCTATGCCGCGCTCCTCGCCACGGGCTGGGCCGAGATCGGTTTCGGCTATCACGGTACCGTCCATGCGCATCCGGACCATCCGCACGTCGTCGTGCGTTTCGCCCGCAAGGCCGACGGGTTCGGCGACTATGCGGCCCTGCTGCGCAAGGGGTTCGCAGGTTCGAATGGACCGCACGCGCCGCGCATCCACGACATGCATGTCAGCCGCTGCGGCGCCCTGTTGACCGTCGGATCGCGGCTGAGCGATCCCGTTCGGGATGCTTGGTGGCTGGCCTATGCCCACGCCGTCCTTGCGGACCACCCGGGCGTCGAGATGGACCAAGGGGTCCGCGACCGGTTCAAGGCGGCGTGGCCGGTGCACGAGCCCAGGGTCGACCATCCGAGTTTCGACGGCATCCGCGAGGCGTTCCGGGCGGCGTGGCCCGACTACGAGGCCTATGTCGCGGCCTTACGGGCCGTGTCGCCGCAGGGCCTCGACCCGAACGTCGGCAATGTGCTGGTCGGTGTCGACGGAAGTCCCGTGGTCAACGATCCGCTCTGCGACGATGGCTTCGGCCTGTGGCGCTCGCCATTCGCCCGTGTGCTAACCCGCTTTGCGGACCTCCTGCGTCGGCAAGCGGGCGAGGCACGCGGCAGGGCGCCCGTTCCCGCCTGAGCGCAGCAGAGCGAAGGCCGGACCAGCGCGGACGGACAGGCCGATGGGATTCTCGCCGGGAGACCGGGCGGGGTGCCGGCAGCGGGTGAGGTCACGGGGTTGGCGAAGGGCATCGCCGGAGCCATTGTCGACGACATCGACCCTGCGCTCGCACACGAGGCGATGCACCCCGGTCCCCGGCGAATGGGCCGGCAGGCCCATCGAGGCGCAGAACGCGCGATGTCCGCGCAACGACCTGGGCGACCCAGTCCGGTTTCAAATCGGGTCGGATGCGCTATCGTGCCGCCCACGCAGCGGTCGGAACGGCCCGTCCTGCATCCCTGGAGTTGGTCCACCCATGTTGGACGAATACGGCTTTCTCCGCGGCGCCGAGTTGGACGAGGGCGCTTCGACCGCTCTGT
Organism: Methylobacterium sp. AC433; assembly: GCF_979253015.1. Lineage (NCBI taxonomy): Bacteria > Pseudomonadati > Pseudomonadota > Alphaproteobacteria > Hyphomicrobiales > Methylobacteriaceae > Methylobacterium > Methylobacterium sp. AC433. The sequence continues at coordinate 228,529 of NZ_CEEDBN010000007.1, read as the reverse complement.
ATCACTTCGTCTACTGCAGCCGTGCCGCCGCCGGCGTGGATGACGCGGAGGTCGGCCGTATCGTCCAGTCGGCGCAGCGGAACAATCTTGCGCGCGGCATCACCGGAGTTCTGGTTTTCGGCAGCGGCATCTTCTTCCAGTGGATCGAGGGGCCGGCTGCCCAGATGCAAGACCTCATTGCGCGCCTGCACGGTGATCCACGCCATCACGATATCGTAACCCTCAGCCAGAGCGAGGAAGAGCGCGAGCGTCTCTATCCCAATTGGGACATGGAGCGAGTCGAAGCCGAAGATATCCGCCTCGTATTGCAGGACGCACTCGAAAGCACTGAAGACAAAGACAATGTCGCGGCACTGACACGGATCCTGAAGCACCTCGACGCGGGTCCTATCGAGTCACTTGGGCGATCCTAATAGAAGCCGCGCTGGGTCGCCTCCAGTCGATGTATTGCCGACGTCATGTCCCCGATCACGAGGGCTGTGAACGAAGCGAAAAGTGCCGATCCATCTCCGGCGCGCCGTTCGGAACAGGCACACTCCGAACCAGGAACTTTCCGCAGGCTCCTTTACATTCGTTCGAAGCGGCGCTCTGATGTGTCCAAGAGGCGCACGGCATCGACCGACAAGCGCCCCCGGCAAAGGGAAAGAATTCTGGGGAGCGGACCATGGCAAACCTCGCTTCGTCCACCGCTGCGTGGACTGATCCGTCGGCGCGTCAAGCCGGTTGGGTCTCGGAGGTTCGCCTCGCCTATGCACGCAAACGCACGGCCGAGGAAAGCCGCCAGCGCGCCCTCGCGCTCAGCCGCATCGTCGAAACCGACATCATCCCGCGTTTGAAGCTGCTTCACCCGCAGCTTGCGCCCGCGGCGAGCGCTCCGCTCGCCAAGCCGGATGCGCAGCAGATCGAAGCCTTCACGCAGCTCCTCCTCGGTTCGGACCTCGCGGCGGCCTCGGACGCCGTCAGGGATCACTTGGCAAAGGGCTATTCCGCCGAGAGTATGTTCCTCGAACTTCTTGCGCCTGCCGCCTCCTTGCTTGGGCGCTTGTGGGACGAGGATCTCTGCGACTTCATCGAGGTGACTGTGGGCGTCGCGCGCCTTCAACTGCTCCTCTCGCAATACAGGTCCGAACCGAAGGTCTCATCCCACGACGAGAGCCGCGCCGCCCTCTTGATGGGGGCGCCGGGGGAACTGCACACGTTCGGCGTGGCCGTCGTCGAGCAGTTCCTGCAGGTCGCCGGATGGCAGGTCGCGAGCGGGCTGGCTTCCAGCCCGGGCCAGATCTCACAGCTCGTGCGTTCCACGTGGTTCGATGTGGTCGGACTCACCCTGAGCTGCGAGACCCGCATCGATGGGCTGACGGCCTCGATCCAGTCGATCCGCGAGGTCTCCCGGAACCGGTCGGTCGGCATCATGGTGGGCGGCCCGATCTTCCTCGACAAGCCCGAACTGGTCGAGCGCGTCGGAGCGGACGCCTCGGCCGTCGACGCGCCGACGGCTGTCCTGCTGGCGCAGAGACTTCTCGACATCGGTCTCGAGAACAGGCTCCGGCCTGACACCAGGGTCACATCCTCCGCGTGACCCCGAGGTTTCGGACCGAACTCGATGGGAGGCTGATACAATGAACCTCGTGCAGCTCATCTATGCGTCCCGTCCGTTCGGGTTCGATCAATCCACCCTGGACAGCATCCTCACCCAGTCACGACGCTGCAATACGCGGGACGGTCTGACAGGCGCTCTGATCTGTCGTGGAGACATCTATCTCCAGCTCTTGGAGGGCCAAGCCGACGCGATCGACGAGACGTATGCGCGGATCGTCAGAGACGATCGGCACCTCGAGATCAATCGCCTATCCTACGCGTCTGCGTCCGAGCGTCTTTTTCCCGCCTGGGCCATGCGCAGCGATCCCGCACGCACGTGGATGTGGTCCCAGGACGACGTGGCCCGTGGGGCGGCAACGCAGGCATCGCCGGAGCACGTGCTCGGGATTTTTCGACGGCTCGCGGCCGAGCCCGCGGAACCGCCGAGGCTCACCATCGTCTCGTCCGCAATCGCGCGTTGAACCGCCTGTTTTCGAACGCCCCGGGGACGCGTCACCGGAATGGGCGGAAATGGGGTGGCCGCGCCGCTTGGCACTGGACGGAGAGGGGCCTTTCCCTCTACGGAAACGTTCGTGGGGCCTGTAGCTCAATGGTTAGAGCCGACCGCTCATAACGGTCTGGTTGCAGGTTCGAGTCCTGCCGGGCCCACCATTCCCCCTCGCGTGCCTGATCAGTCAGGAATGGCTGGAAATTCAGAGGCTTGGCCAAGGTGCCCACGTCACGCGGGTGCTACCCGTCGGATGGCGACGACGCGATGGCAGCTCTCGGAAAGATCCGCCGAGGAACGTTCTGCACGGAGCGATGAGGCAGACCTGCTGACCTGTGTGAGGTAACGGGTCGGCGTCGACTGGGGATGCCTTCCGGGTCGGCGCGGCGCGACGTGCGCCGCATCACCGGGTTTCCAGCCGTCGCAGGTTCAGAACAGCCTCGCGGGAATGCCGTGCGTCGGGCCGGGCGCTTGAACTGGCAAGTAGCCTGGTGCCGGCGACGCCGGGCGTGCGACCGTCGCATCGGCCCCCGAACGCCTCCACCAGACCCCTCCTACGATGGCCGGATCGGGAACAGGGCTGCATGTGCCTCGATCCGTCGACCGACCAGATTTCACTCGCGCGAGCGTCATCGCCCGAATTCCAAGACTATTCGAGCGACGTCCGATCGATTTCGATGCCCGGCAATGAAGACGTCGGCAGGCCGTGGCCGACAAGCAGGCTGGAGCCGCGCATTTCGCGTATCTCACGTAATCCTCGAAGACGCGCGAGCGTGTGAGACGCGCATTTAAGTGAAGGAAAAACCCTCATGAGAAGGTTTTTTCCCAATCGTTAAGGGTTTTTTTACTGATCACGCGGGGGTGGAATCATGCAAGGTTCGCCCTAGCAACTGTCGGACAGGACGACGGCGGAAGTCGTGGGCTTGAACGCGGTTCAAGGGAGCAAGCGATGACACGCAGATCAGCTTCTCGCCCCGCACGCGACACTGCGAAACGCGCCGGTTTCGCCGGACACGAAGTCCGGGATGCCTCCCGCGGTCTTCCGCGCCGAACGGCCCGCGTTCGGCGGCGTCGGTCCGCCCTACGCGCCTACGCCCCCTAGCCCTTCGAACTCGAAGCCGGTCTCCGCCACGGCGTGAGCCCGGACGTGAATCCCGTCCACCCAGCCGCGAGCCATGGCCTGCGCTGCCGCATCCCTATGGCCAATGGAGACCGCCATGTCCGTCACCTTCACGGTCGACACCAACGACCTCCGTCATATCCTGGCGCAGATCCGGATCGCCGAGGAATTCGCGGCGCCGGGCAATACGCGGACTCTCCAGGACATCATCGGACCGGACGCCGCCCTGCTTCCCGCCGGCCTGCGGGCGGTCGACGGAAGCAACAACAACCTGCTGCCGGGCCAGAGCCTTCTCGGGGCGGCCGACCAGCCGTTTCCGCGGCTCCTGTCGGCCCAGTACACCACCGGCACGGGCGCCTTCGACGTCAACGGGCCGGCTCCCGGCGGCATCGTGACCAACAACGACTACAGCGTCGGTGGGACCGTCATCGACACCAGCATCCGGACGGCCAGCAACCTCATCGTCGACATGAGCCCGCATAACCCGGCGGCCGTGGCCGCCTGGTTCGCTAATCCCATCGCGCAGGCCGCCTATGCCGCCGCCCATGGCGGCGAGGCCCCACCCGCCGGCTACATCCCGACGGCGACCGAGGTCGCCTTCATCCCGAACCAGTCGCCCGATATCGGCCTGTCGCCGCCCTTCAACGGGTGGATGACCCTGTTCGGGCAGTTCTTCGACCATGGGCTCGACCTCGTCACCAAAGGCGGCAACGGCTCGGTCATCGTTCCGCTGATGCCCGACGATCCGCTGATCGCCGGCGGCGACGGGGTGCTCGGCACCGCCGACGACCTGCCGGAGGCCCAGCGCTTCATGGTCCTGACCCGCGCCACGCCCGTCGCGGGACCGGGCGCCGACGGTGTGCTCGGCACGGCGGACGACATCCGCACCGCGGTCAACACCACCACGCCCTGGATCGACCAGAACCAGACCTACACCTCCCATCCCTCGCACCAGGTCTTCCTGCGCGAGTATGTCCGGGTCGACGTGACCCCGACCGACGGCATCGCCAATCCCGTCACCCTGGCGACCGGAAACCTCCTCAACGGCGGCGCCGACGGCAAGGCCATCGCGAACTGGGCGGAGGTCAAGGCGCAGGCGAAGGCGATGCTGGGCATCGAGCTCGTGGACACGGACATCCACAACGTGCCCGTCCTGATGACCGACCCCTACGGCAGGTTCATCCCGGGCGCCCACGGCTACGCGCAGATGCTGATGCAGCCCGACGCGACCCATCCGACCACCTGGTTCAAGGAGGGAACGGCGGAGGGCATCCGCACGGTCGGCGCCGTCGTGACCGGCCACGCCTTCCTCGACGACATCGCCCATACCGCGGACCCCATCGTCCAGGGGCAGGCGGTGGCGGCCGACGCGGACACGCTCACCGGCAATGCGGTCGGCGTCAATCCTCAGACCGGGGCGAACCTCGCCTACGACAACGAGCTTCTGGACCGGCACTTCATCACCGGCGACGGGCGCGGCAACGAGAATATCGGGCTGACCGCGGTCCACACCATCTTCCACTCGGAGCACAACCGGCTCGTCGAGGCCAACAAGCAGACCATCCTGGCCTCGGGCGACCTCGCCTTCGTCAACGAATGGCTGCGGGTCGACCTGACCGCCTTGCCGACCACCCCGGCCCAGGTCGCCGCGCTGCAATGGGACGGCGAGCGCCTGTTCCAGGCCGCCAAGTTCGTCACCGAGATGCAGTACCAGCACCTCGTGTTCGAGGAATTCGCCCGGACGGTCCAGCCCAACGTCGACCCGTTCGTGTTCACCAACAGCGCCGACCTCAACCCGGCCATCACGGCCGAGTTCGCGCACGTCGTCTACCGGTTCGGGCATTCGATGCTGGCCGACACCGTCGACCGCATCGGGTTCGACATGACGCCGGTCGACGCCGACCTGACCGTCGCCGGAACCCAGGAACTCGGCCTGATCGAGGCCTTCCTCAACCCGGTGGCCTTCACGGCGAGCGGCGTCGACACCGCGGCCGCGGCCGGTGCCATCATCCGCGGCATGACCCGGCAGATCGGCAACGAGATCGACGAGTTCGTGGTCGATGCCCTGCGCAACAACCTCCTCGGGCTTCCCCTCGACCTCGCGACCCTGAACATCGCGCGCTCACGCGAACAGGGCGTGCCGACCCTCAACGAGGCCCGCGCGGAATTCTACGCGATGACCGCCGACGCCAAGCTCAAGCCCTATACGAGCTGGATCGACTTCGCCCAGAACATCAAGAACCCGGCCTCGGTGCTCAACTTCATCGCGGCCTACGGCGACCACGACCTCATCACCCAGGAGAGCACCCTCGCGGGCAAGCGCGCCGCGGCGACCGCCCTGGTGTTCGGCGTCTCGGTCGACGTGCCGGACGATCCGTCGACCCCGGTGAACGACGCGCACACCATCGCGCCGCCCGCGGATCGGCTCGACTTCCTCACCGGCACGGGCGCCTGGAACGCGGCCAATTCCGGCCTGAACGACGTCGACTTCTGGATCGGCGGCCTGGCCGAGGAGAAGATGGAATTCGGCGGGATGCTGGGCAACACCTTCAACTTCGTCTTCGAGACGCAGATGGAGAACCTCCAGAACGGCGACCGCTTCTACTATCTCAGCCGCACGCAGGGCATGAACCTCCTCAACGAACTGGAGGCCAACACCTTCTCGGCCCTGGTCCAGCGCAACACCGACCTCGGCGACGAGGGATCCTCGCACCTCAACGGGGCGCTGTTCGGGCGCGCCGACCACATCCTCGAACTGAACCAGGTCAAGCAGGTCGGGGACGACCCGGTGCAGGACGATCTGCTCTTGCAGATCCTGGACCCGAAGGTCGTGCGCGTCGCACCGGGCGCCGATGTCGACGGCGACGGCCACGCCGATGGCGGGATGCTGAAGTTCAGCGGCGGCGAGCACGTCGTCCTCGGCGGGACCGAGGGCAACGACCGCCTGATCGGCGACAAGGGGATCGACACCCTCTGGGGCGACGGCGGCGACGACTACCTCAACGGCGGGATGGAATCCGACCAGATCTTCGGCGGCGACGGCGACGACGTCATCGAGGACCCCTTCGGCGACGAGTTCATCCGGGGCGGCGAGGGCAACGACGCCATCTCGGGCGGACCGGGCCTCGACATCCTGTTCGGCGGCGGGGGCAAGGACTTCATCACGCACGCGACCGATCCGGGCGAGGTCTTCGCCGGGCGCGGGGACGACTTCGTCCTGGGCGGCAGCGCCGCCGACAACCTGATGGGCAACGAGGGCGACGACTGGATCGAGGGGGGCGAGGGTTTCGACAGCCTCTCGGGCGAGAACTCGCAGCTGTTCTTCAACAGCATCATCATCGGCCATGACGTCCTCAACGGACAGGGCAACGACACCGACTACGACGGCGAGTCCGGCGACGACATCATGGTCCAGGGCTCCGGCATCCAGCGCAACAACGGCATGCTCGGGTTCGATTGGTCGATCCAGAAGGGCGACCCGAACGACGGGACCATCGACCTCGGCATCTCCCGCTTCGTCAACCAGCAGGCTCTGACCCTTCGCGACCGCAACGACTCCGTGGAAGGTGCCTCGGGCTGGAAGCATAACGATACCCTGATCGGCACCGAGCGGCCGACCGGGGCGGTCGGCGACCCCGCCGGCGGCATCGTCGGGGGGCCGGCGACCGACAGCATGCTGCTCTCGCAGAACGTCGCCCTCATCGATGGCCTGGAGGCCCTGCTCAAGCTGACCCCGGGGGCGATCCGCGGTCAGACCATCGGCAGCGACGCCACGCCCTTCGCGAGCCTGGCGCCCGACACCACCGTGTTCGATCCCCAGAACGGGGGCGACATCCTGCTCGGCGGCGCCGGCAGCGACACCATCACCGGCAAGGCCGGAAACGACATCATCGACGGCGACCGCTGGCTCAACGTGCGGATCAGCATCCGTGACGCCGGCGGCACCGAGGTGGCCACCGCCGACAGCCTCGCGGGCCAGATGTTCACGACACCGGCCGGGCTCGCGAGCGGCACCGGTCCGCTCTACCTCGGCGGGATGAGCCTGCAGACCGCGCTGATGACGCGGGCAGTGAATCCGGGCCAGCTCAACATCGTCCGCGAGATCCTCGATGCCGGGGCCGGGTCGGACGTCGACACGGCGGTCTTCTCCGACGTGCGGGCCAACTACACCATCACCAACCTCGGCGACGGCAGCTTCCGGGTCGACCACACCGGCTTCGCCGTCGGCCCGACCCTGAGGTTCTCGGACGGCATCGACACGCTCCACAACATCGAGCGGGCGCAGTTCGCGGACGGGGCCGTGTTCCTCACCAACGTGCCCGCGACCGGTGCGCCGACCATCGACGACACCACGCCGACCGAACTGGCGGCGATCCGAGCCAACGTGGCGGGCATCGCCGACCTGAACGGCCTGCCCGCGACCTTCGGCTTCCAGTGGCAATTCCTGTCGGCCGCCGGAACCTGGACGAACATCGCCGGGGCGACCGGCCAGACGTTCACGCCGCAGCAGGCCCAGGTCGGGTTCCAGGTCCGGGTCGCGGTGAGCTTCACCGACCAGGGTGGCTATTCGGAGCGGGTCTTCTCGGCACCGTCCGACGTGGTCGGCGACAACATCGTCGACAACGGCGCCGGCAACACGATCAACGGCACGGCGGGGGCCGACCGCATCCTCGGCAACGGCGGCAACGATACGGTGAATGCCGGGGCCGGCGATGACTTCGTCGACGGTGGCGCCGGCGCCGACACCATCAACGGTGCGGCAGGGAACGACACCCTCCAGGGCGGGACCGGCAACGACACCATCGATGCCGGAGCCGGCGACGACGTCGTGACCTGGAACGGTGGCGCCGCGCTCGGGCCGATCACCCTCGTCGCCAACGATGGACGCGACGTGGTGAGGGGCGGCACCGAGGGGGCCGTGGGAGACACCTTCGTGGTCAACGGGACCCTCGGTCTTTCCGAGACCTTCCGGGTCTACACCATCGCGGCATGGGGACAGGTCGCCGGCAACAACGTCGCCACCCTGAGCCCCGGCACCGAGATCGTCGTCACCCGCACCACGGGGGCGGGCATCGGTGCGGTCACCACGATCATCGCCGAGCTGCAGGAGATCGAGGAGATCCGGATCGGGACCGCCGCGGTCTCGGTCCCCAACCCGCCGACCAACGCGGGGGCGGGCGACAGCGTCTTCCTGATCGGAAACTTCTCGACGACGAGCCTGAACCTCAACACCGTGACCATCGACGGCACCGAGGGGAACGACACCGTCGACATCTCCGGCCTGACATCGGCCCACCGCATCGTGTTCCGCTCCAGCGGCGGCACGGACACCATCGTGGGAACGCTGCGTCCGCAGGACGTCATCGAACTGGCGGCGGGCACGACGCGGGCCGATTACGTCGAGGCGCATGCCAACGGCATGACGACCCTGACGCACGGCGCGCACAGCATCACCTTCGCGAGCACGGGGACGCCCACCTTCGGCACGGTTCCGGCGACCGGCGGACAGCAGCCCGGCGGCAACGGAGAGGCGCCCGGACCGGGCGGCGCCTTCGCCCTGACGGTTTCCGACCTCGCCGGGCTCAAAGGCCTCGTCACCGGGCAGCCCGTCGCCGGAGGCGACGACGACGCCAACGGGGCGGCCGGCATCCGGCACCTGTCCGGTGCCGGCAACAACCTGGCGCATCCGGAATACGGGGCGGCCGACCAGCCGTTCATCCGGCTCACCGAAGCCCATTACGGCACCTACGACCCGGCGACGGGCAACAACGCCCTGAATCCGCTCTTCGCCGGCCTCGACCCGCGTGCCATCAGCAACGTCCTCGGGACCCAGGAGCCGAACCTGCCGCACGAGGCGAGCGGCGCGAACATCTTCTTCATGGCGTTCGGGCAGTATTTCGACCACGGCCTCGATTTCCTGCCCAAGACCTCGGCCAACGGCATCGTCGAGATCGGCGGCCCCGGCGCCGTCCGCAGCCCGACCAGCGACAACCCGACGGACCTCACCCGCGGCGAGGTATCGGGAATCGGACCGGACGGCGTCCCGCAGCACCTGAACAAGACCTCCCCCTTCGTCGACCAGAACCAGGCCTACGGCTCGCACGAACTCGTCGGGCAGTTCCTCCGCGAGAGCGACGGGCACCAGGGTGTGGGCGCCCACCTCCTGGCCGGGCTGCCGGACCCGTCCAATCCCGCCTTCAACCTCCTGCCGACCCTGCGCGCGCTGATCGAGCACCATTGGGCCGCGAACACGATCTTCCACGACCCCTCGCTGCCGGGCCCGACCCATTCGGTCAGCTTCCGCGACTACTTCTCGAACTTCGCCATCTCGGAGACGAGGACCGGCTCCCTGCTCGACGCGGCGGGCGCCTTCGACCCGGAGGCGGTGAGCGCCTTCGCCTCGAACTTCATGGGCAGCGGGAACGCGCTGCTCCTCGACACGAACCCCTTCGTCAGCCTGCTCGACCACTTCGTGGCCGGCGACGGGCGGGCGAACGAGAACGTGAGCCTCACCGCGATCCACACCATCTGGGCGCGCAACCACAACTTCCACGTCGACAACCTGATGGAATCCGGATTCCAGGGCAGCCCGGAAGAGGTCTTCCAGGCGGCCAAGATGATCAACGAGGCCGAGTACCAGCGCGTCGTCTTCACCGAGTTCGCCGACCATCTGATCGGCGGGATGAAGGGGAGCGGCTCGCACGGGCACAGCGACTACAATCCCGGGGTCGATGCGCGCATCTCCGAGGAATTCGCCTCCGCGGTCTATCGCGTCGGGCATTCGCTCATCGGCCAGACCCTGACCGTGATGGGCGCCGACGGCCAGCCGCACCAGGTGCAGCTCGTCGACGCCTTCCTCAACCCGACCAACGACCCGGGCGCCTTCACGGCGCCTCTGCCTCCCGGCTACGTGCCGCAGCCGGGCTACGCCCAGCTCGGGGCGAACGCGATCCTCGCGGGGGTCGCGACACAGCCGGCCGAGGCCGTCGACTTCAACATCGTCGACGCGGTGCGCAACGACCTGGTGCGGATCAACGCCGACCTGTTCGCCTTCAACGTGGCCCGCGGCCGCGATGTCGGGCTCGGCACGCTGAACCAGGTCCGGGCCGACCTGATGGCGTCGACCGACCCCTACGTCCACGAGGCGGTGGGCTATGCGGGCAACCTCACCCCCTACGCCTCCTGGGCGGACTTCCAGGCGCGGAACGGGCTGAGCGACGCGGTCGTCGCGCAGTTCCAGCAGGCCTATCCAGACCTGGTGCTCGCCACCTCGGAACAGCGTGCCGCCTTCGTGGAGGCCAATCCCGACATCGCCATCCACATCCGCGCCGACGGGACCGAGTACGTCTCGGGCATCGACCGGGTTGATCTCTGGGTCGGCGGCCTGGCCGAGAAGCACATCAACGACGGCGTCGTCGGCCAGACCTTCTGGATCGTCCTGCACGAGCAGCTCGACCGCCTGCAGGAGGGCGACCGCTTCTACTACACCGACCGGTTCGACAATTTCGATTTCTACCAGAACCAGGTCGACGGCCAGAGCTTCTCGGACATCGTGGCTCGCAACACCGGCCTCACCGGACTTCAGGAGGACATCTTCGCCGTCGGTCGCGAGGGCGGCCCGGGCGATTCCGGATCGGGAGCCGGGACCGGAACGGGGACAGGGGCCGGATCCGGTTCCGGAACCGGCGACGGTACGGGCGATGGAGGCGGCGGAACGGGAACCGGGACCGGGGATGGAGGCGGCGGGTCCGGCACCGGGGAGGACACCGGCACTGGCACCGGCACCGGTCACGGCGGGTCGGGCTCCGGTGCCGGAACGGATACCGGAAGCGGTTCCGGCTCGGGTTCGGGAACCGGCTCGGGCTCCGGGACAGGCTCGGGCTCCGGGACCGGTGAGGACGACGACGGGGATGCGGATCACGGCACGGCCTGCGGCGACGGCCATGGCGGGACCGCGACCGGAGGCTCCGGGCAGGACGGCGGACACGGCGCCGAAGGCGGAGGCGCGACGGGCGGCGGCACGACGCCTCCGCCGCAACCTGCCGCCCACCTCGTCTCGGGCACGGCCCTCGACGACGTCCTGGTCGGCACGGACGGCGCGGACACGATCCTCGGCCTGGGTGGGGACGACAACATCCTCGCCGGCGATGGGGCCGACGTGGTCCGGGGAGGCGACGGGAACGACTTCGTCGACGCCGGCGACGGACGCGACGTCGTCTTCGGCGGCGCGGGCGACGACGACATCCTCGCCGGCGCCGGTGCCGACATGGTCTACGGCGACGGCGGCGCGGACCGCATCCTCGCGGGGGCCGGAAACGACCTCGTCACCGCCGGAAGCGGCAACGACACCGTCATCGCCGGGGACGGCGACGATCTCATCGTGGCGGAGAAGGGAGACGGGGACGACACCTACTGGGGTGACGAGGTGGGCGGCGGCGTCGGCATCGATACGCTCGACATGTCGGCCATCACCGCCAACATCACGGCGAATCTCGGGACCGGCCTCGCGGGCCGGGGCGGCGTCGCCAGCAGCCAGTCCGGATCCGATACCCTCTGGGGCATCGAGAACATCGTGACCGGGTCCGGCGACGACCACATCACGGCCAGCGACGCGGTGAACGTCATGGACGGCGGGCTGGGCGCCGACGTCTACCACTTCGGGTCCGCCGCGGCGGCCAACGGCGACACCATCGCGAGCTTCCAACCCGGGGACAAGGTCGACCTCAGCGGCATCGACGCGAACCAGGGCGTCGCCGGGAACCAGGCCTTCACGCTCGCGACCGGGGCCGCCTTCACCGGGGTGGGGCAGTTGCTGGTGACCCAGGAGAGCCGGGCCGACGGCGACTACACCGTGGTGGCCGGGAACACGGGGGGCGATGCGGCACCCGAGTTCAAGTTCAGCATCAAGGGAACGCCCGCCGCCACCGCCGCGGACTTCGCGCTCTGACGCCGGTCGGGCCCCGCCCAGGGGCCCGACCCGTTCACCCGGCCGCAGGAGGATCCCGACATGCGCTCCAAGGACCAGAAGCAACTTGCCAGGAAACGCAGCACCGAGCGGCTCACCCGGCATTTCGGGATGCCGTTCGCCTTCCTGTTCGGGATGTCGGGCATCATCAACATCCTCGCCCTGACGGGCTCCTTCTACATGCTTCAGGTCTACGACCGGGCGCTCCCGAGCGGCAGCCTGCCGACCCTGGTCGGGCTCTCCACGCTCGCCATCGGCCTCTACCTGGCGCAAGGCATGTTCGACGTGCTGAGGCTTCAGATCCTGGTCCGGATCGGCGCCCAGCTCGATCGCCGGGTCGCGCCCCTCGCGCAGCGCGTCTCCATCGACATGCCGCGCTTCGGCTTCTCGTCGGCCGAGGCCATGGAACGAAGCCGGGACGTCGACACCGTGCGCGGGTTCCTCGGCAGCCCGGGCCTCGTGGCCCTGTTCGACCTGCCCTGGACCCCGGTCTTCCTCGTCTTCGTCTATCTGCTGCATCCCTATCTCGGCGCCCTGACCGTGGCCGGCGCGGTCCTGCTGACCCTCCTCACCATCGTGACGGAGTTGCTGACCCGGCGTTGGACCGGGGCGACGCAGCAGGCCGTGGTGGCCCGCAACGCCATCGCCGACTCGAACGCCCGGAACGCCGACGTCCTCAAGGCGATGGGCTTCGCCGAACGCGCCGTGGACCGCTACCGCATCGCGAACAACGAGCACCTCGAACTCCAGACCCGGACCACGGACATCACCGGCACCTTCGCGGCCGTCTCCCGCGTCCTGCGCATGATCCTGCAATCGGCCGTCCTCGGCCTCGGCGCCTACCTCGTGATCGGCGGCGAGCTCTCGGCCGGGTCGATCATCGCGGCGTCCATCACGTCGGCGCGCGCCCTGGCGCCCATCGACCAGACGGTCGGCAACTGGAAGGCCATCTCGGTGGCCAGGACGGCCTTCGACCGCCTGCGTGAGACCCTGGTGGCCCTGGCGAGTGCCGAGAAGCCGATGGCGCTTCCCCCGCCGCAGGCCTCGCTCCGGGTCGGCTCGGTCACCGTCGCGGCACCGGGCTCGGGGCGCGTGCTGCTGTCGGACATCAGTTTCGAGCTGAACGCGGGCCAGGCGCTCGGGGTCATCGGCCCGAGCGGCGGCGGCAAGACCACGCTCAGCCGGGCGCTGACGGGCATATGGCCGGTGCTGCGCGGCGGCGTCCGCCTCGACGGCGCCGATCTCCCGCAATGGGACGAGGACAGCCTGGGGCGCATCGTCGGCTACCTGCCTCAGGAAGTCTGCCTCATGGACGCGACGGTGGAGGAGAACATCTCCCGCCTCGCGGAGAACGCGGACCCGGCCCTGGTGGTGGCGGCCGCCCGGGCCGCCGGAGTCCACGAGATGATCCTGCGGATGCCGGACGGCTACCGCACCGAGCTCGGTCCGTTCGGCACGTCCCTGTCGGGCGGGCAGCGCCAGCGCATCGCGCTGGCCCGCGCACTCTACGGCAACCCGTTCCTCCTCGTTCTCGACGAACCGAACTCCAACCTCGACGGCGAGGGCGAGGCGGCGCTCGCGAACGCCATCCTTGGCGTGCGCGCTCGCGGAGGCATCGCGGTCGTCATCGCGCATCGCCCCAGCGTGCTGGCGGCCGTCGACACCATCGCGGTGATCCAGGACGGGAAGCTCACCGCCTTCGGTCCGAAGGACGCCATCCTGGGCAAGGCCGCGCGCGAGGTGGCCCAGGGAACCGAGCCCGCCAATGTCGCAAGGGAGCGCTCCTCGATGGGGCGGGTGACGGCATGATGATCGAGACGAAGGGCACCAAGACGGAGACCGGCGCGGACGGCGCACAGAAATATGCCTCCCAGGGGGCGGGACCCAGGCCCGGCACGCCCTACTACCTCGCCCTGGCGGTCGCGGCCCTGGCCGCCTACCTGAAATCGCTCTTCCACCAGCCGGTGCATGCCGAGGCGGTGGCCGAGGCGGCGGAGCCGCCGCACGCCGCCGGCCCCCGTCTGGTCGTTCTGCCCGCCTCCGAGCAGGCCTCGGACGAGGTGCCGTCCGAACCCCGGCCGACAGGATCGGCGGGGATCGCTCCCCTGCTGGAAAATCCGGCATCGGAATACGACTCGGCGCATCCGCACGCCCAGGCGCTGCACTTCGCCAGGCACGACCCCCAGCCGAACCTCAGCGACTTCAAGGCCTCGCCGGTCATCCCGCGGCCCACCAACGACAACGGGGGACGGCCTTCGGGCGGGAGCGTTCACGGCGGGAGCGGCGGGGGGCGGGACGACGAGCCATCGGGCGCAGCCGATTCCGAGACCCACCCGCATCCCGAGGGAGGCGCGTTCCCGAACGGCTCCGGTCCGGACTCGCCGAAGCCGTCCGGCCCGGAGCACCCGGCCGACGCCCAGGGCGATCGCGGCGCCCTCCCCCGCGACGGGGGTGACGGCGGCGGCGCGGGTCCGACCGACAAGGCGCCGGCGGGGGACGGAACCGGCGATCCGGGAGGCCGGCGCAATCGTGCGCCCGTCGCCACCGGACCCGTTCATCTGGCGGACACCACGGCCTGCGCCCTCCTGGCCATCGCGATGAACGACCTCCTGCAGAACGTCCAGGATCCCGATGGCGATCCGCTGACGGTCCGCAACGTCACCGTCTCGTCGGGATCGCTCGCCCGGGACGGCGACGGCTGGGTCTTCGACGGCGACGGACCCGGTCCGGTCACCGTCACCTACGAGGTGACGGACGGCGAGTTCGCCATCGCCCAGACGGCCAGCTTCAACGTCGTCGACCGCAGCGCGATCGCCGGTTCGGGCGGCGACGACATTCTCCTCGGGACCCCCTGCGCGGACGACATCGAGGGCGGCGCCGGCAGCGACGTCATCGATGCCCGTGCCGGGGCGGACCTGATCGACGGAGGGGACGGCGACGACCATATCGTCGCCGGCGCGGGCGACGACACCGTCCTGGGTGGGGCGGGCGACGACGTGATCTTCGCCGGCGCCGGTGCGGACGTCGTATCGGGCGGTGCCGGGAACGACCGCATCTTCGGCGAAGCCGGGAACGACATGCTGTTCGGGGATGCCGGGGACGACCTGCTCGACGGCGGGGAAGGCAACGACGTCCTGGTGGGCGCGAGCGGGGCCGATCTCCTGTTCGGCGATACGGGGGACGACCGTATCGAGGGCGGCGACGGGAACGACCAAGCCTTCGGCGACCTCGGACGCGACATCGTATCGGGGGGCGACGGAGACGACCGCCTGCAGGGCGGCGGAGGGGACGACCTCCTGGCGGACGGTGGCGGTCGGGACGTCGCGCTGGGGCAGGACGGGGACGATGTCCTCGTGGCCGCCCGGGATGGGGAGGAGGACGTCCTCGACGGGGGAGATGGCGCCGACACCCTGGACCTCACGGCCACCACCATGGGGGTCTCGGTCGACCTCGCGTCGGGTGTGTCCTCGGGAACCGAGACCGGCCAAGACCGCCTCGTATCGATCGAGACGGTGCTGGGGGGCTCCGGCGACGACGTCCTGCTCGGGAGCGCCGCGGGAGAGGCGCTCTCGGGCGGAGCCGGACAGGACCGTGTGGCCGGGGGGGGCGGCGACGACCGCCTCGATGGCGGCCTGGGGGCGGACATCCTCTCGGACGGGGCCGGCTCGGACGTCGTGTCCGGCGGCGCCGGCGACGACGCCGTCGCGGTGGCGCTGGACGGAGA
This sequence comes from Methylobacterium sp. AC433, assembly GCF_979253015.1. Classification (NCBI taxonomy): domain Bacteria; kingdom Pseudomonadati; phylum Pseudomonadota; class Alphaproteobacteria; order Hyphomicrobiales; family Methylobacteriaceae; genus Methylobacterium; species Methylobacterium sp. AC433. The sequence goes on along the minus strand of NZ_CEEDBN010000007.1, from coordinate 212,634 downwards.
GGCCGACCGCTTCGATGGGGGCGACGGACAGGACACCCTCGACCTCTCGGCGACCCGCGAGGGCGTCACGGTCGACCTCGCTGCCGGCACGTCGAGCGGCGCGGAGACGGGCCAGGATCTGGTCTCCGGCCTGGAGGCGGTCATCGGGGGATCGGGTGGCGATGTCCTCTCGGGCGGCGAAGGGAACGACGGCCTTTCGGGAGGGGGCGGCGACGACCGCCTCGCCGGCCGGTCGGGCGACGATGTCCTCGAGGGCGGCGCGGGAGCGGATACGGTCCTCGACGGAGCCGGATGCGACATCGTCCGCGCGGGCGCGGGAAACGACCGGGTCGTCCTGGCCCTCGACGGCGACGACGACCGGATCGATGGCGGGGAAGGGTTCGACACCCTCGACGTCGGCGCCGCGACCGGGAACCTGCTCGTCGACCTCGTCCACCATGTGGTGTCGGGGACGGAGCTCGGTGCGGACCGGGTGGAATCGATGGAGGCCATCGTGTCCGGCTCCGGCCACGACCGCTTCGTCATCGGGGACGAGGACGTCGTCCTGACGGGCGGCGGCGGGAACGACGGATACGCCTTCGCCGTGGCGGGAAAGCCGGAGGCGACCCGGGCCGTCCAGATCACCGACTTTTCCGTCGGGGATTACGTCGACCTGCTGAAGTGGACGCTCTTCGAGGAAGGCCCGACCACGACCGGTCACTCGCTCTCGGAGGCGATGGAGCGCAGCGACGGGACCATGGCGGGCATCCAGTACAAGTCCGCCATCCTCGACGCGGGCGACGTGACGGTCATCTCGGCCGATCTCGACCACGACGACCGGTTCGAGACGACCATCGTCCTCGACGGGCGTCACACGCTGCTCTTCGTCGAGACGCCGGAGCACGCCGCCGGCATCGCCACCACCTCGCCGACCACCTGACCGCGTTCCCGGGAGGACCAGATCATGCGCACGCAACCCGTCGGCCGTCCCCGCCCGCGATCCGTCATCGACCTCGACCAGCAGGGAGAGGCGTCCTTCTCGGTCATGCCCCGCATCCTGGTCGGGTTCTCCCTCGGGATCGGTCTCGTGATCGGCGTGGGGGGATGGGCGGCGACGACCGACCTCAACGGCGCCGTCATGGCCCCGGGTTCCGTCACCGTCGAGCAGCATGCCAAGACGGTCCAGCATCGGGACGGGGGCGTCGTCGGTGCCATCCTGGTCCGAGACGGCCAGGCGGTGGTCGCGGATCAGGTGCTCATCCGCATCGACGATGCCCAGACGCGGGCCGAACTGGCCATCGTGAAGGGGCAGCTCGTCGAGCTTTCCGCCAAGAGGGCCCGCCTCCTCTCGGAGCGCGACGGGTTGCGCGCGGTGTCCATCCCGCCAGCCCTCGCGGGTGCGGAACCGGAGACGGTGTCCATCGTGGACGGCGAGCTGCGGATGTTCAGGGGCAACCTCGCCAGCCGCGACAGCCAGCGCCAGCAGCTCGAACTCCAGATCGGCCAGGTCACCGAGGAGATCGCCGGCCTGGTCAAGCAGAAGGATGCCAAGCGCGAGGAGCTGATCATCCTGACGAGCGAGCACGGCAAGCTCCAGGACCTGGTCGACAAGCGTCTCTTCGAGGCCTCGAAGTTCCTGCCCATCAACCGCGACCGCCATCGGCTGACCGGCGAGCAGGGCTCGCTCGAAGCCTCGATCGCGCGGGCGAAGGTCCGGTCGAGCGAGATCCGGGTCCAGCTCCTGGCAATCTCAGACACGGCCCGGACCGAGGCCCAGCGCGAGCTCGGGACCGTCGACGCCAGGCTCTCCGAACTGACCAACCGGCGCGTGGCCCTGGAGGACAGGCTCACCCGGACCGAGATCCGCTCGCCGGCCAGCGGCGTCCTGCATGAGTTGAAGACCTACACGGTCGGAGGCGTCATCACCCCGGCGGACGTGCTGGCCACCGTGGTTCCGGAGGATGCCCGGCTGAAGGTCGAGATCCACATCGCTCCGTCGAGCATCGACCAGGTCGGGGTCGGACGACCGGCCAAACTCAGGTTCTCCGCCTTCAATCAGCGCACGACGCCGGAACTGAAGGGCCGGCTCGTCTACGTCTCGCCCTCGACGACGAAGGGGGCCAGGGACGACGCATACTACGTAGGCTACGTCGAGCTCGACGAGGGAGAACTCGACCGCCTCGGGCAAGGTAAGCGCCTGGTTCCGGGCATGCCCGTGGAGGTTCATGTCGCCACGGAGGAGCGTTCGGCCCTGTCTTACCTAGTCAAGCCGATCCAAGACCAATTCACCCGGACTTTCCGCGAGCGATAGATCCCTTCGGAGGATGTAACCGACGATTGCGCGGCGCTCATGCTTTCAGCACGACATATGCTGGGTTCTTGCATGTTTACTGTACAGTCACGTAGATTTTGCCGGAAGGCGGTGCTATCGATTTGAGAAGCTAAGTGCAAAGGGGGCTTCGTGCTATGGCGAATCAAGCGACCAGCGATTCTGAATTTGGTGATGCGCCGATCTCGATCGACCGCGAGGGCTACCTCGCCCTGGTCGTCAAGGCGTTGAGCACGACCCTCGAAGACACCGTCGGGACGCGCGAGGCGAGCGGCTTCATCAACCTCGTCGGCCTTGCGGTCTCCGAGGAGATCCAGAAGCAGTACCTCGCGGCGGCGGGCACGCCACGGCTGAACCGCAAGGTGCTTCCGGGCGCCCTCGTCGACCTGAAGCGACGGCTGGGCGGCGAGTTCTACGTCATCGAGGACTCCGACGACCGCATCGTCCTCGGCAATCACCGCTGTCCCTTCGGCGACCTCGCCAGGGCGTGCCCGTCGCTTTGCAAGATGACCTCGCACGTGTTCGGCCACATGGTTGCGGAGAGCCAGGGCTATGGACGGGTTACCCTCGCAGACACCATCGCCCGCGGCGCCGACGGCTGCCGGATCGTCATCGACCTCGATGCCGACGCTCCCGGCGAGGGAGGGCAGGCCTATTACGGACGGGGCGACGCCTAGGTCCGACTTCCACGCGCTCTTCGAGTTCGTCCCCGGCCCCATGCTGATCGTGCGTCGTGGGGGCTTGCTGCAGGCCCTCAACTCGGCCGCCCGCGAGTCCCTTCCCGCGCTGCGGGTCGGGGAGGTCCCGGTGGCGCAGGGCCCGAGGCGGGACGCCTTCCTCCGCTACCTCGATTGCTGCGCCACGACGGGCGCCCTCGTGCCGGGCGCCGTGTTCCTGGAGGGCGTCGACGGCGTCCCGGAGCGCCACACCTGCCTCGGAGCCCGCGCACGCCTCCGGGAATTGGGCGAAGGCGTGTCGGTCCTGCTCCACCTCGACGGAGCGGCCTTCGACCGGCGTTTCAAGGTCCTGTCCGGCAAGCTTCACGACGCCCGGCGCATCATGCAGGAGCGCAGGCGCCGCGCGCGGCAGATGCAGGTCCTCCTAGAGGAGCGGGGACGCCTGCTCGGCCGCCTGGAGGAGGATGCGGCGGCGCGCGAGGCGGCCGAACGCGAGCGCGACAAGGTGCTGAACCGGTTGTACCGCGCGGGACAGGACGAGCGGCGCCGGCTTGCCCGGGATCTCCACGACCATGCGGGACAGCATCTCGTCGCCCTCAATTTCGGGCTGCGGCGCCTCACTTCGCAGCTGGCGGATCCCAAGGCCAAGTCCGAGATCGACCAACTTCTGCGGCAAGCCCAGGACATCGGGCAGGCCCTCCGGCGCGTGACCCTGGAATTGCGGCCGGCGGCGCTGGACGAGTTCGGTGTCGTCACGGCCCTGCGTCATCTGGTGGGTGAATGGGGCCGGACCACCGGTGTCGCGACCGAGTTCGAGATGGTCGGACCCGAAGCGGCGTTGTCGACCGAGGTCGCCATCACGCTCTATCGCCTGACCCAGGAGGCCCTCACGAACGTCGCCAAGCACGCGGGCGCGCCGAGCAGTGTCTCGGTCGTGCTGCTGTTCGGCCCCACCCATCTCACGCTCACGGTCGACGACAACGGCATCGGCTTCGAGGCGGACGATGCCTCGTCCCTCGCCCTCGTCGCCCAGGGCAAGCTCGGGTTGGTCGGGATGCGGGAACGCATGGCCCTGGTCGGCGGCAGTCTGGAGCTGGAATCCTCGCCGGGATGCGGAACCACCGTGATGGCGCGGATTCGGCTGGCGGAGGAGGCATCCGAGGATGTCTGAGCGGACCCTCATCCGGGCCGTCCTGGCGGACGACCATCCGGTGTTCCGTCACGGCGTGGCCGACCTTCTCGCCCAGACGGGCGAGGTCGTCATCGTCGCCTCCGTGGACAACGGTACTGCGGCGGTCCAGGCCACCCTGGACCTGGCGCCCGACATCGCCATCCTCGATCTCGCCATGCCCGAGCTGAACGGGGTCGCGGTGATCCGGAGGCTCGGCGAGCGGCAAAGCCCGGCGCGCACGATCATCCTGAGCGTCTACGAGAGCCGGGTCTACATCGATCAGGCGTTCGAGGCCGGAGCGGGGGGGTACGTCCTGAAACGCTCGGCCTTCCTCAACATCGCGCAGGCGGTGCGGGCGGTCTGCGCGGGGGGGACCTATATCGACCCCTGCCTGCCGGCCCGCTCCGCGGGGCCTCATCGCCTCGTGGCCGGTCCCGTCCATGACGAGGACAGGGCTTCCCTGACGGACCGGGAGCGGGACATCCTTCGCTTCGTGGCGTTCGGTTTCACCAGCAAGGAGGTCGCGGATCGCCTCGGAGCCACCGCCAAGGCCGTCGAAACCCAGAAGGCCAGGGCCTGCTGCAGGCTGGGCATCACCAGCAGAGCCCAGATCGTCCAGTTCGCGATCCTGCAGGGGTGGCTGCAGGGTGACATTCCGGTTCGGTGAGGCCGGGCTCGTGACCGGCGACCTCGGCGAAATGGCCGACGATGTCACCGCGCCTCTGCGGAGGCTCCGTCTCCGAAGCCGTCCTCAGGGCGATGTCGGCATTCCTCGAGGGGTTCCGTTCCTGCTGCCCCTCGGAACGCTCCGCGCATCACCTGCGGCGACGGCCCGGGAAGCCTGGATCGGCGCAGGGCGTGCGGCTCGATGGGCCGCGACATGCTGAAGTCATGGCCACCCGCGACGCATCCGCTTTCGGGCGGCGCGCGCCGCCCCCTGCCCTGTCGACGCCCGTGGCCGTCACTCAGCGCTCGGCGCGACGCGGCTGGCGCAGGCCGGGATCTCAGCCCTCGCCATCCTGATGCGCACTGCCGTGGAGATCCTCAGACCTCCACGGCGGCGCGGCGCCGGGTCGGGTTCGCGATCGGCCGCTCAGGCAGCCTCGGCCATCGGCGCGGGGCTCGGAGCATCCATCGCACGCATGTAGACGTCGAGCAGCGTCTCGTGCTCGTCCCGCGCATCCTGGTCCAGCTTGCGCAGCTTCAAGATCTCCTTGAGGATCTTCACGTCCAAGCCCTCGCCCTTGGCTTCCAGGAAGATCTCCTTCTTGGCTTCCATGAGGTCCTTGATCTCTTCCTCGACCTTCTCGACGCGCTCGATGATCGAGCGGATACGGTCGCCGGCAACCCCAACGGTATCGATGGTGTCGGACATGCTCTCTCCCTGGGCTGTTCCGACCCGCAACCTCGTGGCTTTGGGTAAGCGAGAGGTTAAAGCGCGCCGCGGGATCTGCGTGAATTCCTTCGCGACGTGGGAGCCGTCGCGCGTGCCACCCGTGTCGCCGTCGTCGGTCCGTGTCGAGCCCGGTCGCGGCGCGACGCAGCGCGCATGAAAAAAGCCCCGCCAGGAACTGGCAGGGCTCTTGGATTGGGAGCTTGGGTGGGAGCCGAGGCTGGCTCAGGCGGCGACCGCGGCCCTGCCAGCCGAAGCGTTCTGGTTTCCGACCTTGATGGCGCCGGCCTTGGCAGACGCGCCCTGGCTCGTGGCGACGAGCTCGCCGGCAGAAGCGGCGGCACCGGCCTTGGGGCCGAGGCGATCAGCCATGAAGGCCACCAGCGCGACGTTGGCAGTGCCGGCAGCGAGAACGGCGAGGAGCAGGGTGATCATGGTGCGGAGCCCAGGTGGTCGTTTGCGGTGCAGCATCTATGACATCGTCATCACGCCTTTGGTATGCCAGATGCCAAATACCAGTTATTCGCTGGACGCATGCGCAGGCCCGAAGGCAGGCCGAGCCCCTACTTTCAAGTAGTATAGTTCGGAGCTCTCGGCCCTCGACGCGCTATTTTGCATGGACAGGGGGGTGGCAATCTGCTTAATCCGGTCCGGAAACGCGCCCGAGAAACAGCCGAGTTCGTGCGTATCGCTTGGATTACGGTCCTCGTTCGCGAAAAAATTGGAGTTTCTGCATGTCTGCCGTCAGAAATCTCGAAGCTTCTGAGCAGTGGATCACTCCGCCAGAGCCTGCGCTCGATCGCTACAGACTGCGCACGTGCGGCCGCGCTGCCAACGACAACCCAGGTTCATTTTTCAAGACGTTGCGAATCTTGCCGATTTCAGCCTGCCTGGCGCTGAGCGGTGCTCTCACGCTCGTGGTTGCCCTTGTCCGCTAGGACTGCGTGGATCGCCCGCTTTTCCATGGGCCTTGATGTGAGGCGGCGATAGGTCCGGGAGACGGAGTCGATCGTCGCCACCGCCGGACACGCTGAAACGAACGCTTCCGGCCCGGACCCCGCTCGCGCCCAGGCCATCAAGCCGTCCCACCCGTCCGGAGCGCCGGCGAGACTTGGCGCAGCGTTGCGGCACGCTCGTCGGCCGCAGGCCCCGTCCGTTCCCGGACTCATCCGCGACGTCGCGCAGAGCCATGCCGCAGGTAGGGCCACGCTCCAGGGAATTGGCCACCCGTCCCGTCGCGAATGCTAACGTGCCTTCAAAACCGTCGGACCTGGTCGGATCCGGCACGGGAGGTGTGATCGTGAATCGACCGCAGGAGGGCCGACCGAGACGCGTTCTCGTTCTCGGTGGGACCGGCACGATCGGTCGTGCGACCGTGCGGGCGTTGGTGGCCCGCGGTCACGCGGTCTCATGCCTCGTGAGACGCAGCGCCAAGCGCGCCGACCCTTCGGGGCAAGCAGACCTTGCCCGGCTGCTCTCCGGTGCCTCCGTGCGGTACGCGGACGTCACCGATCCCGCGTCGCTCGACCGTGACGGGTTCCGCGGTGAGTCCTTCGACGTCCTGGTCTCGTGCCTCGCGTCGCGCACGGGATTGCCGGACGATGCGTGGGCGATCGATTATCGGGCGCAGATGAGCGCGTTGCAGATGAGCAGGGCGGCGGGCGTGACGCACGTCGTCCTTCTCTCGGCGATCTGCGTCCAGAGACCGGTCCTCGCCTTTCAGCACGCCAAACTGGCTTTCGAGCGGGCGCTGATCGCATCCGGTCTCGACTACACGATCGTGCGGCCCACGGCCTTCTTCAAGTCGCTCTCCGGGCAGCTCGACCGCGTGCGACGCGGAAAGCCGTTCCTGGTGTTCGGTGACGGAATGCTGACGGCGTGCAAGCCGATCAGCGACGACGACCTGGGCACTTATCTCGCCGCGTGCCTCGATCGGGAGGACCGGCGCAATCGCGTCCTCCCGATCGGGGGACCGGGCGAGGCGATCACGCCGAAGGCACAGGGCGAGCGGCTGTTCGCCCTGCTCGGGCGCGAGCCGCGGTTCAGGCATGTCCCGGTCAGGCTGCTGGACGTGATCATAGCGGGTCTGAGTGCGTTCGGGCGCCTGGTGCCGTCCCTCGCCGCGAGAGCGGAGCTCGCCCGCATCGGGCGCTACTACGCGACGGAATCCATGCTCGTCCTGGATCCAGCGACGGGCCGATACGATGCGAGCGCCACCCCTTCGACGGGTTCGCAGACACTGTTCGACTATTATGCGCGCCTTGTTCGAGGCGAAGCCGTGGTCGAGCGCGGCGATCACTCCGTCTTCTGAGGCAGGCGCGCTTCGATCTCGACGGATCGGGCCTCCGGATCTTCCGACCGGAGCGAGTGGTCGGGTGACCGCTCCCGGATTCCACGAAACCTGAATTCTGCGTCCTGGCCGGGCCGGTGCGGGTGGCTCGATGCCGGCCTGCCTCTCACAGGCGGACTGGAGACAGCCGATAGGGGTTCGACCGATGGCGGCAGGCGGTTCGCCGCAAGCCGGAAATCTCCGTTTTCCACCTCACGACGCCGCCAGCAAGGCCGCCGCAGCATCCCGGCGGAACCCGGCGCCGGGATGGGTCGCCCTGAGGAGTGGCCCGCCGCCCGGGAACAGCTTCTCGCGCAGCGTGCCCTCCGCGTAGCGGGTCTTGAAGGCGCCGCGAAGGATGAAGCCCATGGTGCCGGACGGTCGCGCGAGAAGATTCTTCCCGGGGACCGCGACGCGCGCCGCGCAGACGACGCCGAGCGGATCGGCCCCGTGGGGTGGCTGGTGCGGGGCGAGCGCGCCACCGATGCGCTACGCTGTGCCGACCGCCGAGGTTCGGTCCCGTTCGGCCGGCCCATCAGCCGCCGCGAGGAGGAACGGGAGAAGGACTTCGGTGAAGGCCTCCGGATGCGAGTAGTTGATGCCGTGGGCGGCGCCCGGAATGACGGCGAGACGGCCGCGCGGCAGGGCGTCGGCGAGGTCCGCGACGAAGGCCCGGGGAACGATGTCGTCCCGCGTGCCCCAGACCACGAGCGTCGGCTGCCCGATCCGGCGCACCTTCTCGGCGATGCGATTGTCGACCATGCTGCGCAGGGTCAGGATGTAGCGTCCGATCCCGCCCCGGGCATAATCGGAGAGCGCCACCCAGGCGAGCGACCAGCGCTCGAACGGCGCGATCGCCAGGAAGCCGACGCCCTGCCGAACCAGAGTGCGCGCCTCCGGGTCCGGCGTCGGCCCCTGCAGGACGAGGCGGTCGACGAGCCGGGGATGGAGGAGGGCCAGCTCGACCAGCACCTCGCAGCCGAGCGAATTGCCGACGAAGGCCGCGCGCTCCACCCCGACCGCCTGCACCCAGGCCGCCAGCGCATCCGCGAGTTCGCGAACCGTCAGAACGTGTCCCGGCTTCTCGCTCGCGCCGAAGCCGGGCAGGTCGGGCGCGTAGACCCGGACGTGGGGGGCGAGACAGCGCGCGAGCGGAACCATGTAGCGGCTCGACATCCCGAGGCCGTGGACGAGGATCACGGGCAGCCGGTCATCCGGGACGGGGTCGACCGAGACGCGGGCCTGCATCGTCAGGCCGTCGACGCGGATCCGGCTCGCGGCGAGCCGGCCCCGCTTCGCGCTGCGGCCGGTGCGCCATTGCGCCCAGGCCCGGACCGGAGCCAGAACGGCGAAGATCGCGCCAGCCGTCACAAGGATCCATCGCAGGGACACACGCGTCTTCCCGTTTCAGCCGAGGCCGGCATCGACCCCTGACCCGCCGCGGTCAAGCCGGCGCGATCGGTGCCTCGTGCTCCGGAGGGCAACGGAGGATCTGCGCCGGCGGGCTCTCGTCCGGAGCGATGTCGGCCGACGTCAGTCCCGGTCGAGCCGGGCCAGCAGGATCGCGGTGCGGACGACGCCGCGCTTCAATCGGGCGACCGATATCGCGTCCGCGTCGGCGATGCACGCCCATTCCTTGAGGGTGGCGCCGTCCGTGAGGTCGATCCGGGCACCGTCCTCGAACGCGAAGGCCGTGATGGTGGGATCCGCCAGGAAGGCGTCGACGGCCGCGCCGACTTTCTCCTCCGTCAGGGGGCCGGCCAGGAACGTGTTGTCTCGGATGCCGTCGAGGCGCGTCATTCCGCAATCTTCGCATATGTTGGGCCAACGCTGGCGTCCGAGCGCCCGAAGCGGTGCGGTGCCGTCGGGTGTGCCGGACGCGCTCCCCGGAATGTCGCATGCGTCCGTGACCGCCGACGCGGACGGCGTCCCGTCCGGGCACCCGCCATCGCTCCCGATCGGGCCGGGGCGCCACCTGCCCGAGCCCGGATCGGACGGAGATCCGCTGGACGGTCGGGGGATCAGAAGGCGTCGTAGGGTTCGGCCGTCCTCGGATGCGCCGCGAGGGTGAGGTTCCGGATGTCGATCCCCGGGACGGCGCCCGCTTCGGAGACCGGGGGGCTCGTGAACATGACGGCCCAGAAGGCCAGGGTGGCCACGCCCAGGGCCGCGGCGAACAGGGTCGACCTACGCATCGGATGAACCTCCTCAGGGTCGTCGGGCAAGGAATCGCCGCCGGTCTCACGTCCAAGGCGCCGACCCGGCGGAGCGCCGAATCCCGCGTTGTCAGCGGGGAGCGGATTGCGGGCCGGTCGCCGGTGCGGAGGCGGCCCGTGCGGTGTCACGATCCCGATCGAGGCGCGCTGTCTCGATGATCGCGAACGGGCTTTCCGCATCGGCCAGAGCCGACACCGTCGACCCCACGGCCGGCATCCGAGCCTGGCCGAACAGCGCGAGGACCGCGAATAATCCCCAGATCGTCACAATCAGAACGGGCGGTTCTTGGCGTCGCATCGGGATCTCCCACCGGACGATCCTCGAGAACTGAGCCAACTCAGGTCGATCCGCCTCCCCCATTCATCGGATTTTCTCGTCTAATATTGTATTCCAGGGAATTGAAAAATGAGATCTGTTGCCGCCGGCAACGAAGATGCTTGGCGGCGGGCCGCTCAGATTTTTGTCGCGAGCCCCGTTGCTGCGGCATCGCGTTTGTGCGACGAACCAGTGTCCGTGCAGAGCGAGACGGGAGAGCCCAGGTCGGCGTGAGCCGGTCATGGCGTCCAGGAGCGACCGCCCCCGGGAGCTCCGAGGCACAATCCCGTAGCGCTGGACGATCTGGAGTGCGACGCCGCGTGCGTCACCGACGGGCCGGCTTCGTCCTTTCGAGGGCGGGAACGGCTGGCGGGCACCCGCGACAGAGGGGGGCGACCGAAGTGCTTGGTGCGGGCATTTCGTGCCCGCCGGTCGAGGAGTGTGCCATGTTTCCCGATGACGACGAATTCGAATTCGTTGGTCCAGATCGCGGCTGGAACTACGAGCCCTCGCGGGCCGAACTGTTCAAGCAGTTCAGGTCGCCGCTCTACACGACCGATGCGGATGGCTGGCTGACCTACTACAACGATGCGGCGGCCGAACTCTGGGGCTACCGTCCGGAGCTCGGCAAGACCCGCTGGTGCGGCGCGTGGCGGATCTTCACGACAGAGGGCGCCCCGCTGCCTCTCGACCAATGCCCGATGGCCGTGGCGATCAAGGAAGGGCGGCTGGTCCGTGGCGTCCAGGCCGTGCTGGAGCGGCCGGATGGCACGCGCATCCCGTTCATGCCCTATCCGACGCCCCTGCGGGACGCGTCCGGAGCCGTGGTCGCGGCCTCCAACCAGCTGGTGCAGATCACCGATCTCGGACGGCGGAACCGCCCGGAGACCCTCGGCGCGGACGGACCGGAGCCCGGTTTCGACGATCTGACGCGCGATCTCCAATCCACCCTGGCCGCGCGGGCCGATGTCGAGTTCGCGTACCGCATGGATTGCGAGCGCCTCGAAGGCTGGACCGGCCCCGCTTCCGAGAAGCGGACGATCCTGCAGCAGATCGAGCAGCGGCGGCAGCGGCGGCGGGCGGCCCTGGACCGGCGCCTGGACGAGCTCCAGCGGCGCACGACCGAAAGCATGGCCCCCGGAAGCATGGCCCCCGAAAGCACGGCCCCCGGTGACTCGACGGCGGCGGCCTGGATGCGTGCCTTCTGGCCGCAGCCGACGTCGCTCCACTGACCCTGCGGGTTCGCCGAGCCTGCGAGACGGCCCTGCACCCCCCTTTGGCGGTGCAGGGCCGTCTCGGACGGGGTGGGCCGACCTTAGGCGTGCAGGGCGGCCGGGACGCCGGTGGAGACCTGCGCCGCATCTGCCAGGAAGGCCGGGACGGTCGGCAGGACAGCCTCCGCGACCGCAACCGGGCGGATCTCGGCCCGGCTCGCCGCCGCGTTGCCGTGCGCCGCGATGAACGCGCTGATCTTGGGGACGATCTCGGCCCGGAAGCGCGAGCCGTTGAAGATCCCGTAGTGACCCGCGCCGATCTGGAGATGGTAGGCTTTCTTCTCAGGCGACAGGTTCGGCGTCAGGTCCAGGGCCGCGCGCGTCTGGCCGATGCCGGTGATGTCGTCCTTCTCGCCCTCGATCGCCATCACGGCGCAGCGTCGGATCGCGGCGAGGTCCACCGGCCGGCCACGATGCTGCATCTCGCCCTTCGGCAGACGATGCTCGATGAACACGCTCTCGATGGTCTGGAGGTAGTACTCGGCCGTGAGGTCCATCACCGCCAGGTACTCGTCGTAGAACTCGCGGTGCTTGGCGGCCGAGTCGCCGTCGCCCTGCACGAGGTGATCGAACATGTCCCAATGCGCGGTCCGATGCCGGTCGAGGTTCATGCTCAGGAAGCCGGCGAGCTGGAGGAAGCCGGGATAGACCTTGCGGCCGTGGCCGATCTGCGGCCAGGGCACCGGGTGGATGCAGTGCCGCTCGAACCACTCGATGGCGTGTTCCTGCGGGAGCTTGTTCACCGCGGTCGGGGAGCGGCGGGTGTCGATGGGGCCGCCGACCAGCACCGCCGAGCGGGGCAACCACCGGGAATCCTCCGCCTCCATGCGGGCGATGGCCGCGAGGACGGGTACGGACGGCTGGCACACCGCCATCACGTTCAGGTCGGGTCCCAGCGCCTCGAACATGGCCATGCAGTAATCAATGTAGTCGTCCAGATCGAAGGCGCCGGCCGATTGGGGCACCTCCTTGGCGTCGGCCCAATCGGTGATGAACACCTGATGCGTGTCGAGGAACGCGCTCACGGTGCCGCGAAGCAGCGTGGCGTAATGGCCGGAGAGCGGAGCCACCAGGAGCAGCTTGGGTTTGGTCGAGGGCTCGCCGAAGGCGATGACGCGGCAGAACGGCTTCTCCCAGACCACGCGCTCGGCCGCAGGCAGGTTGAAGTGGGGCTTGGCGTAGCTGCGCGTCGTGCGTTCGAACAACTCGCAGGAGGCCGCCATCGCGCGGCTGCTCGATGTGTAGGCGAAGGGGCTGAAGGGGTTCTGGTAGGCCGTTCTGGCGACACCGGCCGCCATACGCGCCGGCATGAGCATCAGGTCGCAGACGTCACGCATCAGGTACAGCATACGGGTCTATCCTTCCGGCTCGCCAAGATCGGAGCCGCTCGTCCGACGGTGCTCAACGCTCCGGCACTATGTTGCGTTGCGTTTAGGCAGCACGCGCGTTCCTTGAGCAGTCTGCGCAAGGGTATACCAAGTGTCGCCCCTGTGGTTCCCCGACTTTTGGGGGAGCGGGCGAGATGCCTCGGGGTGGTGCGTTTGTGCAACATAGTTCCGGAGGTGGCCGTGATCCGGCGGGCCGCCCTCCGCGCGGGCCGCGATCCAGCGCCCGGCGGCACGCATCGCCCGGACAACCTGTCCGGCTGACGGCCGCGGTCCCGCCATGCGATGACCGGGCATGATCCGGGTCATCAAGCACATCATCGTCGAACCGACGGCGGACCAGCTCCCGCGTTTGAGGCGGATCGAGGCGGCCGTCGTCGCCCGGTTTCCCGACGCGACCACGGAGGTCATCCCCGGTCTCCTGGAGGAAGACCTCGTCGTCGAGGTGCGGCTGCCCCTCGTCCATCTGCCGGCGTGGCGCGCGGCCCGCGAGTCCTGGGGCGATTTCCGGCCCGACGCGGCGGAGCCGCCGCTCGGATGCAAGTCCGAAGGCTGGGGCTGAGTGCCGCGGGCCGGGTCCATCCTGTCCCCCGCTCCGTCTTCACGCTTGCGTGAGTCCGTCTGGGTCCTGGCGTGCCGTTGTGCTGCAGCATCCGGTCGAAGTGCGACGGTTCATCTTCCCATCGGTGAAGCACAGCGTAGCACTCGCAGCAATCGCATGGTCGTGCGCCACAAAAGCCATACGTTAAGATTTTGCCAACACGCACCGTGTGGCCTGATTGACAGGCGGAAGAAATTACAACCCTGATGAATCCACCTCGCGGGCCGTGCGCGAAGAGGATGGACCCTAGAAATGAGTTGGCTTTCACTCCGCAAATCCACCGCAAGTGAAAGCAGGGCGACGTCTTCCCATCAGGTCGATGCGCCGGCTCGTACTCCAATACCCGAGGTGCCTTTTATCCGCATGGGTGAAGAGGTCGAGACGTCTGAGCGTCCATTGGAGAGCGAAGACCTTTCACTGGATTCTCTTGGGCAGCACAACGAGAGCCTGCGTTTCCGCGTCGCCGAGATGTCGGAGCGGCTCGACGACCTGAAGTCGCTCCAGACGGATTTCTCCGCCCTGCTGGTGCCGATCGTCGCCATCACCGAGGAATTGCCGCGGGCCAAGGTCCGCACGGCGGAACTCGAGACCCTGCTGGCGATGGAGCAGGGCAATGCCGCCACGCTGCGGCGCGATCTCGCCGATGCCACCGGCCGCCTCGCCGCGGTGACGAACGACGTCGCGGCCTCCAAGATCCAGCTGCACCACCTGGAGACCAGCCTCCAGGCCCGCGACGCGGCGGCCGAGGAGGTGCGGATCGCCCTGCGCGACAGGACCCAGCAGGCCGAGAACCTGGAGCGGCGCCTGTTCGCCGAGACCGAGCAGAGCCGCGCCCTGCAGGGGGAGAGCAAGGCCCTGCGGGTCGAGGCCAAGGCCCTCGACCAGGCGCTCGCGCGCTCGGACAGCGAGCTGCAGGATCTGCGCGAGAGCCGCCACGCCCTCGATCGCGACAACCTCCGGCTCCAGAACCTCAGCGAGGCGCAGTCGGCGCAGCTCGCCGAACTCACCGCCCGCGCCCAGGAATTCGAGGGTCAGGCCGAGGCCGGGCGCGTCGCCCTGCACACGATCGAGCAGCAGCTGGCGGCCGAGATCGCCGCGGCCCGGAAGGCGGAGGCCCAGTCCGAGGCCGAGATCGCCAATCACCGCACCGAGCGCGCGAGCCTCGCCATGCGGGTGGAGGCGGCCACGAGCCGGCTCGCCGCCACCGAGCAGATGCTGGCCCAGCTGCGCACCCAGCTGCGCGAGCGCGACGAGGCCGGCCGCTCCGCCGAGCGCGGGCTCAAGGAGGCCTCGATCGAGCGCGTCACCCTGGAGCGCCGGCTGGAGAGCGCCCAGGCCGATCTCGCCCGCCAGAACGAGCGCTTCCTCGAGATGCAGCGGACCCGTTCGGAGTTCGAGCACCGCTGCGAGATGCTGACCAAGGCCATGGCCGCCAAGGACGCGGCCCTGGAGCAGGCCCTCGGCCGGGCCTCGAGCCTGTCCGACCGCATCGACCATCTCGTCCACCGCCAGGAGGTGGAGCGCGCCGATTTCGAGACCGTCAACCATCGCCTGATCGAGGAGCTCCAGCATGAGCGCTCGGAGCGCAAGCTCGCGCAGGGCGCCCTCGACATCGCCCGCGAGAGCCGGGTCGCCCTGCAGAAGCAGCACGAGGCCCTGCGCCGCTCGGCCCGTAGCTTCGCGGCGGACGAGGCGGCGCGGTCCGAGCCGGCCCAGGCCCCGGCCCCGGCCGAGCCGAGCAATGTCCGCCCGTTCACGCCCGCGCCCGAGAAGTAGGGTCGCCCCCGACCCGACCCCGCCTCGCCGACCCCTTCACCCCATCGAGAGACGGCGCGGCGCAGACCCCGCGCAGGAAAGCCCAGATGTCCGAGACCGCCCTTCGCGACCGAGAGACCTCCTCCGCCGGGGCCTGGCTGATGCGCAGCCTGCCGAGCCCGCACCGCGGCCCGGCCGCGCCGGAGCCGGGGCCGCAGCCGGCCTCCCCGAACGAGGCCGGCATCGGGCGGAAGCGCGACTGGTCCGCCTCCCTCGACCTCATCCACGAGGCCACGGCGGCGATCCGCATCAGCGAGGAGCGCGCCACCGAGCTGGAGCAGGAGCTGGAGCGCACGGTCGCCCGCGCCCTGGAGCGGGCGACCGCCCTGGAGGCCCAGGTCGCCGCCGCCCAGACCCGGGCCGACCTCGCGGAACGCCGGGCCGAGGAGGCCGAGGAATGGCTGGCCCGCCTGCATGACGCGGTGGTGGACGGCTTCACCCGCCGCCCGTCGCAGGACGAGACCGCCTCGGCCGAGCCCGTCCCGGCGCAGACCGTCCCGGCCCAGGCCGCGTCGGTCTAGGCCGCCCGGTCCAGGCCGCCCACTCCCGACGCGCGGGGCTCCGGAGCCGCGATCCGCGGACCCGCATCCGCCCGAGACCGTTGGTCACGACCGTTTCCCCGTCCGGGTCCCCGCCTTCATGCTCGCCTCCGAATCCACCTCCAAATCCGCTTCCATGCCCTCCGCCGTCCTGTCCTCCGCCGCCTCCCCTCTCCCGCCGCCCGTGGTCGCCATCGCGCGCGCCCGGCTGCCCCTGCGCCACGGCGCGCGCGTGGCCGAGGCGCAGGAGGTCGAGACGGAAGCGGTCGAGACGGAGGCGGTCGAGGCGGAGGAGCGGGCGGCGCCCGAGCGTCCCCTCGGTCAGGCCCTGGCCCTGGTGCCTCCTGCGGCGGCCACCCCGGCCTCTGAGCTGGGGGCGACGACCCTGCGCCTCGTCGAGCACAGCATGGAGACGATCCAGGCCCTGCACGCGCGGGTCGACACGATCTCGGACCAGGCCCGCGACCTGATCCGCCTCACTCACCGCGAGCGCGTCGAGCAGCAGGGCGAGCTCGACCGCGTCCGCGCCGAGGCGGCGACCTGGCGGCGTCAGGCCATGGAGCTGGAGATCCGCCTGCGCGAGGCCCAGCTGCGGGTCCGCGAGGCCGAGATGGCGCAGCGCGAGGCCGATGCGGCCGCGATCGAGGCCCGCCAGCAGGCCCGCGCCGCCGAGGCGGAGGTTCGGGGCCTCGAATCCTACCTGCGCCGGATCAGCGACTTCCTGCAGGCCAATCTCGGCCGCGGCCCGGTCCGGCCCTCCCGCGGCGGCTGAGCGGCCGTCGCGCGAGAATCAGTGCCGGGCCGGATGCGTCGCACGGATGGCCGCGCCGGCGTTCCGCTTGCCCGAACCGGTCCGTCGGGCCACGCGCTCTCCCACGGAAACGATGCTGCGGTGCAAGCGTGGCCATTCGTTGAGAAGGTTGACGGTTTTTCTGGATACGCGTGGAATGCCAATCTTTCCGCTGCGCCGCGGGATCGAATTGTGCCCGTTCCGGATGCCGAGGACTTGCGTAGTCTGAACCGGAAGTTAAGATTTCAACTCCGCCAAAATAATAACGCGTCTAACCTTTTTTGACAGGGTGACAGCCATGTCCAACGTGATTCGCGTGAAGCCGACGCATGACGGCACCTATACGGTCTATCGCGGCGAGGCCGTCTTGGTCAGCGGCCTGACCCGCCTGCAGGCGGAGCGCTATCAGGCCAGCATCGACGCCCAGGCGAAGGTCCTGGAGGACGCCTGACACATGCCCGAGGCGATGCCCGGGCGGCGTCGCCTCAGGACCGGGCCAGCGCGAGCGCACCGAGATCCGCGATCATGCCGGTCTCGGTCAGGCCCCGCTCGATACCGGCGACGGCGTAGCCCGTCGCCCCGCGCGTGATCGTGTAGAGGTGGTAGCTCGCCCGGTGATGCCGGGCATCGCCCCGGGCCGAGGCCGAGGCGGCCCCCACCACCGGAATCGACGCTCCCCCCGGTCCCGCCACGAACGCGACGCTGCGGACGTGGTTGTGGCCGTGCAGGATCAGCTCCGCGCCGGCATGGGCGACCATGGCGGTGAAGGCCCCCGCATCCTTCAATTCGCGCCCGGCGCTCGTGCCGCCGGGATGCGAGGGATGGTGGATCATCACCACGCGGAAGGGCGGCTCGGGCTCTGCCCCGAGGGTCCGGAGCAGGGCCTCGGTCGCGGCGATCTGCTGCGGGCCGAGGCGTCCGCTCGCCATCAGGGGCTTGGTCGGGATCGCCGAGGACAGACCGATCAGCGCCACCGGCCCGCGCCGGCGAAGGTACGGGAAGTGCCCGTGGATGCCGTCGTCCCCCGCCGTCCAGGCGCCGCAGGCCAGGAGAAGGCCTTCGAGGGAGCCGCGCACGTAGGCGTCGTGGTTGCCCGGCACGAAGCTGACGGCATCCGGCGCCCCGAGGGCTTCGAGGAACACCTTCGCGGTCGACCATTCGCTCGGCAGGCCGATGTTGCAGAGGTCGCCCGTGCAGGCGATGTGGTCGTGCCCCTGGGCCTGGAGATCGGCGACCAGGGCGGCCAGCACCTCCATGTCGTGGGCGTCCTTGCGGCCGCGCTGCCAGTTCACGTAGCCCGTGGCGCGCTTGCTGAGGAGCTGGCGCAGGCGCGGTCGCGTCAGCGGTCCCACATGGGGATCGGTCAGGTGGGCGAGGCGGAACATCATCCCCCGGTGGATGGTCGATGATCGGGATTTCGGGCTCCGCATCGCCCCATCCGGCCCCGGGGGTCAACCCTCGGGGCGCGAATCCGTGCGGCCGCCTCAGGCGCTGCCGATGGCGATTCCGGCCAGCAGCACCAGGGCGCCGCCGAGGACGACCTGCAGCGCCGCGCGCCAGAAGGGCGTCGCCATGTAGCGGGTGCGGATCGCCGCGATCACCAGCAGCTCGACGATGACCACCAGGATCGCCAGGGCCGTCGCGATGCCGAAGGCGTTCGGCCAGCTCGACGGGATCGCGTAGGGCAGCGTGTGGCCGAGGCCGCCCACCGTGGTCATCACCCCGCAGACCAGGCCGCGCATCCAGGGCGTTCCGCGCCCGGTGATCTGCCCGTCGTCCGAGAGCGCCTCGGTGAAGCCCATGCTGATCCCCGCCCCGATGGAGGCGGCGAGCCCCACCAGGAAGGTGGCGCCGTTGCTGTGGGTGGCGAAGGCCGCCGCGAAGATCGGCGCCAGGGTCGAGACCGAGCCGTCGATGAGCCCGGCGAGGCCCGGCTGCACGTAGCGCAGGACGAAGGCGCGGTGCGCCTCGGCCGCGCCGGCCTCGATGGCGGCGACCGGATCCGGCGCGCCCTGGACGGGAGAGATCAGCATCGTGAGCGCCCTTTCGCGGCCCGAGAACTGTTTGGATTGATTCCAATCTATAACTTGGAATGGATCTAAACAAGCGCCAAAGGCGGGTTTCTGTCTCCGAAACGGCGGATCGAGCCCCCCGGACGCCGTTGCGCCGGCCGCGGGATCGGAGCTAGACAGCCCGCTTCCCGCCCGGTCCGCCCGCATGCGCCGAGCGGGCCGGCCCCGTGGACATCCCCTCCCCGAAGGCATCGCCGGTGCGCCGGCGACGCGAAAGCGAAGTGATGAGCCTCGTCAAACGCATCGGCCGCGCGCCCGCGGTCCAGCAGGCCCTCGGCATCCTCGCCGGCGGCTACCTCCGGCTCGTGCGGCGCACCAACCGCTTCACGATGGAGCCGGCCGCGCCGGATGCCTGGCTCGACGGGCTCAGCCCCTTCATCGCCGGCATGTGGCACGGCCAGCACACGATGATCTCGTTCATGCGCCGGCCGCACGACCGGATCGCCACGATCATCTCGCGCTCGCCCGACGGCAACATCAACACCATCGCGCTCACCCGGATGGGCGTGCGGGTCATCCGGGCCTCCGGCGCCCGCGGCCGCGCCCTGCGGGACGCCAAGGCGAAGGGCGGGGCCGAGGGCCTGCGCGCCATGCTGCGGGCCCTGAAGGACGGCGAGTCGGTGGCCTTCAGCGCCGACGTGCCGAAGGTCTCGCGCCGGGCCGATGCCGGCATCCTCACCCTGGCGCGCTTCTCCGGCCGGCCGATCATCCCCGTGGCGGTGGTGACGAGCCGGCACTGGCGCTTCGACAGCTGGGACCGGGCCTGCCTCGGCCTGCCCTTCGGACGGGGGGCGATGGTGTTCGGCGAGCCGATTTCCGTGCCGCGGGAGATCGAGCCGGACGCCCTCGAGGCCCTGCGCCTGCGGCTGGAGGCCGAGATGAACCGCGTCCACGACCGGGCCTACACCCTGGTCGGCCGGCCCGACCGGGTCGGCCCCCACGACCGCGTCACCCATCCCGACCGGGTCGGGGCCGGCCCCGGCGTCGGGGAGCCGGCATGAAGGCGATGCCGAAGGCCCCGCCCCTGACGGCGATCCTGCGGGCCTATCGCTCCGGGCTCTATCTCGGCGAACCGGCGGTGGCGGGCCTCCTCGCTTGGCGCGCGCGCCGGGGCAAGGAGGATCCCGGGCGCCTGGCCGAGCGGCGCGGGCTGCCCGGCCGGGCCCGGCCTCTCGGGCGCCTCGTCTGGATGCACGGGGCGAGCGTCGGCGAGGTCCTGTCCTTGGTCGGCCTCGTCGATGGCATGATCGCCCGCGGCTTCTCGGTGCTGGTGACCACCGGCACCCGCAGCGCGGCCGACCTGATCGGGCGGCGCCTGCCGGCCGGGGCCGTGCACCAATATGTGCCCCTCGACGCGCCGCGCTGGGTCGACCGCTTTCTCGACCATTGGCGCCCCGACCTCGCCCTCGTCGCCGAATCCGAGATCTGGCCGAACACGATCCTGGGCCTGCACCGGCGCGGCATCCCGCTCCTCCTCGTCAACGGGCGGATGTCGGAGCGCTCGGCGAAGGGCTGGGCGCGGACGCCGCGCACCGCCGAGGCCCTCCTCGCCCGCATCGCGATCTGCCTGACCCAGACCGACGCGGATGCCGATCGCTTCCGCCGCCTCGGTGCGCCCCGCGTCAGCATTTCGGGGAACCTCAAGTACGATTCCGAGGTGCCGCCGGCGGACGGTCAGCAGCTCGCCCACCTGCGCGACCTCATCGGCGACCGGCCCGTCTGGGTCGCGGCCAGCACCCATCCGGGCGAGGACGCCATGGCCGCCCGCGCCCATGCCCGCCTGCGGGCGCGCTGGCCCCGGCTCCTCACCATCGTCGTGCCGCGCCACCCCCATCGCGGCGGCGACGTCGCCGCCTGCGCCGGGGCCGAGGGCCTGACGAGCGCCCGGCGCTCGCAGGGCGGCCGACCCCATGGCGGCATCGACCTCTACGTCGCCGACACCCTGGGCGAGCTCGGCCTGTTCTACCGCCTCAGCCGCATCGTCTATCTCGGCGGCTCCCTGGTGCCCCATGGCGGCCAGAACCCGATCGAGCCGACGCGCCTGCGGGCCGCGGTGCTGCACGGCCCGCACGTCCACAACTTCACCCAGGTCTACGGCGCCCTCGACGGGGCCGGCGGCGCCCTGGCGGTGGCCGATGCCGACGCCCTGTCGGCGACCCTCGACGGCCTCCTCGGCGACCGCCCCCGCATCGAGGCGATGAACCGGGCGGGGGCGGAGGCGCTCCGGCCGTTCGAGGGCGCCGTCGCCCGCACCCTGGAAGTGCTCGATCCCTTCATCGCCCAGATGACCCTGAAGGCCATGGCGGCCTCGTGAGCGCCGGCTGATGCGCCCCCCCGCCTTCTGGGACGCGGCGCCCGGCCACCCCGCCGCTCGCCTGCTCGCGCCGCTCGGGGCCCTCTACGGCCGGCACACCGCCGCGCGCATGGACCGCCCCGGGGCCGAAGCCCCCTGCCCCGTCCTCTGCGTCGGCAACTTCACCCTGGGCGGGGCCGGCAAGACCCCGACCGCCCTGGCGCTGGCCGCCCGGCTGCGGGCGCTCGGCGCCAACCCGGCCTTCCTGACCCGCGGCTATGGCGGGCGCCTCGCCGGGCCGGTCCGGGTCGATCCGTCGAGCCAGACGGCGGAGGAGACCGGCGACGAGCCCCGGCTGCTGGCCCGGGCCGCGCCGACCATCCTCGCCCGCGACCGCCCGGCCGGCGCCGCCCTCTGCGTCCACGAAGGCGCCGACGTCATCGTCATGGATGACGGCCTGCAGAACCCGAGCCTCGCCAAGACGCTGTCGCTGGCCGTGGTCGATGCCGGCGCCGGGCTCGGCAACGGGCGGCCCTTCCCGGCCGGCCCCCTGCGGGTGCCCCTCGCCCGGCAATGGCGCCACGTCCACGGCCTGGTGCTGATCGGGACCGGACCGCGCGGCGCGGCCGTGGCGGAGGCGGCGCAGGCCCGCGGCCTGCCCGTCCACCGCGCCCGCCTGGTCCCCGGCGCCGATCTCACGGGCCGCCGCGTCCTCGCCTTCGCGGGCATCGGCCGCCCGGAAAAATTCTTCGCGAGCCTCGAAGAGGCCGGCGCGACGATCGCCGGCCGCCGCGCCTATCCCGATCACCACGCCTACGACGCCGCGGACGAGGCCTCCCTCGCGGCCGAGGCGGCGCGCCTCGGCGCCGACCTCGTCACCACCGAGAAGGACCATGTCCGCCTCACCGCCCCCTTCGCCGCCCGCGTCGCGGTCCTGCCTGTCACCCTCGCCTTCGCCGACGACGGCCCGCTGCGGGTGCAGTTGCGGAGCCTGCTGGGAGCGACACCGGGATAGTGGGATGCGCCAGGTCCGCTCGGGGTGAAAGCCTCGGAGGAGGCATAGATCGCAAAAGGGTGATGAGCGGGCTTTCCGCGGAGGACGAAATACTGAATTCCGGCGGCCGTCGGAAGATCAGGCGGCCCGATCGGTCAAGATCGAAGCGCGTCTGCCCGCATTCAGCTCCGCTCATGCAGCGAGGGGCGGCACCCGAGTCCCGTGCGCCCGCAGAATCGCGATGACGGGTCCGCCACAAGCCGAAGCGCGACCCTTTTTTCGCGTCATGCTTCCTCTCTCTCGGCAGCGGCGCTCCGATGGAACGAAGAGGCGCGCGGTCCCGGCCGCTCAGAGCCCACCATTCCGAGTGTGCGCCCCGGGTGGAAGTTCGAGAGAGGCAATTTCTTCGCTCGTGACCATCCTAATTTCCATAATTGTGAGTCCGAAGATTTCGCTGTTCGAAAATCCCGGCGCGCCCATCGCGCGTTGATTTTGAGATTTTCGAACCTTTCCTTCGAGAACTCTGCTAGGACTGGCCATCCGGCTCATGAGATAGGGACACCTCCAGGTTCCTGCGGTGAACTCGTCGTTCGAGAGAGACACCCCATGACCAGCGAGAAGCCCGATATGGAATTCTCGGACCTGACGGGTCGGGCGACCCAGGACGGCGTCACCGTGACGGTGAACGTCTATCGCTTCGCGGATACCCAGGATCCGTGGACCCTCGAAGTCATCGATCAGACAGGTTGGTCGACCGTCTGGAGCACCACCTTCGCCTCCGACGAAGACGCGCTCGAGGCTTTCACCGATGCCGTCGAGGAAGGTGGTGGCATGCGCGCGTTCTTGGAACCGCTGCCGACCCTCCACTGACACAAGCCACGTCCTCCGTTGCCCGTCGACGATCGAGCTCGGGCTCACGGCCCGGGCGTTCCTTCTTTGGAGAGAGCCCATGCGCATCCTAGTCGGCTGCGAGATGACCTACAGCTTTTCGCAGCCCACGCCGGTCATCGCGATGCTCAATGTCCACGCGTCGCGGATCTCGGACCTGGAGCGTCCGGATCACCTCGTGACCAGCCCCTCCGTGCCGCTGGAGGGCTACCGCGACAGTTATGGGAACTGGTGCCAGCGGATGACGGCCCCGGCGGGCACCTTCACGCTGAAGACCGAGACGATCGTGCGCGACGAGGGCAGCGGCGACCGGCCCGTGCCCGCTGCCACCGAGACGCCGATCGCGAAGCTCCCGACCGACAGCCTCCTGTTCCTGCTGGGCAGCCGCTACTGCGAGACCGACCGGCTTTCGCAGATCGCCTGGGACCTGTTCGGACATCTTCCCGCCGGCTGGAGCCGGGTTCAGGCGATCTGCGACTACGTCCATGATCGGATCACGTTCGGCTATGAACATGCCCGGCCGACACGAACCGCGTTCGACGTGTTCGAGGAACAGCAGGGCGTGTGCCGCGACTACGCGCACCTCGCCATCGCGTTCTGCCGATGCCTCAACATCCCGACCCGCTACTGCAACGGCTACGTCAGCGACATCGGACTCCCGCTGCCCCACGCACCGGGCGATTTCGCGGCGTGGATGGAGGTCTATCTCGATGGCCGCTGGCACTCGTTCGACCCGCGCAACAACGCCTCTCGGGTCGGCCGCATCTTGATCTCCTACGGCCGGGACGCCGCCGACGTGCCCCTCACGCTGACCTTCGGAGCAAACACCCTGACGAAGTTCCAGGTCACCACCGAGGAAGCCCCCAGCGCCTCATGAGGCGGCGTCACTCCGTGCCGCCAGACCCCTTCCCCTCGAATCCATCGGAAAGCAGATCCCTCATGACTCAGCCCAACATGCTCGCCCAGAACGTCTCGATCGCGGATCTCGCTGGACGGAGAGCGGACCGCCTCGATTATCTGAAAGGCGTCTACCTCAACATGGTCCCCGATCAGGCCCGCAATCCGACGCTGCGCGTTCGTCTCAGCCGGCTTGGGTCAGGCGCCCAGCCGGCCTACCGGATCGAGCGCGACGACACCGATGGCCAGACCGTCGTCATGGGCTTCTATCAAGGCGACAAGCACAAGCCACTCGCCAAGAGGCTGCACGATTGTGACGGACCGACTTGGAGCAGTGAGACCATGAGCTACGTCGACCTTCGCACGTTGCACAACAGCGAGATCGGGGCTTGAGCCATCCATGATCGAATTCTTTGACAGAGCCGGCGGCGAGGCGGTCTTCTGCCACGACGGACACTCGCTTTATCTCTGGAACGGCAAAGCCGCAGCCTTCATCGAGGACGATAAGGTCTACGCTTACGATGGCCGCTTCATCGGCTGGGCGGATCGCGGCTGGATCTCGGACGAGGACGGAGCGTGCCTCCTGTTCGAACACGACGCGGTTGGTGGCCCTCAGAAGCCCAAGCGGCAAGCGAAAACGACTCCCGGCCCGAGGGGTGTAAAGCCCGCGCGCGCCGAGCCGCAGCACGCACCGCCTCGTCCCGCCGCATCGGCGGCGTGGTCCGATCGCGTCTTTTCCGACCTGATCTGACTCATACCGAACCCATCCGCTCATCGCCGCGCCGGGTTGCACGGCGCGATCCTGCGGTGACGCGATGTCCAGAGAAATGGAATCCGCATGGCACCGACGAAGAAGCTCGCTCGCGTCCTGACCGATGAGACGGAGGGCGGTTATCGATTGACGTTCGAAGCCTCGGATGGGGAGATCTTCCGGATCGTCGCCACCGAAGATCAGGTGAACGACCTCATCGACGAACTCGACGAGTTGGTCGGAGACGATGCCGATGAAAAGCCCGACCTGACCGACGAGGAAGAGCATGTCGGCGAGGAGCAGCCGTCCTAAGTCAGGATCGGCCGATCGGCCGGATCGGGGGTCTCAGGACGCTCGGCAGCCGTCGCTGCCGTCCGGTTCGCCTGTCTCGGACCCGCTCACCGGGTCACGCGCAAGCTCGCGACAGGGCGAAGGCTTGCCGAACGTCCGGCTCCGGACCGTCAGCCCCGAATCGAAGGCTCTCGTTTCCACCCGGCCCGGTCGTAAAGGTCGGCCTGCACATACGGCCCCACCCGCAGAAGGCTCTGCGAGAACGAAGGATCACGAACCGCTCCGCTCGCTTTCCTATCATCCGCGAGAAATCCTAGCCCGGCCGTCCGGTCTCGGCGAGGCGCTTCATCACCGCCTCGGGGCTGGCATAGGCCTCCTGCAGGGTCGCGCTCCAGTAGCGCAGGGCGTCGAGGGCGATCGCTTCGCCCGTCACGGCGCAGCGCACGAAGCTGCCGGGCTTGATCACCCGCATGGTGCCGTCGCCGTACTCCACCACCGCCTCGCCGGAGGCTCCGCGCTCGAAACGTCCCAACATGATCGTCTGCCTTCCGGGCTCCTGTCCGCTCCGTCATAGGAGCCGGGTCGCGCCCTGTCGATGCGGATGTCCGCGACGGAACCCGGCCCTCGACAGGCCCCCCACTTGGTGCCTAAGTCGGGCGATGCCGCGCAACGTTCCGCCCCGATGAGCCCGGACCTGTCCCGCCTGTTCGAGGCCGCCCGCGCGGCGCAGGCGCGGGCCTATGCGCCCTACTCGCGCTTTCCCGTCGGCGCGGCGCTCCGCGACGAATTGGGCGCCGTCCATGCCGGCTGCAACGTCGAGAACGCGGCCTATCCGGTGGGGACCTGCGCCGAGGCCGGCGCCATCGCCGCCATGGTGGCGGCGGGCGGGCGCCGGATCGCCGCGATGCTGGTCCTCGGTCCGGGTCCCGGCCTCGTGACCCCCTGCGGCGCCTGCCGCCAGCGCATCCGGGAATTCGCCGGGCCCGATGTCCGGGTCCACGTCGCCGACGAGGCGGCCATCCGCGCCGCCTTCACCGTCGGGGCGCTGCTGCCCGATTCCTTCGGCCCGGACAACCTGGTGTCCCATGCGTGAGCCGGAGCCGGGCGTCCAGGCCGCCGCCGGCCTGCTGCGCGCGCAAGGGTTGGGCGGACCGTTCGCCTGCGCCATCGTCACCGGGACGGGTCTCGGCGGAATCGTGCGCGACCTCGACGCGACCCTCTCGGTATCCTACGCGCAGATTCCGGGGTTTCCGGCCCCGCGCGTGAGCGGTCATGGCGGCCGCCTCCATGCCGGGCGGCTCGCGGGGCGCCGGGTCCTCGTCTTCGAGGGGCGCGCCCACGCCTACGAGACGGGCGACGCCGCCGTCATGCGGGTGCCCCTCGGCGTCGCCCAAGTCCTTGGCGCAGAAGCGCTTCTCCTGACCAACGCCTCCGGCTCCCTGCGGCCGGCGGTCGGTCCCGGAAGCCTCGTGGCGCTCACCGACCACATCAACCTCTCCGGCCTCAACCCCCTGATCGGCGAGGCCGGCGACGCCCGCTTCGTGCCCATGGTCGGGGCCTACGATGCCGGCCTTCGCGCCCATCTCCTTGAAGCCGCACGCGAATCCGGCATCGCCCTGCACCAGGGGGTCTATGCCTGGTTCTCCGGCCCGAGCTTCGAGACTCCGGCGGAGGTCCGCATGGCCGGCCATCTCGGGGCCGACCTCGTCGGCATGTCGACGGTCCCCGAAGTCATCCTCGCCCGCTTCTACGGCCTGCCCGTCGCCGCCCTCTCGGTGGTGACCAACCTCGGCGCCGGCATCGGCGACGGCGATCCCCACCACGCGGAGACCAAGGCCGCCGCGGCCCGGGCCGGCGACGATCTCGCCCGCCTCGTCGCCGCCTTCGTCGCCCGCCTGTCCACGAGTGCTCCCCGATGACCGACGCCGCCTCCATCGCCGGGCGCGCCCTGCCCCTTCTCGACCTCACCGACCTCGGCGATTCCTGCTCCGAAAGCGCCATCGACACGCTCTGCCACGACGCACGGGCCAGCGCGGTCGCCGCCGTCTGCGTCTGGCCGCATTACGTGAGCCGCGCCGCCCGGCTGCTCGCCGGCTCGCCAGTGCGCGTCGCCACCGTCATCAACTTCCCGGCCGGCGGCGACGACATCGAACGGGCCGTCGAGGATACGACGGAGGCGCTCGCCGACGGTGCCCACGAGATCGATCTCGTCCTGCCCTATCGCAGCTTCCTGGCCGGCAAGACCGGCCCGTCGCAGGCCATGCTCGCCGCGGTCCGAGACGTCTGCGACGCCGGTCGGCTGCTCAAGGTCATCCTGGAGACAGGCACGCTGGCGGCCCCGGAGGCGATTACCGCCGCGAGCCGCCTCGCCATCGAGGCGGGGGCGGATTTCATCAAGACCTCCACGGGTAAGAGCCCGCTCTCCGCCACCCCGGCGGCCGCCGAGGCGATGCTCCTCGCCATCCGGGACCACGCCGCGGGGCATCCCGTCGGCCTCAAGGTCTCGGGCGGCCTGCGCAGCGTGGCCGATGCCGCAACCTACCTCGCCCTCGCGGACCGGATCATGGGACCGGACTGGATCTCGCCCCGGACCTTCCGCCTCGGCGCCAGCAGCCTGCACGCGGCCCTGGTCGCGGCCTCCGCCGAAGCCGCCCCATGAGGCTGCCTCAGGAAGTCATCCGCGCCAAGCGCGACGGAGGGGAGATCCCGCCCGACGAGATCGCGGGCTTTGTCCTCGGCCTGACGGAGGGACGGGTCACCGAGGGCCAGGCCGCCGCCTTCGCCATGGCGGTCTATTTCCGAGGTCTGTCGCGGTCGGAACGCGTGGCGCTGACCCGGGCGATGACCGAGTCCGGCACCGTCCTGAGGTGGGACCTGTCCGGGCCCGTCCTCGACAAGCACTCGTCAGGCGGGGTCGGCGATGCCGTCAGTCTCGCGCTCGCGCCCATGGTCGCGGCCTGCGGTGGCTACGTGCCGATGATCTCGGGACGCGGCCTCGGGCATACCGGCGGCACGCTCGACAAGCTTGCGAGTATCCCCGGCTACGACGCGATGCCGGGTCTCGACCGCTTCCGGCGGGTCACTGCGGAGGTCGGGTGCGCCATCATCGGGCAGACGGCGGACCTCGCGCCGGCGGATCGGCGTCTCTACGCCATCCGCGACGTGACCGGAACGGTCGAGTCCCTCGATCTGATCACCGCCTCCATCCTGTCGAAGAAGCTCGCCGCCGGCCTCGATGGACTCGTGATGGATGTGAAGACGGGCTCCGGAGCGTTCATGGCCGAGCGTGCGCAGGCCCAGGGCCTCGCGCGCAGCATCGTCGATGTCGCGGGCGGGGCGGGCCTGCGCACGGTGGCGCTGATCACCGACATGGATTCGCCCCTCGCCTCGGCCGCCGGAAACGCCTTGGAGGTTACCTACACCCTCGACTATCTGACGGGCCGCGCCCGCGAGCCGGCCTTCCACGCGGTCACGCTGGCGCTTGCCGCCGAGATGCTGGTGGTGGGCGGTCTCAGCCGCGACCTCGCCGAAGCCTCCGCGCGACTGGAGGAGGCTTTGAATTCGGGACGCGCGGTCGAGATCTTCGCCCGGATGGTCGCTGGGCTCGGAGGACCGGTCGATTTCGTCGAACGGACGGGGGCTCACCTGCCGCCGTCGCCGGTGGTGCGGACGGTTCTGGCGGAAGCGGACGGCTTCGTCGCCTCCGTCGCGGCGCGGGACTTGGGCATCGCGGTGATCGAGCTCGGCGGGGGGCGGACCCGGCCGCAGGACGACATCGATCCGCGCGTCGGCCTCACCGATCTACCGCGCGTGGGTGCCAGGATAGCCCGCGGTCAGCCGCTCGCGACGATCCATGCCCGGGATATCCAGACGGCCGAGCGTGCCGAAGCCATCCTGCGGTCTGCGTATCGCATTGCGCCGGCGCCGTCCGGGCCAGGACCCGCAATCCTGGAGCGGATTACGGGATAGGCTCATGCTGAGCTCGTGCGCCGAGCCCCGAGCCCCGAGCCCCGAGCCCCGAGCGCCACGACCGTGGCGCTCAGTAGTCGTAGCGGCCGTGTCCACGGTGATGATGGTGGTGATGGTGGTGCCGGTCCCAGCCACGGTGATGATCCCAGCCGTGATGGCGGTGACCCCAGCCGTGATGGCGGCGATGGTGGCCATAGCCGTGATCGTGATGATGGTGCCGGTGATGGCCCCAGTCGCGGTGGCCACCCCAATACTGGACAGATGTGACGACGCTCTGCGGATCGCCATGGAGGGGCGCGGCCAGGGGCGCGGACTGCGCCGTGGTCGCTGCGAAACCGCCGGCGAGGCTCATCGCGACGAACAGGGCCTTCAGTCCCCGATAGGAGGCTGGGCGTGAAGTGGGCATCGTGAAACTCCTGTTGCGATCGCGAAGGCGAATGGCACCCCTCGGATCATGAATAGGAGGGCAGCACTGAACCGGGCCTGATGGCGTCCTTCAGCCTGCGTTCGGGAAAGCCCTGTTGCGCTTATGGCCGCCGATAGACCCAGACGCGGGCCGGCGGCAGGTTGAGCCAGACCCGGTTCGAGCGGCTGGCGGTATAGGTGCCGGCATCGCAACGTGCTGGGATCGGCGGAACTACGGCGTAGGTGAATTGCACGAAGGGCGCGCTCGGATGCATCATCTCGTGGGCAGCGTTCAGGAGATCGAGGCGCTGTTCCAGCGGCTTCGTGAACAGCGGCAGACTCGAGACGATTGCCGCCGCCTTCTCCGTCAGCATCGCGCCGAAGGTCTCGCGAATGTTGTAGGCGTCGCCCCGCAGGATGGTGGCTCGGGGAAAGCGTTTCTGCAGCAGCTTGCAGAAGTCGGGATTGTACTCGACCAGGATCAAACGCTCCTGCTCAATGCCGCGACGGATCAAGGCCTCGGTGACGGGGCCAGTCCCAGGACCGAGTTCAATCACGGGTCCACCGACGCGCGGATCGACATAGGAAGCCATCGTGCGGGCAAGCATCTTGCCCGACGGCGTTACGGCCCCTGTAACGAGGGGCCGCTCGAACCAAGAACGCAGGAAGCGAGCCTCGTCCTCCAGCGGGTCCCGCTTCGTACGGCTGGCACCGGAGGCGAGGTCGGCTTTTGCGCTGGAGCGGCGTAGCGGCGGCAAGACCCTATGTCCTCAGATCACGGGTTGGGAAGGAAAGGCTAGACGACGAAGCTCTCCGGCAGTCAAGCTTGCAACACTCGAACACGCCCCAGCGCTCACAAGGATCGCGCAAGCGGTGCCAGACCGCCACATGCGATAACCGTGGCCGAACGAATTTTGATCCGCAGGATATTGCAAGTCTACGTCCTGGCCGCTCCACCGAGCCCATCGAAGAAGTCCTTGACCTTGGAGAAGAAGCCCGCGCTCTCTGGGTGGTTCTCGTCAGAGGCCGACTGATCGAACTCCTGAAGCAGTTCGCGCTGGCGCTTCGAGAGGTTCTGCGGAGTCTCGACGAAGACCTGGATGTAGAGGTCGCCCACATCACGCGAGCGCAGCACCGGCATGCCCTTCCCCTTGATGCGGAACTGCTTCGCGGTCTGGGTCCCAGCGGGGATGCGGACCTGGGTCTGCGAGCCGTCGATGACCGGCACGGTGATCTCGCCCGATAGCGCCGCGGTCACCATCGAGATCGGGACGCGGCAGAACAGATCGGCCCCGTCGCGCTGGAAGAACTCGTGCGGCTTGATCGAGAGGAAGACGTAGAGATCTCCCGCCGGGCCTCCGCGGAGGCCCGTCTCGCCCTCCCCAGCCAAGCGAATGCGCAGGCCATCATCGACACCGGCCGGAACGTTAATCGACAAGGTGCGCTCGCGCGTCACCCGGCCCGCGCCGCTGCAGGCGCCACAGGGATCGTCGATCATTTCACCACGACCGTGGCAGTTCGGACAGGTTCGCTCGATCGCGAAGAAGCCTTGCGCCGCGCGGACGCGGCCGTAGCCGCCACAGGTCTGGCATGGACGCGGCTTGGATCCGGCCTTGGCTCCCGAGCCCGAGCAGACCTCGCAGGTGACCGAGGTGGCCATCTTGATGGTCTCGGCCTTGCCACTGAAGGCCTCTTCCAGGGAGATCTCGAGATTGTAGCGCAGGTCCGCGCCGCGCTCGCGGGTCGGGCCTCCACGTGTCCCGCCGCGCCCGGGAGCAGCGCCGGCCCGACCGTCGCCGAAGAAGTTGTCGAAGATGTCCGACATGAAGTCGCCGAACTCGTTGCCGAATCCGGGGCCGCCGGCGCCACCCTGCTGGAAGGCGGCGTGGCCGAAGCGGTCGTAGGCGGCGCGCTTCTGTCCGTCTGAGAGGCACTGATAGGCCTCGTTGATTTCCTTGAACTTGAGCTCCGCCTCCGCATTCCCCGGATTCCGATCGGGGTGGTAGGTCATGGCGAGCTTGCGGAAGGCGACTTTCATCTCGCCGTCGGTCGCGGTCTTGGAGACGCCCAGGATCTCGTAATAGTCCCGCTTCGACATTCCCGTCCTCAAAGTCCACCGGCGCGCCGATCCGACGAGATCGCGCCGTCCTCGTCACACGCGGTGCTCTTGATACCCGCTCGGCTCCGCCCATGGCGCCAGCCGGACATAGCACGGGGCCGGATCGCTCCGGCCCCGTCCTCAGATGCAGGCGTTATGCCCGCTTCTTCTGGTCCTTGTCATCGACTTCCTGGAAATCGGCGTCGATAACATCGTCCTTCTTCGCCTCGCCAGCACCGGCTTCGGCGCCCGCCTCACCGGCCTGATTGGCGGCGTACATCGCCTCACCGAGCTTCATCGAGGCCTGCATCACGTCAGTAGTGCGTGCCTTGATGACCTCCACGTCGTCTCCGTCAAGGGCCGTGCGGAGTGCCGTGATCGCGGTCTCGATGGCGCCCTTGTCGTCGGCCGAGACCTTGTCACCGTACTCCTTGACCGACTTCTCAGTGGCGTGGATCAGGCTTTCGCCCTGGTTCTTCACCTCGACGAGATCACGCCGCTTCTTGTCCGCCTCGGCATTCGCCTCGGCGTCCTTGACCATCCGCTCGATGTCGGCATCCGACAAGCCGCCGGAAGCCTGGATGCGGATCTGGTGCTCCTTGTTCGTCGCCTTGTCCTTGGCCGTCACGTTCACGATACCGTTGGCGTCGATGTCGAAAGTCACCTCGATCTGCGGCATGCCTCGCGGGGCCGGCGGAATGCCCATTAGGTCGAATTGACCGAGCAGCTTGTTGTCGGCCGCCATTTCGCGCTCACCCTGGAAGACCCGGATGGTGACCGCGTTCTGGTTGTCTTCCGCCGTCGAGAAGGTCTGGGACTTCTTCGTCGGGATCGTGGTGTTGCGATCGATCAGCCGGGTGAATACGCCGCCCAGCGTCTCGATGCCGAGCGAGAGCGGGGTCACGTCGAGGAGCAGTACGTCCTTGACGTCGCCCTGGAGCACGCCGGCCTGGACCGCTGCGCCGATGGCAACGACCTCATCCGGGTTGACGCCCTTGTGGGGCTCCTTGCCGAAGAAGGACTTCACGACTTCCTGGATCTTCGGCATGCGGATCATGCCGCCGACCAGAACCACCTCATCGATCTCGGAAGCCGAGACGCCGGCGTCCTTGAGCGCCTTGCGGCAAGGCTCGATCGTGCGCTGAACCAGATCGTCCACCAGGGATTCGAACTTGGCACGGCTGAGCTTGAGCGCGAGATGCTTCGGGCCCGTTGCATCGGCCGTGATGTACGGCAGGTTAATCTCGGTCTGCGTCGCCGAGGACAGCTCGATCTTTGCCTTCTCAGCGGCCTCTTTGAGGCGCTGGAGAGCAAGCTTGTCCTTCGTCAGGTCGATACCCTGCTCGCGCTTGAACTCGCTCGTCAGGTACTCGACCACGCGGTTGTCGAAGTCCTCGCCGCCGAGGAAGGTGTCGCCATTGGTGGACTTCACCTCGAACACGCCGTCGCCGATCTCGAGGATCGAGACGTCGAAGGTGCCGCCGCCGAGGTCGTAGACCGCGATGGTGCCGGCCTTCTTCTTGTCGAGGCCATAGGCGAGCGCGGCCGCGGTCGGCTCGTTGATGATGCGCAGCACTTCGAGGCCGGCGATCTTGCCGGCATCCTTGGTTGCTTGGCGCTGAGCGTCATTGAAGTAGGCGGGTACCGTGATGACCGCCTGCGTCACCGGCTGGCCGAGATGCGCCTCGGCCGTCTCCTTCATCTTCTGCAGAGTGAAGGCGGAGATCTGGGAGGGGGAATATTTCTTACCGTCAGCCTCGACCCAGGCATCGCCGTTGTCGCCACGGACGATCTTGTAGGGGACGAGACCCTTGTCCTTCTGCGTCATCGGATCGTCGTAGGTGCGACCGACGAGACGCTTGATCGCGAAGAAGGTGCGCTCTGGGTTCGTGACCGCCTGACGCTTGGCCGGCTGGCCGACGAGACGCTCGCCTTCGTCGGTGAACGCGACGATGGACGGCGTGGTGCGCGCGCCTTCCGAATTCTCGACGACCTTGGGCTGCGTGCCTTCCATGACGGCCACGCAGGAATTGGTGGTGCCGAGGTCGATACCGATTACCTTACCCATGGTGGGATCCCTCTGTTGTCGTTTGGTCAAGCAGACCGCCGAGCCCCGAAGCAGCTCGGCCCATGGCTGTACAAAACTGATTGTGTGAGAACGGGTTTGGGCACCGGTTCGCACCCCGGAACGGTGCAGAGCCGGGTCTTAATCCCGCGTCTCGGCCGATATAAGAAGGGTGTCGCGACGCCGCAAGGCGATGCACCGCGACGAGGTGCATCGGAACCGTTCGATCTGCGTTATCCCCTTCATCGGCCTGGGCTTCGGGCGACCTTCGGACGTCCTAAGGGCCGTTCGCTTGCCCATGGAGCTGGCATCGCTCACCGAAGCCTGATCGATGATAACCACCATCGCCGCCGTGGCAGGTTGGTTCGCACATGGTAAGTCGTGTGTGAACGTGCTTGGCTGCGCATCCCGCCGCCTCCACGGAAATGGGCCCGAAAGTCTCGATGCGTCTGATCCGCGTACTCCTTCTCCTGCCAGTGCTGGCATCAGTCCCGCACCCGGCCTGTGCGCAATCGTTTTTCGAGGAATTGTTCGGGATCGGGCGGGCGGCCAGGCCGCCCGTGCCACCGCGTGGGGTTCCTAGCGCTCCGCCCGCTCAGGTGCCAGGTGCGCCGATTGACGCCGCCCCGCCGTCCACCGTCGAGGCGCCCAGGGCGCCACCGGTTCCGCGACAGCCCGTTGTTCTGAAGGCTCCGTCCGAGGACAACGTGATGGGGCAGGAATTGCTTCTCAACGGGCTCAACGGCAGCCTGAAGCTGGAGCGCGCGGGCACTGGAGCCACGGCGCGCATCGTGCTGCCGGGGAACAAGATTTCGCAGCCGGTGGAGACCTGCAAGGTGCCGCTGAACGCCGGCTCGCCGCTGCCTCTCTCGTCGGAAGGGCGACCCGAGGGCGTAGGCCGGTTCGAGGTTTCGGGGGGCGAGTGTCCCCTGAGACTCGATGTGCTCGAGGGGGCCGTTCTGGTGCAGTCGCTCTCCGGTCCCGTTTGCACCTTCGCGGCAGCCGATTGTGCGACGACACCGACCGGCCTCTGGGGACCGGCCGCCGCGACACTCATCCCACGGGCCGGCGAGTTCGAGGCCTCACGGGGGGGCGCCGACCGTGCAGTGCGCGAGAACTACAAGCTGATGAGCCAGCGCCTGCGCGGTCCGGAACTCCGCCCCGTCGTGACCGAGCAGGCGGCCTTCTCCTCCGATCGCGAGCAGATGTGCCGAACCTATGCCCGCGAGGGCGCGCACGGGTTTTGCAACCTGCGCTTCACCGAGGCGCGGGCCCTCGCTCTCGCCACCCGCCTCGGTGTCAACACCAGCACCGCGGCACCGAGCGCCTCGGCGGCCCCGCCGCGCCCGCGACGCAAACCGCCGGTCGAAGGCATGAACCCGGATTCAGGTAGCATGCCTTTCGCCGATCAATAGCCATGAATCCTCAGCCGTGGCCGGCGCTGACCGAGAGCATCGCCAGGTCGATGCCGTTGTTGCGCAGCGTGCGATCGTACTTGGCGTCGAGGGCGGTGTGGAAGATCATGTCGGGGTCGGCTGGGCAGACCAGCCAGCCGTTGGCCAGGATCTCGTTCTCCAGCTGGCCCGCCTGCCAGCCGGCATAGCCAAGGGCCAGGACCGCGCTGGCCGGTCCTTCTCCCGCCGCGATCGCCCGGAGGATGTCCACCGTCGCCGTGAGGCAGATTCCATCGTCGATGATCAGCGTGGACTGATCGATGTGGAAGTCGTCGGTGTGGAGCACGAAGCCGCGCTTCGCGTCCACCGGACCGCCCATCAGCACCGGCATATGACCTACGCGCTCGCGCAGCCGGATCGCGTCGGTCTCGCTCGCGATGTCGAGCTGAATCAGCAGATCGGGCATGTTCAGGTCAGAGACGGCTTTGTTGAGGATGATCCCCATCGCCCCATCGGCGGAGTGCGCGCACAGATAGATCACCGACCGGGCGAAGCGCGAATCCGTCATGCCCGGCATCGCCACGAGGAACTGACCGTCGAGATAGGCGGGGTCACCCGCACGGGCCTGTGAACACTGCATCCACCCATGCTACGCGGGCAGGCCGCATTGTCCAGGGCACGGCACGGCATCGGATCGATATCCATTGCTTTGCGACGATCGAACCTCGACAGGCTAACCCCCGCGAGCTAGACGGTTTTCCGTGTGTCGGAACGTCGTGCCGGCAGCGCGCAACGATGTGACAAGGACCGAGACGCCGCTGGTGCGGATGCCTCGACGATCTTCAAGGAGACGACGGATGACCATTCAGGTTGGCGACCACCTCCCCCAGGTCACGTTTCGCGTGAGTGGGGCGGACGGTCCGGAAGCCAAGACCACCGACGACCTGTTCAAGGGCCGCCGCGTCGTTCTCGTCGGCGTGCCCGGTGCATTCACGCCGAGCTGTCATCGCAATCACCTGCCTGGTTTCGTGGAGAAGCAGGCCGAGATCAAGGCGCGGGGCGTCGACGCCATCGCGATCACTTCGGTCAACGACGTGTTCGTGCTGGATGCGTGGCAGAAGGCGAGCGGCGCCGAGGCACTCGAGTTCCTTGCCGACGGCAATGCCGAATTCGCCAAGGCCGTCGGCCTCGATATGGACGGCGCCGGCTTCGGCCTCGGCACCCGTTCGAAGCGCTATGCCATGCTCGTGGAGGACGGTGTCGTGCGCGTTCTCAACGTAGAAGACTCTCCGGCCAAGACGGAGCTTTCCGGCGCTGAGGCGCTCCTCAAGGTCATCTGACCATTCGCCGGCGGATGCTGCATATCTGTCGGCATTCAGCCGCACCATCCGGGATGCCGGAAGGCAGGCCGGGAGGGATCGCCGATCGATAAGCGGAGACAGTCAGGAACGCCGGTCCGAGACGGCCCGGCCGTAGTCTCGAGCATCGGTCGCGCTGCGATGGAATGTCAGCCGGCGGTCATATTCCAGCGGATCCTTAGGCTGGACCAAGGCGCCGGCCGGCACGTTGAGCCAGTCGACAAGTCGGGTCAGCATGAAGCGGAGGGCCGCTCCCCGGCACAGGATCGGCAGTGCCGAGACCTCCGCCGGAACGAGAGGTCGGATTGCCTCGTAGCCGGCGATTAGGGCCGCCCCCATGTCGCGGTGGAACGTGCCGTCGGCCTCGAAGCACCAAGCATTGAGACAGATCGCCAAGTCGTACGCGAACGCGTCGGTACAGGCGAAATAGAAGTCGATCAGCCCCGACAATTCATCGCCGATGAAGAATACGTTGTCGGTGAAGAGGTCGGCGTGGATCACGCCAGATGGCAGGCCAGTCGGCCAGGAGGCCTGCAGGACGGCGAGATCGGCGAGGACCCGGTCGGTGAGTCCAAGTGATACGGTGTCCGCTTGGGGTTCCGCGAGGCGGAACAGCGGTTCCCAGGCATCTACCGACAGGTTGTTGGCCCGTTGCATGCCAAAATCTGCGCCAGCGGCGTGCAGGCCGGCAAGGGCGCGGCCGAGTGCGCGGCAATGATCCAGGCCGGGCCGCTTCACCGAGACGCCATCGAGGAAGGTGACGATGACCGCGGGCCGCCCGCAGAGCTCTCCGAGCGCCACGCCCGCGCGGTCACGGATTGGCTGCGGGCAGGCGAGTCCCCGCGCGGCGAGGTGCTCCATCAGGTTGAGGAAGAACGGCAGGTCGTCGGCCCGGACCCGCTTCTCGTAGAGCGTGAGGATGAACGAGCCACCCGTGGTGTGGAGGTAGAAGTTGGTGTTCTCCACACCTTCGGCAATGCCCTTGTAGGAGAGCAGCATGCCGATGTCGTAGGCGGACAGAAAGGCGGTCAGCGCCGCGTCGGGGACCTCGGTGTAGACAGCCACGTCACGTTCGCTTGAATTTTCGGGGACGAAATGGACAGGGGCGCCGAACGGCGCCCCTGCTGACGATTAGTGTTCCTGAAGGCCTCACGCCTATTCGGCGGCCTCGCTGCGCAGTTCGCGCGGCAGCGGGAAGGACATGTCCTCGACCACCGTCGAGACCGTGTCCACCGTCACGGTGTAGCGAGCCGCGAAGGCATCGATGATTTCTTCCACCAGCACTTCCGGAGCGGACGCGCCAGCCGTGAGGCCGAGCTTGCGGATGCCTTCGAAGGCGGGCCAGTCGATCTCCTCGGCGCGGAGCACCAGACGGGTGATCGGACAGCCAACGCGCTCGGCGACTTCGCGCAGGCGCTGCGAGTTCGAAGAATTCGAGGAGCCGACGACGATGACCGCGTCGACGAGCGGCGCCACCTGCTTCACCGCCTCCTGGCGGTTGGTGGTGGCGTAGCAGATGTCGTCCTTGTGCGGACCGGTGATGGTCGGGAACTTCTTCTTCAGCGCCTCGACAATGTGGTGCGTGTCGTCAACCGACAGGGTCGTCTGCGTCACCCAGGCAAGGTTGTCGCGGTTCTCCGGCTCCAGGGCAGCGATCTGCTCCAGATCCTCGACCAGGGTGATCGAGCCCTTCGGCAACTGACCCATGGTGCCGACCACCTCGGGGTGCCCGGAATGGCCGACGAGCAGCACGTGGCGACCGCGCTTGTGGTGAATCTCCGCCTCGCGGTGGACTTTGGTCACCAGCGGGCATGTGGCGTCGATAGTGGTGAGGCCGCGGGAATCCGCGTTGTGCGGCACGGTTTTGGCGACGCCGTGAGCCGAGAAGATCACCGGAGCGGAGCCGTCCGGAACCTCGTCGAGCTCGCGCACGAACACGGCACCCTTCCGCTTCAGGCTCTCGACCACGTACTTGTTGTGGACGATCTCATGCCGAACGTAGACCGGGGGTCCGTAGATGGCGAGGGCACGCTCGACTACATCGATTGCCCGCACGACACCGGCACAGAACCCGCGCGGTGCACAGAGCAGGATCTCCAGGGGCGGCTTGACCGCATCGCCGGGGGCGGGGGAAGTCGTCAGATTCGCGTCGCTCATGATAGCCGGGATGTGGCGAGGCGGGGACGCCCCTGTCAACCTGTCATAGCGGAAAACTCCTGCGCGGGCACCCACGGTCCGATGAAAGCGGGTCCGCGTGGCGCGCAGGACCCGGAAAGTCCCCTGGAAATTAGCCTCAGGCCGCTTGGGTGGACGTTGCCGCCGCGCATTCGTCGAGGGAAGCCTCCAGCATGGGGATCATGCGCGGGTCGGCACACTGGGCCACGTTGAAGCGCAGGAAACTGTTGCCGAGCGATGATGGGCTGAAGGCGCCCCCCGGGGCGAGAACGAGCCCGCGCGCGAGGGCGTGACGGGCGACGTCCGCCGAATCTGCACCGACGGGCAAGCGCATCCAGAGGAAGAATCCGCCGGACGGCTCCAGCCAGGCACTCAGTCCGCATCCCTCCAGCCGCCGCAGGGCCGGCGCCATCGCCCGCCCCAGTTTCTCTCGCACTTCCGAGAGGTGCCGACGGTAGGTCCCGTCGGTGAGAAGGCCGTGCATGAGGCTCGCCGACAGGTAGCTGTTGCCCAGGCTCATGGCGAGCTTGAGGTCGATGAGGGGCTCCATCCAATCCTCGCGCAGCGCGATGTACCCGCAGCGGACGGCCGCCGAGAGCGTCTTCGAGAAGCTGCCGATCTGAATCACGCGCTCCAGCCCGTCAAAGCCCGCGAGCCGCGGGGACGGTTCACCTTCAAAATCGCCGAAGATGTCGTCCTCGATGATGAGGGTGTCATGCACTTCGGCCAGCTTCAGGATGCGGTGCGCGATAGCCGGTGCCAGTGTCGATCCCGTCGGGTTTTGGAGCGCAGAATTGATGACGTAGAAGCGCGGCCGGTGCTCGGCCAGCAAAGTCGCGAGAGCATTGAGGTCCGGGCCGTTCGGTGTCATCGGAACGCCGACGATACGCGCGCGCTGTGCGCGAAGCAGGCCGTGGTAGTTGAAGT
This sequence comes from Methylobacterium sp. AC433, assembly GCF_979253015.1. Classification (NCBI taxonomy): domain Bacteria; kingdom Pseudomonadati; phylum Pseudomonadota; class Alphaproteobacteria; order Hyphomicrobiales; family Methylobacteriaceae; genus Methylobacterium; species Methylobacterium sp. AC433. Next base: position 173,243 of record NZ_CEEDBN010000007.1, on the reverse strand, counting down.
AACAGGGGTCATCCACCAGCACGGTGTCGCCCGGTTCGAGAAGAAACCGGCAGAGCAAGTCGAGGGCCTGCGTCGCGGAGTCGACCAGGACGACCTGATCGGCCCCGGCCTCGACCCCCCTCTCCGCCAACCGACGGGCGATCTGCGCGCGCAGCGGCGGGAAGCCGAGGGGTTGGTCGTGCGAGACGAGGTTTGTCTCCGAGCCGCGTGCGAGTTGGCGCAGTCCGCGCCGGATCGCGTCATCGGGCATCCAGGAGGGCGGCAGCCAGCCGGAGCCAGGCATCACCAGGTCGGGGCCGGCCTGCATGGACTGGCGCGTGATCCAGAGCGGGTCCACCGCCCGATCGAGTTGCGGGCCCACCGTTTTGAGGCAGAGCGGACGCGTCTTACCCGCCACGTAGAAACCCGAGCCTCGTCGCGCCACGATGGCACCCTCCGCACCCAATCGATCGTAGGCGTCAACCACCGTCGATTTCGACACGCCCATCGCCGCCGCGAAGGCGCGGACGGAAGGCAGGCGAGCGCCCGGCATCAGCTGGCGGCTCGCGATCCGCTCCGTGATCGCTGCCGCGACAGTCTCGACCAAAGTGGACGCGGACAGGGGTGAGGCCTTCATCTGTCCTGCTCCTCGTACCGGACAATTCGGTCATATCGTACTGGATTGTCCCTGTCTCGACCAGAAGCCTGCCCGCATGGTTCCGACATCGACACGCGCATCAGGAAAGGACGCGCATCATGGACGGCTTCACCACTCCTCCCGTTGCATCCGTCGCTCATGGTAGGACCTCGACCACCCTGGCGTCGGTCAAGGCATGGTTGCTGGGTGGGGCGGCCGCCGCCGCCGCCGGGATGTCGCGCACCGCAATCAATCGCCGGGTCGTCCGGCAATTGTCGGTGATGTCGGACCGCGAACTCCGGGACATCGGCCTCGTCCGTCAGGACGTGCTCGATTCCGAGATCTTGCTCTTGGAAGGCGATGCTTCGAGCTTCCTGGTAGGGCGCCGAGACGAGCGCCGGGCCGGCCGCCGGGTTCCGCGTGGTCAGTGGCCGCCGCGACGCGCCTGAGACAGAGTCTGGGAAAGTGCCGATTCGCACCGCGGGAGGCTTGCATGGGTGTTTGCGAGAGCCTGCCCCGTCACCACGGACGTGACGGCTGGTCTCCCGCTGGTTAAGACGGGGCCGCTGGCACGCTTGGATCGCTCCGAACGGATCCGGCCTCCGCCGCCTTGGATTCCCATCCAACCTCGGATTTTCATGGCAAGCGCCGCGACCCACGTCAGCTTCCTTCCCCCCGTGCTGACGTTCCTGTCGGCGGCGGTGATCGGCGTGCCGATCTTCCGCCTCGTCGGACAGAGTGCCGTTCTCGGCTACCTCGTGGCCGGCGTGGTGATCGGGCCCTTCGGCTTCTCGCTGATCGCGGAGCCTGAAACGGCCGCGAGTGTCGCCGAACTCGGTGTCGTACTGCTGCTCTTCATCGTCGGTCTCGAACTGCAGATTTCCCGGCTCGTCTCGATGCGAAGGGACATTTTCGGTCTCGGCACCGCCCAGCTGATCGTCTGCTCGGCGGCCCTGGCGGGGGTCGGCATCCTCATGGGCGCCAAGCCCTCGGCGAGTCTCGTCATCGGCATCGCGCTGGCGCTCTCGGCCACCGCCGTCGCCCTTCAGTTGCTGGAGGAGCGCGGTGACATGGGAACGCCCTATGGCGGGCGGGCCTTCGCGGTGCTGCTGTTCCAGGACATCTCCGTCGTCGCCATCCTGGCGCTGATGCCCTTGGTCGCCTCGTCCGGCACGGGCGGTGGCGACGGCTGGCTCCTCTCGGCCCTGCAATCCACCGGCACCGTCGGCGCGGCGATCCTGGCCGTGGTGCTGGTCGGGCGCTACGGCCTCAACCCCTTCTTCGGTCTGCTGGCGGCCAGCGGCGCCCGCGAGGTCATGACGGCGGCCGCTCTCCTCGTGGTGCTCGGCACTGCGATGCTGATGGAGCATGTCGGCCTGTCGATGGCGATGGGGGCGTTCCTGGCCGGCGTACTGCTGGCCGAATCCAACTTCCGCCATCAGCTCGAAGCCGATATCGAGCCGTTCCGCGGCATGCTGCTCGGCCTCTTCTTCATGAGCGTGGGCATGTCGATCGACGGCGGCCTGCTCAAGGCCGAATGGCCCACCCTGCTCGGTGCGACGGCCGGCGCGATCCTGCTGAAGGTCGCCCTCGTGGCCGGCCTGTTTCGCCTGTTCGGCTCACCCTGGCTCGACGCGGTGCGGGGCGGCGCCATCCTGGCGCCGGCCGGCGAATTCGCCTTCGTGCTGCTGCCGGCAGGGGGAGAACTCGGCCTCGTCGACCCGGCCAGCACCCGCTTTGCGGTGGCGCTCGCGGCGCTGACCATGCTTGTCGGTCCGGTGGCGGCGAAGGCTCTCGATGCCGTGCTCGCCAGGCGCCCGGAAGGCCCCGAAGCGATGCCGGAAGCCATCGAGAGTACCGAGGCCCGCGTCCTGGTCATCGGCTTCGGTCGCTTCGGCCAGATCCTCACGCAGGTGCTTCTCGCCGAGGGCATCAGCGTCACGGTGATCGACAAGGACGTCGAGCAGATCCGCAGCGCCGCGCGCTTCGGGTTTCGTATCTATTACGGTGACGGCACCCGCCTCGACGTGCTGCGTGCCGCCGGAATTGGGCGGGCCGAACTCGTCTGCGTCTGTGTCGACGACTCCGAGGCCGCGCTCAAGATCGTCGATATCGTGCACGAGGAATTCGGAAGCGTGCGCACCTATGTGCGGGCCTATGACCGGATGCACGCTGTCGAACTCATGAATCGGGACGTCGACTTCCAGCTGCGCGAGACGGTGGAATCCGCCCTCGCCTTCGGGCGTGCCACCCTGGAAGGCCTCGGCCTCGGCGCCGAGGCGGCCGCCGCGACCGCCGAGGACGTACGCAAGCGCGACGTCGCCCGGCTCGTGCTGCAGCAGGCGGGGGCGCTTCCGGACGCGATGACCTGGGCGCGCGGCCTCAACGAGATAAAGCCGGAGCCGTTGACCGAGCCGAAGAGGCCCTCGCGCGCGCTCAACGCCGAGACCCGCGACATCATCGGATCCCAGCGGAGAGAGGCCGCCACCCGGACCCTGGAGCGCCAGGACGCGCAGAACGACGAGCACCAGGATGCCCGCACGGATGCCTGAGACGACATCCGGTTCGGCGCGGTTCGTCGAGGGCTCGATCCTGCGTCACGTGGTGACGATGAGCGCCACCGGCTCGGTCGGGCTGATGGCAATCTTCGTCGTCGACTTTCTGTCCCTGCTCTACGTCTCCAAGCTCGGCAATCCAACGCTGACAGCGGCCGTGGGCTTTGCCACCATCGTCCAGTTCTTTGCTATCGCCATCAATATCGGCCTGATGATCGCGGCCGGGGCGCTGGTCTCGCGGGCGATCGGGGCCGGTGACGCGGAGGGAGCCCGGCGCCTCGCTACCTCGGGCACCATCCAGGGCATCGTCGTCTCCGGTCTCCTCGTCTTGGTGATGCTCCCGTTCCTGCCCACCTTCCTCGGTTGGATCGGCGCCGATGCCGAGACCCTGCCGGTGGCGACCCGCTTCCTCTGGATCACCCTGCCCTCCAACCTGCTGATGGGACCGGGGATGATGTTCTCCGGCCTGCTGCGCGCGGTCGGGGCCGCCCGTCAGGCCATGTACGTCACCCTCGGCGGCGCTATCGTCACTGCCGGTCTCGATCCGCTGCTGATCTTCGGCGCCGGCCTCGGTGTCGACGGAGCGGCCATCACCACCTGCCTTGCCCGGGCCACCTTCGCGGTCATCGGCCTATGGGGCGTGCGCCAGCATCGCATGCTCGCTCGCCCGAACCTCACCGACGTCATCGCCGACGCGCCCATCGTCATGCGGATCGCCCTGCCGGCGGTGCTGACGAACCTCGCCCCATCGGTGGCAAGTGCGTTCATCGCTCATGCGCTGGCGCAATTCGGCGCCGTGGCGGTGGCCGGCAACGTCGTGGTCGACCGCCTCACTCCCGTGGCCTTCGGTGGCCTCTTCGCCATGTCGGGCTCGATCGGCCCGATCCTCGGCCAGAACTGGGGGGCGGCCCGCTTCGACCGGATGCGCGGCGTCTTGCGCGACGGCACCCTGGTGACCGCCGCCTACGTGCTGGTCGTCTGGGTCGCGCTGATCCTAGGGGCCGGTCCCCTGACCCGTCTCTTCGCCCTCGAGGGCGTCGCGGCGGACCTGTTCGGGTTCTTCTGTATGGTCAGCGGAGGCGTCTGGTTCTTCACCGGGCTCCTGTTCCTGGCCAACGCCTCGTTCAACAACCTCGGATTCCCGTTCTACTCCACTGCCCTGAACTGGGGGCGTGCCACCCTCGGCACCGTGCCGCCGGCCCTGATCGGCGCGCATTTCTACGGTCCGAAGGGTGTCATTGCTGGGGTTGGCTTCGGTTCCGTCCTCTTCGGCCTCGTCGGTATCACCCTCGCCTTCCGCACGGTGGTCACCCTCGAGCGGCGCGCCGGTACCGCAGCCCGCCAACTCGACGCCGCGGAGCCGCCCAATCCCGGCACGGATGCCGCGCGGGCTGCCGCACCGGCGCAATCGGGGGCGCTGGTCTGAACGCCGCCACCCGCGACTTCTCCGAGAACAACGCCTCAGGACCGTGCCGAAGCCGTTCCTTTCGCCGGTATCGAGGACGACGTTGAGAGCGACGTCTCGGATGAGTTTGCAAGCTCGGCGTCCGCGTCGGCGGCGATGCCGGGAGCAGCGGCGATCGCAGAGACCATTGGCCCAGGCTTGGTGGCGACGTGGTTCTTCGAGGTCAAAGGGGACGTGGCAGCGTTGTCGCGGACATCGGAATCGTGGAAATGCTGGGCGATCGGTATGCCGCCTGGGATCCAACCGCCCCCGATTGGCCCCCGATCTCCAGAGATGCGCGTGCATCGCGCAAGCCGGCGCATCGACGGGCTTCATGCAACGCCAGAAAGCCGCCCAGCCATCGGATACGTTCTCGGTCCGGTTGACCTGCGTGGTGTTTCGGATGACGCGGTGGCAGCCACGGCCGTACGGAGTCGTGGAGGGAGCCCAGCGTCGATGTCCTCAACACCCTGGGTCCTCTGCGACACCAGCGCCATTCCCGGCAGTTCCGCCCGCCTGAACCTTCTGCGGCAGGGCGACGCCTACTCGATTCAGGTCGGGACGGCGGAGCTGATGACCAATCTGGACCGCCGCTCCGAGCAGGCTTTGGCGATCATCGCCTGCGAACGCCTCACCGGTCGTTCGGCGCCCCGCATCCTGATCGGTGGCTTGGGCATGGGCTTCACGCTTCGGGCCGCCCTCGGCGCCCTCGGACCGGAGGCGAAGGTCGTCGTCGCCGAACTGATCCCGGCCGTTGTGGCCTGGGCGCGCGGCCCCCTCGCCCATCTCTTCGGCGACAGCCTCGACGATCCACGGGTCGAGATCACCGAGACGGATGTCAATCGCGTGATCCAGTCGGGACCCGAGCTGTTCGACGCGATCCTGCTCGACGTGGACAATGGTCCTTCGGGTATGACCCGGCGGGAGAACGACCGCCTCTACGATGCCTGGGGCTTGAGGCGTGCCCATTACGCCTTGCGGAGCGGCGGCATCCTCGCCGTCTGGTCCGGCAAACCGGACCGACGCTTCAAGGCGCGGCTGCGCCTGCACGGCTTCGAAGTCGACGAGTTCCGCATCCACGCCAAGGGCGGCACGGACGGGCCCCGCCACGTTCTCTGGATGGCGACGCGCCCCGCCGCACCGCTGCGGTTCGCGTCGCCGGAAAACAGGGCCTGATGCCGTCTGCGGCCCTGGGTGGCGCGTCAGTAGCTGTAGTTGCGGCGCGCCGGGCCCTGGACCTGCCCGTAGCCGGCCCCGCGCGGCTCGACCCGAGAGCCGTAGTCGATGTCCCGCTGACGCTTCGCCTGACGATTCGCAAGGTAGCGACCGCCGAGGCATCCCGCGACCGCGCCGACCACGCCGCGTTCGGCGAGGTAGTGCCCGGCGATCCCGCCGATGATCGCGCCCTTGATGCAGCCCTTGGCCTCGGCCGCGCCGACACTGCTGAAGGTGAGGAGCGCGAGGGCCGACGCTGTCGCAATGATCCGCATGTTCAATCTCCCGGCTGATGCGTCGAGGAAACCGTCCCGCACTCTTCGCGTTCCGACCGGCCTGGGAGGATCCGAGAAATTCTTGGTCCGATCTCCACCGAAGCCCGCTCGAGCAGGAAGCTGTGTTCTTAATCCGCGGCCATCGCCAATTTCTCGATCTGTGTCTCATTCGCAGCAGGCAGGATAAGCGAGGGCGTGTCTAAGGTGAAGAACAGGGTCCACCAGTCATCGCAGCGGGGGCCGGGACAGGATTTCGCCAGATGACTTCCGGTTGCGTGCGTCCGACCCTATGCATCATCAGTGTCGTCGTGGCACTGTGTTCACATGCGGCCGATGCCACTGACACCGACGCTCCAGCCGCCACCAAGGCTACGGCGCAAGCGTCGAAGGACAGGCGATCCGGCACGGCACGCAAGGGTCCTCAGGCACGGAAGGATCAGACCGGCGGCCAAGGCTCCAAGGCGGGCGGGTCCTTGAAGGACGCAAAGGGAAGCGGTGGCGATGGCGGGCAATCCAAGGACGTCGACACCGAGCATCTCTTCGGCTTCACCGAAGGCTCGGATGCGGGCGAGAAGGGCGAGCAGGAAGTCACCGTCGATACGGTCTCACGGCTGGGCAAGCGGCTGTCCGGACCCGGCGGGGGGCGATATCGCGTACTCGACACCAAGCTTGGCTACCAGTTCGACCCGATCGACCGCCTGAGCATCGAGTTCGGCGCGTTCGGCACCTTTCGCCAGGTCCGCAACATCGTCGATCTGGACGACAAGTCCTACGGGACGTTCGATGGGGTTTCCGTGGAGGTGAAGTACCAGTTTCTGAAGGGCGACAAGGATCAGCCGCTCGGAGTCGCCCTCGAACTCCGGCCGCGCTTCTCGCGCGTCCTGCCCATCGAGGGACATGGAGCCGACATCTTCGACATGGAGACCGTGCTCCAGCTCGATCTCCAAATCGTGCCGGACAAGCTCTGGTACGGCAGCAACATCAGCTTCGAGCCGGCGGCCGGTCGCCAGCGCGGCCCGGGTGCACCCGGTTACCGCTCATCGACCTTTCTCTGGTCCAACGCCCTGGTCGCTCGCGTCGGAGAAAACACCTATCTCGGGCCGGAAGTTCGCTACCTGCGCGGCTACAACGGCACCTTCCTCAACGAGCTGGAGAGCGAGGCGCTGTTCGTCGGCCCCGCCCTGCACCATCGCTTCACCGAGAAGATCTGGCTGACGGTGGCGTATGCCGGACAGGTCTGGGGTCGCGATGCCGACCCGACCCTGGCCGGTCGTGCCCTCGGACTGAACCAATTCGAGCGGCACAATGTCCGGGTCAAGTTCGGCATGGAGTTCTGAGCGGTGCCGGCAGGACTGTCGCCGGAGGCGCTTCAGTTCGGCAGCTTCATCTGCTTCCTGAGGCTCTTGTCGAAGAGGTGGGCGGGGACGAAGCGCCGAAGCAGGCTGATCTGGCGCGCGACCTTGCCGGCCGTGTAGCGGCGGCGCGGGACGGAAGCCTCGGCTGCGGCGAGTACGGTATCGGCCACGACCTCCGGCGCGTCGGCCGTCGCCATGGCCTCCCGCATCGTCCGGTCGGCGCCGGCCCGGGCCTCGGCGTAGAGGCTCAGCTGAGCATCGGGAGAGACCAGGTTCTGGTCGAAGGCCGTGCGCGTATAGGCCGGTTCGATCAGGACGACGCGGATCCCGTGATTGCGGATTTCATGGTCGAGCGACTCCGAATAGCCTTCCACCGCGTGCTTGCTGGCGGCGTAGAGCGCCATGTAGGGGGCTGGGATCAGGCCGAGCACGGAACTGATGTTGACGATGCGGCCGCTCTTCTGCGCGCGCATCGTCGGAAGCACCGCACGGATGGCCCGGATCACGCCGAACAGGTTCACGTCGAAGAGGTCCTGTGCCTGGGCGATCGAGGATTCCTCGGCGCCGCCGCTGATGCCGAAGCCGGCATTGTTGACGAGAAGATCGATCCGGCCGGTCTCGTCGAGGACCGTCTTCACCATGGCGGCGACCGACGCCTCATCGGTGATGTCGCAGGTCAGGAGGGTGCCGGCATCGCCCAGGACCGTGCTGCTGCGCCGGCTCGTCCCGAACACCCGGTAACCGGCCTTGTGCAGGGCCCGCACGGTGGCGAGTCCGATACCGGACGAGGCTCCGGTGACGATGGCGGTCTTCCGAATGGTTTGGTTGCGATTGGCTTGGCTCATGACGCTCTCCCGGCGGGTCCGATCCGCCGGCCCCTCCCTTTTTAAATGACGTATATAATTTAAAACAGCAAGCCGATGCGGGTGCCGTGGCACACGCGCATCGTCGGTATTACAGCGGCAAAAAGGGCTTTCCGTTTCGCAACGCGGGCGAAGGACGTGTCGAGGTCACGAGGGCTTCGTCGAGAACGCGCGCGACGTGCCGTGCGGTCAGGCCGAGGCCGTCGTGGATCTGGTGGCGGCAGCTCGTGCCGTCGGCCACGACGAGATCGTCGGGTCCAGCCTGCCGCAGGGCCGGGAACAGCGACAGCTCGGCCATGGCCAGGGATACGTCGATGGTTTCGGCGCCGTAGCCGAAGGCGCCGGCCATGCCGCAGCAGCTCGACTCGATCGGGCGGACGTCGAGACCGGGCACCGCGCGCAGGACCGTCTCCACGGCCCCCATGGCGGCGAAGGCCTTCTGATGGCAATGGCCGTGGAGATGGGCGACCCGGCCGCCCTGGTCGGCGAGCGGCAGGTCGATGCGCCCCGCCTTGAGGTCGGCGGCGAGCAGCTCCTCGAACAGGAAGCTCGCGCGCCCGAGCTCGGCGGCCTCGGCGCCCGGAAGGAGCGAGGCGAACTCGTCCCGGAAGGTGAGGAGGCAGGACGGCTCGAGACCGACGACACGGGCGCCGGCGCGGATGAAGGGCAGCAGCGCGCTCAGCGTCCGCCGGGCCTCGGCGCGGGCCCGGTCGGTCTGGCCGGAGGCGAGGTAGGTCCGTCCGCAGCAGAGCGGGCGGCGGCCGCGATGCGGGAAGACCCGGTGCAGGCGGTAGCCGGCCGCGACCAGCACCCGCTCGGCGGCCTCCAGGTTCTCGCGCTCGAAGGCCCGGTTGAAGGTGTCGCCGAACAGGACGACGTCGCGGAAGTCGCCGGAGACGTCGCCCGGATGCGCGGGCTCCCCGGATTCGTGCCAGGGCCGGCGCCATCGGGGCAGAGTCCGCCGGGCCGAGAGACCGACCCAGCGCTCGGACAGCCGGGCCAGGGCCGGCAGCCGGTCGCGCAGGTTGAGGAGGGGCGCCAGCCGCGCCGCCGTGCTCGCGTAGAGCGGAAGCGCCGCCACCAGCCGCTCCTTCAGGGGCAGGCCGTGACGGGCGTGATAATGGTGCAGGAACTCGATCTTCATCTTGGCCATGTCGACGCCGGTGGGGCATTCGCGCCGGCAGGCCTTGCACGAGACGCAGAGATCCAGGGTCCGCTTCATCTCGGGGCTGGTGAAGGCGTCCGGCCCGAGCTGGCCCGAGATCGCCAGCCGCAGGGAATTGGCCCGGCCGCGAGTGAGGTGCTGCTCTTCTTTGGTCACGCGGTAGGAGGGACACATGGCGCCGCCGGCGAGCTTCCGGCAGGTGCCGTTGCTGTTGCACATCTCGACGGCCGGGCCGAACCCGCCCCAGTCCGACCAGTCGAGGGCGGGCGCAGCGGGCGCCGTCACCGCGTAGCCCGGCTGGAAGCGCATCAGCGCGCGGTCGTCCATGCGCAGGGGCCGGACGATCTTGCCGGGGTTGAGGCGGTTGTCCGGGTCGAACCCGTCCTTCACCGCCTCGAAGGCGCGGGTGAGCCGGGCGCCGAACATCGGCTCGATGTATTCCGAGCGCGAGATGCCGTCGCCGTGCTCGCCCGAGTAGGAGCCCTTGAAGCGGCGGACGGCGGCGCTGGCCTCCTCGGCGATGGCCCGCATCTTGGCGACGTCGCCGCCCTGCTTCATGTCGAGGATCGGGCGCACGTGCAGGCAGCCGACCGATGCGTGGGCGTACCAGGTGCCGCGGGTGCCGTGCCGGGTGAAGACCTCGGTGACGGTGTCGGTGTAGTCGGCGAGATGCTCCAGGGGCACCGCGCAATCCTCGATGAAGGAGACCGGCTTGGCGTCGCCCTTCATCGACATCATGATGTTGAGGCAGGCCTCGCGCACCTCCCAGACCGATTTCTGGCGGACGGGCTCGGGCACCTCCACCACGGCGTCCCGGAAGCCGTGGTCGCTCATGCAGGCGTCGAGGCGCCCGAGATCGGCCAGCAATGCGTCGCGGTCGTCGCCGGCGAATTCCACCAGCAGCAGGCAGTTCGGCGTGCCGCGGGTGATGTCGGCCAGGGTGGTGCGGAACAGCGGGATGTCGGCGCCGAGCACCAGGACGTTGTTGTCGACGAGTTCCACCGCCACCGGGTCGAGGTCGACCAGCGCCTTCGTGGTCTCCATGGCGGAGCGGAAGGACGGGAAGTGGCAGACGCCCATGACCCGGTGGGCGGGCAGCCGCGACAGCTTGAGGGTGACGCCGGTGGTGGCCGCCAGCGTCCCCTCGGAGCCGACGAGGAGATGGGCGAGGTTCGGCCGGGGCTCGATGAGCGCATCGAGGTTGTAGCCGCCGACCCGCCGCTGGACCCGGGGGTAGCGCGCCAGGATCTCGTCGCGCTCCGACTCGGCCAGCGCCCGCATCGCCGCGGCGAGGTGCCCGGCCCGGTCCGGACCCGTCACGCCGCTGCCGTCGTTGCCGGTCAGCCCGAAGCCGAAGGGGGTGCCGTCGGGAAACAGCGCGTCCACCGCCAGGACGTTGTCGCTCATCTTGCCGAAGCGGAGCGAGCGCGCGCCGCAGGAATTGTTGCCGGCCATGCCGCCGATGGTGCAGCGGGTGGCGGTGGAGGGCTCGACGGGAAAGAACCAGCCATCCGCTTTGACCCGGGTGTTCAGGCGCTCCAGCACCATGCCGGGCTCGACCGTGATGGTGCCCCCCTCGGGATCGTAGGCGATGATGCCGTTGAAGTGGCGCGAGCAGTCGACCACGAGGCCGTGCCCGATCGGCTGGCCGTTCTGCGAGGTGCCGCCGCCGCGCATGATGACCGGCACGTCGTGCTCGGCCGCGATCTTCAGCGTCGCGGCGATGTCCGCAGCGGAGCGGGGCAGGACGATTCCGGCCGGCATGATCTGGTAGATCGAGGCGTCGGTGGCGTAGCGTCCGCGGGTGAAGCGATCGAATCGGGCCTCGCCCTGCAGCGCCTCGGCCAGCCTGCGGGCGAGTCCGGCGTTCTGGCGGGTGGCCGCGCGGGGTGTGGTCGATGGCTCAGCCGTGGCGGTCATGCGTCATCGTCCTCGCGTGGCGAATGGGCCATCCGGGTCGGAATGCCGGTGTGCGGCGAGCCGGATGGGGTGGCGGCCGGGGCCACCGAAGCTAAGATACCGGTGATATTTTGAATGCAAACGGGCTTGCAAGATGATCGACCTGTTCAGCGACACCCAGACGCGGCCCACGGTGGGGATGCGGGACGCCATGGCGCGGGCCGAGGTGGGTGACGAGCAGTCGGATTCCGACCCGACGACCCTCGCACTCTGCGCGCGGGTGGCGGACCTGCTCGGCCAGGAGGCGGGCGTCTTCATGCCCTCCGGCACGATGTGCAACCTGGTGGCGATCCTGGTCCAGACCCGGCCCGGCGACGAGATCATCGTCGACGACCAGTCCCACATCTACAACACCGAGGCCGCCGGCTCGGCCGCCATCGGCGGCATCTCCGTAGCGGCCCTGAAGACCCCGGCGGGGGTCTACACGCCGGAGGCCTTCGAGGCCGCGATCCGCCCGGCGGCCCGGACGGCGCCGCGCTCGGCCCTGGTGTCGATCGAGCAGACGACGAGCTTCTCGGGCGGTTCGGTCTGGGCGCTTCCGGACATGCGGCGCATCCGCGACATCGCCCACGAGAAGGGTCTGCGGGCGCATATCGACGGGGCCCGGCTCCTCAACGCGGTGGCGGCCACCGGCATCGCCGCGAAGGACTATGCCCAGGGCTTCGACAGCTCTTGGATCGATCTCAGCAAGGGCCTCGGCTGCCCGGTTGGCGCCGTCCTGTGCGGGAAGCAGGATTTCATCACCGAAGCCTGGCGCTGGAAGTACCGCCTCGGCGGGGCCATGCGCCAATCCGGCATCCTGGCGGCGGCGGGCCTCTACGCCCTCGATCACCACGTCGAGCAACTGACCCGCGACAACGCCCACGCGGCCCTGCTGCGCGACCGGATCGCCGAGGCGCCCGGACTCGTCGTCGATGCCGGCGCGGCGCAATCCAACATCCTGTGCTTCTCGGTGGAGCCCCTGGGAGTGACGGCCGCCGCCTTCGCGAAGGCCTGCCTCGATCAGGATGTCCGGGTCCGGGCGATCGGCGCACATCAGATCCGCGCCACGACCCATCTCGAGGTGGACGAAGCCGGCGTGCTCCGGGCGGCCGAGGTGATCCGCGCCGAGGCCGAGCGCCTGTCGGCGAGCGCCGGCTGATCGGTCCGGCGGCTTCTGGAGGCGACTCCCGGCGCCGCCATCAGGCTTCGGCCGCCGCGGACTCCCGCACCGCCGCGGCGCGGCGCTTGTTGCGCAGGTGGCGGAACAGGATGTCGCTGAGCTCCGGGCCGGCGCGCCGGCGCAGGGCGTCGAGGATCTCCTCGTGCTCGCGCATGGCCTCGCCCCAGCGGTCGCGGTCCTTGTCGAGGTTGGCCGCGTAGCGCACCCGGCGCAGGCGGCCCGCGAAATTGGCGTAGGTCGTCCGCAGGGGCTCGTTGTCGGCGGCCTCGACGATCCGGTCGTGGATCGCCTGGTTGCCGGTGAAGTAGCCGTGCAGGTCGCGCCGCAGGTAGGCGGCGTACATCGCGTGGTGCAGGCCCTCGATCTCGGAAAAGGCCGCCTCGGTGATCTTCTCGCAGGCGAGCCGCCCGGCCAGAGCCTCAAGGCCGCCCATCACGTCGAACAGCGCCACCATCTCCTCGGCGCCGAGCTGGCGGACCCGGGCGCCCCGGTTCGGGAGCAGGTCGATCAGACCCTCCGAGGCCAGCACCTTGAGGGCTTCGCGCAGGGGCGTGCGGGAAATTCCGAAGCGCTCGCAGAGGAGCCGTTCCGGCACCCGGGCACCGGGGGCGAGGTTGCCCTCGACGACGTAGTCGCGCAGCTGCGCCAGCAGGGTCCCGTGCAAGGAGGCGGCGACCGTTCCGGCGATCCGGGGCAGGGACGGAGCCTCCGGGTCGACCGCGGCATCCGGGACGGAATCGAGCATCATCGTTCCAGAATTATCAGCCGGCGGCGCCGGGGTCGAGGGCGATCGAGCGCAAAATAATGCTTGTGTCACGCAGAAATGAATGCAAATTTTTGGTCGACCAAATCGGACGCGGATCGTATCGACGACAATACGGCGCCGCTCGCGATCATACGCCCCGGCGCTGCTCCCGTCCCGCGACCTGCCGGCAGCGATTTGCCGGCCGCGATCTGCCAGCTTCCTCTGGCGCCCCTGAAAGCCTGCGAGGCCCCCGATGACGACACGGACCGGACGCCACTTCCTGCACATTCCGGGCCCGAGCCCGGTGCCCGAGCGCGTCCTGCGCGCCATGGACATGCCGGTGATCGACCATCGCGGTCCCGACTTCGCCAAGCTCGGGCGGGCGGTGCTGGAGGGCGCGCAGGCCGTGTTCCAGACCCGCGCGCCGGTGATCCTCTATCCGGGTTCGGGCACGGGGGCCTGGGAGGCCGCCATCGTCAACACGCTCTCGGCCAGCGACCGGGTGCTGATGTTCGAGACCGGGCACTTCGCCACCCTCTGGCGCCAGATGGCGGCCCGCTGGGGCATCGAGGTGGAGTTCGTGCCGGGCGACTGGCGCCGGGGCGTCGACCCGGCCAAGGTCGAGGCGATCCTGGCCGAGGACCGCGCGAAGTCGATCAAGGCCGTGATGGTGGTGCACAACGAGACCTCCACCGGCGCCACGAGCCGCATCGCGGAGATCCGCAAGGCCATCGACCGGGCCAACCACCCGGCCCTGTTCCTGGTCGACACCATCTCGGGCCTCGGCTCGGCCGAGTACGCCCACGACGCCTGGGGCGTCGACGTCTCGGTGAGCTGCTCGCAGAAGGGCCTGATGCTGCCCCCGGGCCTCGGCCTCGTCGCCCTCTCCGACAAGGCGCTCGCCGCCACCAAGACCGCGACCCTGCCGCGCTCCTACTGGGACTGGCAGGACATGCTGAAGCCGAATGCGGCCGGCTATTTCCCCTACACCCCGGCCACCAACCTGCTCTACGGCCTGCGCGAGGCCATCGCCATGCTGCTGGAGGAGGGCCTGCCCCAGGTCTTCGCCCGCCACCAGCGCCTCGCCGCCGCCACCCGCGCCGCCGTCGAGGCCTGGGGCCTCGAAGTGCTGTGCCGGGAGCCGTCCGAGTATTCGCCGGTGCTGACCGCGGTGGTGATGCCCGACGGCCACGACGCCGACGCCCTGCGCAACTTGATCCTCGAGAAGTACGACCTCTCCCTCGGCACCGGCCTCGCCAAGGTCGCCGGCAAGGTCTTCCGCATCGGCCATCTCGGCGAGACCAACGATCTCACGCTGATGGCCGCCCTGTCCGGCGTCGAGATGGGTCTCAAGGCCGGCGGCGTGCCCCATACGCGCGGCGGCGTGCTGGCGGCGATGGATGCGCTCCGCTCCGGCCTCGACGATTGAGAGACAGGTTCCCCTCCCCTTGCGGGGAGGGGTCAGGGGTGGGGGTGGCGCCGCCGGCCTTCGCCGCCTGAGGGTCACCCAACCACCCCCACCTCCAACTCCTCCCCGCAAGGGGGAGGAGAGCCGCGCCGATCACACCACCCGCGTGCCCTTCGCGAAAAGCCCGGCGATCAGATCGGGCGGGGGGACGCGTTCAAACGGAGGAAACCCCGATGACGCCAGCCAAAAGACGCGTCTCCGCGTCGAACATGGTCCTGTTCCTGCTCTGCCTGATGTACTTCGTCACCTATCTCGACCGGGTGAACATCGCGACGGCGGGCGGCGAGATCATGAAGGATCTCGGCATGTCGAACACCCAGTTCGGCCTGATCCTGTCCGCCTTCGCCTATCCCTACGCCATCTTCCAGGTCATCGGCGGCTCGGTGGGCGACAAGTTCGGCGCCCGGCGCACGCTGCTGGTCTGCGGCCTGATCTGGGCCTCGGCCACGATCCTCACCGGCCTCGTCGGCGGGCTGGTCAGCCTGTTCCTCGCCCGCGTGCTGCTCGGCTTCGGCGAGGGCGCGACCTTCCCGACCGCCACCCGCGCCATGCAGAACTGGACGGCGCCGGGCAAGCGCGGCTTCGCGCAGGGCATCACCCATGCCTTCGCGCGGCTCGGCAACGCGGTGGCGCCCCCGATCGTCGCGGTGCTGATCTACCATGTGGGCTGGCGCCTCGGCTTCGTCGTCCTGGGTGTCGCGAGCTTCGCCTGGGTCGTGGTCTGGTACCTGTATTTCCGCGACGATCCCAAGGATCATCCGGCGATCACCCCGGAGGAACTCGCGGTGCTGCCCGAGCCGCGCAAGGTCGGCGCCAAGCAGAACATTCCCTGGAGCCGCCTGACGATGCGGATCCTGCCCGTCACCCTGACCTATTTCTGCTACGGCTGGACCCTGTGGCTGTTCCTCGGCTGGCTGCCGAGCTTCTTCAAGCTCAATTACGGCCTCGACCTGAAGAACTCGGCCCTGTTCGCCTCCGGCGTGTTCTTCGCCGGCGTCGTCGGCGACACCCTGGGCGGCGTCTTCAGCGACCGCATCCTCAAGCGGACCGGCGATCTCAAGCTCGCCCGGCTCAGCGTCATCGTGGTCGGCTTCCTCGGGGCGGCGGCGAGCCTGACGGGGGTGTTCTTCACCAAGGACCTGACCCTGGTGGCGCTGCTCCTGAGCTCGGGCTTCTTCTTCGCCGAGCTCGTCATCGGCCCGATCTGGTCGGTGCCGATGGACATCGCGCCGACCTATTCGGGCACCGCGGCCGGCCTGATGAACACCGGCTCGGCGGTGGCGGCGATCATCTCGCCGATCGTCTTCGGGATGATCGTCGACATGACGGGGAGCTGGACCCTGCCCTTCGTCGGCTCGATCTTCCTCTGCCTGCTGGGCGCCGGCCTCGCCTTCACCATGCATCCCGAGCGCCCCTTCGTGGAGGAGCCCGCGGCCCCGCTGGCGCGGGCCGTCCCGGCGGAGTAGCGGGCCTCCCCTCCCCGCGAGGGGGAGGAGGGCCGCGTCGCGCAACACACAGGACCTGAGCACGATGGACGAACCCGTGCACGACACCCCCCGCCCCGGTTCCCGCCCCCTGCCCCTCTCCGGCCTGCGCGTCCTCGACGTCACGCAGGTGATGGCGGGGCCGGTCTGCAGCATGCTGCTCGCCGATCTCGGGGCGGACGTGATCAAGATCGAGCCGCCCGGCACCGGCGACCAGACCCGGGGCGCCATGGGGTTCAAGATGAAGGGGCCCGACAGCATGGGCTTCCTCAACATGAACCGGAACAAGCGCAGCCTCGCCCTCAACCTGAAGAGCCCGGCCGGGCGCGACCTCCTCCTCGACATGGCGGAGGGGGCCGACATCGTGGTCGAGAACTACCGCCCCGGCGTCATGGCCCGGCTCGGCCTCGGCTACGAGGCCATGCGGGCGCGCAACCGCGGCCTGATCTACGCCAGCATCTCGGGCTTCGGGCAGACCGGCCCCTGGGCCAAGCGCCCCGGCTACGACCTGATGGCCCAGGCCATGTCCGGCGTGATGAGCGTCACCGGCCATCCCGGCGGGCCGCCGGTGAAGGCCGGCGTGCCGGTGGCCGATATCGGCTGCGCCCTGTTCGCGGTCTACGGCATCCTCAGCGCCTATATCGGCCGGCAGGCCGGCGGCGAGGGCCAGTACGTCGACGCCTCGCTGTTCGATTCCGCGCTGGCCTTCTCGATCTGGGACGTGTCCGAGTACTGGGGCACCGGCCGGGTTCCGGAGCCCCTCGGCACCGCCAACCGCATGAGTGCGCCCTACCAGGCCGTGCGGGCGGCGGACGGCTACTTCGTCATGGGGGCGACGAACCAGAAGCTCTGGCGCCTGCTCTGCGACGTGCTCGGCCGCGAGGACCTGCTCGCCGACGACCGCTTCCGGGACATCGCCGGACGGCTCGCCCACCGCGAGGCCCTGATCGCCGAGCTGGAGACGAGCTTCGCCGCCCGGAACGCCGAGGACTGGGTCGCCGACCTGCTGGCCGCCGGCATCCCGGCCGGGCGCATGAACACCTACCCGGAGGCCTTCGAGAGCGCGCATGGCCAGCACCGCGAGATGCGCATCGCGGTGCCCCATCCGATCGAGGGCAGCGTGCCCAACATCGGCTTCCCGGTGAAGCTCTCGGGCACGCCAGCGCAGGTGCGCCGCCACGCGCCGCTGCTGGGCGAGCATGCCGACGAGATCCTGGCCGAACTCGGCCTGTCCGACGAGGCGGTCGAGCGCCTGCGCGCGGAGGGGGCCTTCGCCGCATGAGCGAGAGTCACGCCGCGGGCGCCGTCCGCTACCGGGTCGAGGGCGGCGTCGCCCACCTCACCTTCGACCGCCCGGCCGCCCGCAACGCCCTCACCTTCGCGATGTACGACGCGCTGGCGGAGAGCCTCGCGCGGATCGAGGCCGACCCGTCCGTGCGCGTGGCCGTCCTGCGCGGCGCCGGCGGCAAGGCCTTCGTGGCCGGCACCGACATCGAGCAGTTCGTCGGCTTCACGGGGGCGGACGGCGTCGCCTACGAGGCCCGCATCGAGGGCTACGTCGCCGGTCTGGAGCGCTGCCGCGTGCCGACCGTCGCGGTGATCGAGGGCTTCGCGGTGGGCGGAGGCCTCGCCATCGCCAATGCCTGCGACATCCGGGTGGCGCAGGCCGGCGCGCGGTTCGGCGTGCCGATCGCCCGCACCCTGGGCAACTGCCTCTCACCGGCCAACCTGCGGCGCCTGACCGCGACCCTGGGCCAGGGCCTCGTCACCCGCATGATGCTGCTGGCCGAGATGCCCGCCGCCGAGACCCTGGCGCCGCTCGGCTACCTCGCCGCCGTGGCGGAACCGGGCGAGCTCGACGCCGCGGTGACGGCGATCTGCGATCGGCTCCTCGGCCACGCCCCCGTGACCATGCGGGTGACGCGGGAGATGCTACGCCGGCTGGAGCGCGATCCCGGTGCCGAGGCGACGGACCTGATCGCGGAATGCTATGGCAGCGGCGATTTCGCCGAGGGCGTCGCGGCCTTCCTGGCCAAGCGCCCCGCCGCCTGGTCCGGGTCCTGATCCGGCCCCCCGAAGCAGCATGGATTCCGCATGACCCTCTACGCCCTCGGCCCCCACCGGCCGCAGATCGCCGATGCCGCCCGCCTCTGGATCGCGCCCGGTGCGCACGTGATCGGGCAGGTCCATCTCGGACTCGACGTCTCGGTCTGGTTCGGGGCGGTCATCCGCGGGGACAACGACACGATCCGGATCGGCGCGCGCACCAACATCCAGGACGGGGCCGTGCTGCACGCCGATCCCGGCTTTCCCCTCGACCTCGGCGAGGACGTCACGGTCGGCCACCGCGCCATCGTGCATGGCTGCACCATCGGGGCCGGGACCCTGGTGGGCATGGGCGCCACCATCCTCAACGGCGCCCGGATCGGGCGCAACTGCCTCGTCGGCGCCAATGCCCTGGTCACGGAGGGCAAGGTGTTTCCCGACAACAGCCTCATCGTCGGCGCCCCCGCCAAGGCCGTGCGCGCCCTCGACGCCGAGGCCGCCGCGCGGCTCGCGCAGACCGCCGGGAACTACGTCGCCAATGGCCGCCGCTTCCGGCAGGACCTGCGCGGACTCGACTGAACCCTTCACCGGTCCCCGCGCGGCGGGAGGCGCGGCCGGGCGCGATTTCCGATCTATCGAGACCTCATCGCGAATCCGGCAGTCGCGGAAAAACGATCCGTCGGAACGACAAGTATCCATGACAGTGCGGGTGTATTGACCCGACCCGGATATTGCCTAACCTCCCGTATGACAGGCTCTGTGCCGAACCGGCATACGGGGGACGTGTCGCGACCATGCTTGTCGGGATACCATTCTTGCAGGTCTTCGACCGGATGGGCTACGGCGGGCTCGTCATCTCGACCGGCGGCGACGTGCTCGCCATGAACGACCACGCGCGGCGCATCTTTCAAAATCTCTTCTGCCTCAGCCGCTCGGAGGTCGAGGTCGATGTGTTGAACGGCCTCGGACGCGGGATCGTCAAGCGGCTGCTCGGTCAGGGCCAGCCCCGCGTCCAGCTGGACGGCGAGAGCTGGATCCTGGTCGAACGCGCCGACCAGCGCCCGCTGATCATGAATGCCGTTCCGGTCCCGCTGGCGGGCGACGACGGGCCGCGTTCGATCCTCCTCCTGATCGACCTCGACGCGACGCCGGCCCTGAATTGCGGGGCGCTCAAGCAGATCTTCGGGTTGACGCCGAGCGAGGCGAAGCTCGCCATCCTGATGGCTCAGGGCGCCACCCTGGCGGAAGCGGCCGCGCTCCAGGGTTTGCGCGTCGCCACCGTGCGGGCGCAGCTCCGTTCGATCTTCACCAAGACGCAGACCCATCGGCAGGCCGAACTGGTGATGCTGGTCTCGCGCCTCTCCAGCCTTCCCTGACGGGAAGGCTGCCTTCGCGTCCATCGACGACCGCGCTGCAAGTCTTGGTGCCAATCCGTCTTCGGACTGCCATTTCCAGTCATGGTACCCGGGCGGTTGCCGAGATCTGGAATACCGGCGTCTACGGTAGCGTGTATTCGGAGATCGGTGTTCTATATATATTTTCGAATATTGTTCGTCTGTAATCAATATGGGGGATGACAAGTTTTCGGATTGATCGATTCTCGCGCTGTCGCAAAGACGACGGGAGGAAACGATGAAACATTCAGTTCCTGTGATCGTATTGGCCGGCCTGTCCCTGGCCGCCACGGCCTTCGTACCCGCCTCGGCCGCCGCGAAACGTCACCGTCCCCCGGCGCAATACACCTCGATGAACGCGGAGCGCACCACACCGACCGTGCCGGTCCAGCCCATCACCGCAGCCCAGGACTTCGGCGGCGACGGCACCGACATCGCGATCCGCCTGCAGGATGGCCATCACGGCGAAGGTCACCTCTGAAGAAGCGAGCCGGTGAGACGGACCTGCGCCGAATCGAGACCTGCACCGGATCAAGACCTGCACCGAATCAAGGACCCGCATCGGATCGGAGTCCCGCCCCGGGCGACCGGGCGCGGGCCCCCTGCGCGCGTCTCCACCTCCGCGGGCAGCCCTGCGGGACGGCCCTACGCGCCACCAAAGCCCCAGCATCGGCCCCTCCGGCGGTTTACAGCCGGGCCGGCTTCCGGGAACATGGCACGTGTTCGGTCGCGGCGACCTTCGGGCCGTCGCGGTCGGGCGCCTGGGAGGCGTGGGCGGGGACGCGACTGTGCGCCTCGCCGCGAACCTCCGCCCTCGATTCCAGGGAGGCGGCCGCGCGCGGTCGCGGGACAGATGCGCCGCAACCGCCACGCCAAGATCGTCGCCACCGTCGGGCCGGCTTCCTCGACGCCGGAGATGCTGCACCGCCTGTTCCTGGCGGGAGTCGATACCTTCCGCCTCAACTTCAGCCACGGCACCCAGGACGATCACGCCCGGGTCCACGCGGCGATCCGCGCCCTGGAGCGCGAGACCGGCCGTCCGATCGGCATCCTGCAGGATCTGCAGGGTCCCAAGATCCGCGTCGGTACCCTGGCGGGCGGACGCTTCGACGTCGTGCCCGGCGAGACCCTGCGCTTCGTGCTCGACGGCGCCGAGGGCGACCGGGACGCCATCCCCCTGCCCCATCGCGAGATCTTCCTGGCGGTCGCTCCGGGCCAGGACCTGCTCATCGACGACGGGCGCGTGCGCGTGCGCGTCACCGGCCTGACCGGCGACAGCCTGGACGCCGAGGTGATCACCGGCGGCACGATCTCGAACCGCAAGGGCGTGAACCTGCCCGGCACCCTCCTCGACCTCTCGCCCCTCACCGCGAAGGATCGGGCCGACCTCGCCTTCGGGCTCGAGCTCGGGGTGGACTGGGTGGCGCTCTCCTTCGTGCAGAAGCCGGCCGACCTCATCGAGGCGCGCGCCCTGATCGGGGACCGGGCCGGGGTGATGACCAAGGTCGAGAAGCCCCAGGCCCTGGAGCGCATCGACGACATCATCCGCCTCTCCGATGCCGTGATGGTGGCCCGCGGGGACCTCGGGGTCGAGATCCCGCACGAGGACGTGCCGGGGCGCCAGAAGGAACTGATCCGCGCCTGCCGGCTGGCGGCGAAGCCCGTGATCGTGGCCACCCAGATGCTCGACTCGATGGTCTCGGCCCCGACCCCCACCCGGGCGGAGGCCTCGGACGTGGCCACCGCCATCTACGACGGGGCGGACGCGGTGATGCTCTCGGCGGAATCCGCCACGGGGCAGTACCCGGTCGAGACCGTGGCGATGATGGCGCGCATCATCCACCGGACCGAGACGCACAAGCTCTACCGCTCGCTGATCACCGCCACCGAGCCGGGCGAGGAGGAGACTCCGCCCCACGCGGTCGCCAGCGCCACCGCGACCCTGGCCGACGCGGTGGGGGCGGCGGCGATCGTGGCCTATACCCTCAGCGGGACCACCGCGGCCCGGATCGCGCGGCGCCGGCCGCAGGTGCCGATCCTGGCGCTGACGCCGGACCTGGCGACCTCGCGCCGCCTGAGCCTGCTCTGGGGGGCGCACAGCCTGCGCGCCGACGAGGTGGCCTCCTACGAGGCGATGGTGGAGAACGCCCTCGCCCACGCGGTGGAGGAGGGCTTCGCCCTGCCCCATGCCCGCGTGGTGATCGCCGCCGGCATCCCCTTCGCGGTGGCCGGCACCACGAACAACATCCGCGTCGCGCAGGTTCCCCCCGCCTGAGCGCTGCCACGGCCTGGCACCGCCGGCGCAGCGGGGCTCTCTACACCGGGCACAACGTTCGCCCGGCCGCAACAACCTTGCCTTGTTCTTGGATTCCCCGGTCACGCTCAGGAATTCGTGAAGCAGAGCGGCCAGATCATCTCGGCCGGGTGCGATGACTTAGCGATGCCTTAAGGGCATCGGCCGTAGGCAGGCAGGACGTGCACCGATGCCGTCCCGTCCCTCGCCCCGGCGGACGGGCGCGTCGCGCCGTCGACGTGCCCGGTTCCCTTGCCCCTCCCCCATCCCCTCCTCCTGTTTCGTGGACGATCACCGTGACGATGAAAGTTGCCGGCGCCTTCGCTGCCCTGTCCCTCGCCGCGCTCGCGCCGGCCCAGGCCGCCCCTCAGCAGGTCGGCGTCGTCGCCAAGGTCGACCGCCAGGCCGTGGCCTCCCAGGCCGGCCAAGCCCGCGACATGGCTCCGCAGGGACCGGTGTTCTTCAAGGACATGATCCGCACCGGCGCCGAATCCCGCCTCGAGGCGAAGCTCGCGGACGACACCGTCCTGACCCTCGGCGAGAACGGCAAGATCACGGTGGACGAATTCGTCTACAAGCCCGGCGCCCAGGGCGGGAAGCTCGCCCTCTCGGTGGCCCGCGGCGCCTTCCTCTTCGTGGGCGGCAAGATCGAGGGGCCGAGCGGCGGCAACGTCGCGATCAAGACCGCCGTCGGGACCCTCGGCGTGCGCGGGACCACGGTCTGGGGCGGCGCCATCGACGGGGGCTACGGCGTGCTCGTCCTCGACGGCGAGGTGGTGCTGAAGACCAAGCGCGGCAGCGTGCTGATGCGCAAGGGCCAGGGCACCATGGTGTATGGCGGCCGGGCGCCCGAGGCGGCCGCCCCCTGGCCGGAGGACCGCACCAAGCGGGCCGTGGCGACGATCACGATCAGCGACCAGGCCCGCTTCGTTCCGACCCTGAGGCGCTGACGCCCCGCGCAACCGGATGCCGGGCGGTGGGATTTCGCCTGCCGTTCCGGTAGCCTTTCGACCACGTCGGAGCCGGGCGGTGCGGTGATCCCGGTCCGCCCGACCCCCTGGAGATCGTCCTGGTGCAGGCCCTCGACACGCCCGTCCCCCTGTCGACGCTGGCCGCCCTCATGGTCGCGATGGCGGCCAAGCACTACCTCATCGACTTCGTCGCGCAGACCGACTGGATGGCCCGCGGCAAGGAGCGGGTCGACGGCTGGGCCGCGCCGCTCGCCGTCCATGCCGG
Organism: Methylobacterium sp. AC433; assembly: GCF_979253015.1. NCBI lineage: Bacteria > Pseudomonadati > Pseudomonadota > Alphaproteobacteria > Hyphomicrobiales > Methylobacteriaceae > Methylobacterium > Methylobacterium sp. AC433. The sequence continues at coordinate 149,968 of NZ_CEEDBN010000007.1, read as the reverse complement.
CACGCATGCCCTCGGCACCCTGGCGATCGCCCTGCTCTACCGGCCGGCCCTGTGGTGGCTCGCCCTCCTCGACTTCGTCGTCCACGGGCTGATCGACCGCGGCAAGACCCTGGTCGCCCAGCGGACGCGCTGGCCCATGACCGACCCGCGCTTCTGGTGGCTGATGGGCTTCGACCAATTCCTGCACCAGGTCACGAACATCGCCCTCGTGGTGCTGCTGATCGTCGGCTGAGCCGGCGGCCGGGCGCTTCGGGCCGCCGGTCAGGCCGCCATGCGGACCGAGCGCTCGCCGGCGCGGATCCGGCGGGCATGCAGCGCCAGGATCGGGTCGTCCGGGTTGGCCTCGTGCAGGCGCAGCAGGGCCTCGGCGGCCCCCGCCTCGCCGGCGACCAGGCGTCCGAAGGCCTCGCGATAGGCGCTCAGGGTGCCGGCGGCCTGCCGCGTCGGCTCGAACACCTCGACGCCCACGGACTTGCCCTTCAGCATCAGGGTTCCGATCGGGCGGAAGCTGACGCCGGAGACCTGGTCGCAGGTGGTGCGGGCGATGCAGATGCGGGTGCCCAGGGCCTTGTTGGCGGATTCGAGCCGCGCGGCCGTGTTGATGGCGTCGCCGTGGGCCGTGTAGTCGAAGCGCCGCGTGCCGCCGAAATTGCCGACCACGGCGCGCCCGGTGTTGATGCCGATGCGCGTCGCGCCGAAGGGCACGCCCCCGGCCCGCTGCCCCCGCCGGAACGTCTCCGCGAAGTCGTCGAGGGCGAGCGCGCAGGCCACCGCCCGCTCGGCATGGTCGGGCTGGTCGAGGGGCGCGTTGAACATCACGTGCACCGCGTCGCCGACGATCTTGTCGACGGTGCCCCCATGGGCCATCGCGATGGAGCACATTCCGTCGAGATAGGCGTTGAGCAGGTTGACCAGGGCCTCGGCGCCGGAGGCCTCGGTCATCGCCGTGAAGCCCTCGAGGTCCGTGAACAGGAACGTCATCTCGCGGCTCTCGCCCCCGAGCTTGAGCCGGCCGGGATCGCTCGCCAGCACCGCCACGAGGTCCGGCGAGAGGTAGTGCGTGAAGGCCGCGCGCAGGCGCTGGGCCGCGCGCTCCGATCCGGCATAGCGGGCGAGACTCCCGCCCGCATGGGCGACGAGGAGGCCGAAGGTCGGCAGGGTCGGGTCGAGGAGCAGGCCGCCTCGGGCGAAGAGCGCCACGGCGGCGAAGGCCGGCACGGGCGCCAGGAAGGCGATGCCGAGCCCGGCGCTGCGCAGGCGGGCGAAGGCGCAGGCCAGGGCCGCGGCGAGGCCCAGCAGCAGCGCCGCCACGACCTCCGCGCCGAGCGCCCAGGCCGGGCGGATCAGCGCCTCTCCGGTGAGCATCTGGTCGAGGCCGATGGCGTGCAGGTTCACGCCCGGCTCGAACGCCGACATCGGCGTCGGGCGCAGGTCCGACAGGCCGAGTGCGCTGGTGCCGACGAAGATCGCCCGGCCCGCGATCTCGTCGCGCAGGCCGGCGCGCGTCGCGGGATCGAGGACCGTCCAGGCGGGGATCGTGGGCGTCGAGCCGGCCGCCGGGAAGCGCAGGGCCAGGGCGCCGGTGGTGTCCACGGCGACGTCGACCGCGCCGACGCGGATCGTGTAGCCGGTCAGGACCGCGCCGTCGCGCTCGGCCCGCACCTTGAGGATCTCCTCGTCCTGCATCACCCGCAGGGCGTCGAGGGCCAGGGACGGGACCAGGCGCCCGCCGACCGACATGAGGAGCTGCAGGCGCCTGTTGATCTCGTCGCTGCCCGCTCCGACGCCGAAGCTGCCGTGGCCCGCCGCCGCCGCATCGAGCACCGGCAGGTTGGGGACGGAGCCGCCGAAACGCGGGACGGTGGCGACGGGATCGCCGTCGATCGTCGCGAAGCCGGCGCTGCGCGTGACGGGAGCGCCCTGCGCCCCCGGGGTGAGCGCGAAGCCGGCCACGACCCGCCCGCGCGCGAAGACCGCCGCCAGGGCGGCGTCGTGATCCGGCAGGGCCGTCGCGGATTCGGCCGCGCGAAAGCCGAATCGCTGCGCCCATTCCGGGACGAGGAGCGCCGGAGAGGTGCGGTCGGGCTCGGCGAAGACCATGTCGAGGGCGACGACGCCGGCCCCGAGATCCTGCAGGGCCGCGACGAGATCCGCCACCACGTGACGGGGCCAGGGCCATTGGCCGTACCGTTTCAGACTCGCCTCGTCGATGTCTACGACCCGGACCGGACTGTCCGGGGTGACCCGGGGGCTGAGACGCTGGAAGCTGTCGAAGGTGGCCTGCCGCAGGCGCTCGAACGGCGCCGGGACCGCGCTGCGCAGGCCGAGCAGCGCCAGCACCAGCGCAAGGGCCGCGCCCACCGGGACGAGGCGTCGTGACAGGATCATCGGGGTGTCGGGCTCCGCGCGGGGACGTCTTCGCGCACAGTCTCGCGCCGCGGTGCTGAGATCCCGTTAAGGATAGGACGCGGCGCGCGGGAGAAAGCGCTTGCCGTTCGCCAGCCCTTAACCGGCGACGGCCACGGTCCGGCTCGGGCCACCCCTGCGCCTTGCCTGGAACCTTCCGTGCCGCGTTCCCAAGCGACGACCCTGGACCATCTTCACCTGCCCGCGGGCGCGCGCCTGTTCTCGGCCGGCGACGTGGGCGACGCCGCCTACCTGATCGTCAGCGGCCGGCTGGAGATCGTCCTGGAGCGCCCGGAGGGCGACCTCATCCTCGCCCATCGCGGTCCCGGCGAGATCGTCGGCGAGATGGCGATCCTCGACCACCAGCCGCGCTCGGCCGCGGTCCGCGCCCTGGAAGCCAGCGAACTCGTCGTCATCACCGAGGAGCAGCTCTCCCACCGGATCGCCCAGACGGATCCGATCCTGCGCATGTGCCTCGGCGTGGTGCTGTCCCGCTACCGCCAGACCGTGACGATCCTGGAGCAGATGAAGGGCGCCGCGCCGCCGCCCATCCTCGGCGCCGATGCGCCGCCCTCCGAAACCTTCGCGGCCGCCCTCGGCGCCCTGTCCCTGGAGCGCGAGATCCGCGCCGGCCTGCGCAACGGCGAGTTCGAGCTGTACTTCCAGCCGATCGTGCGGCTGTCGTCCCGGCGCCTCGCCGGATTCGAGGCCCTGATGCGCTGGCGCCACCCGACCCGCGGTCTGGTCGCCCCCATCGAGTTCATCCCGGCGGCCGAGGCGTCCGGCCTCATCGTCGACCTCACGGCCCATGCCTTCGACGAGGTCGGCCGCGTCTTCCCCGAGCTGATGCTCGCCGCGCAGAGCCATCAGGATGCGCTCGACGGCCCCCTGTTCATGACGGTCAACGTCTCGGGCCGCGACCTCGCCGGCGCCTCGTTCCCGCAGATGATCGCCGACTTCCTGGACCGCACCGAGATCGCGCCCGCCAGCCTCAAGATCGAGGTGACGGAGAGCATGCTGATGGACGATCCGGAACGCGCCGCGGCCGCCCTCACCCAGTGCCGGCAGGCCGGACTGGGCATCGCCATCGACGATTTCGGGACGGGCTATTCCTCGCTGAGCTACCTCAGCACCCTCCCGGTGACGACGCTGAAGATCGACCGGGCCTTCGTGCGGACCTTGCTCGCCGACCAGACCAGCCGGGGCATCGTGCAGACGATCCTGCGCCTGGCCGACGACCTCGCCGTCACCGTGGTGGCCGAGGGCATCGAGCAGGCGGCCGAGGCCGACCTCCTGGCGGGCATGGGATGCGCCTTCGGCCAGGGCTACCATTTCGGACGGCCGGCGCCCCTGGACGGCGCGCTCCAGGCGATCCGCGACTGGCCGGCGACACCGCCGGCGCCGGCCGGCCTCCGCCTGATCGCCTGACCGGCGCGCCGCCCGGAGGCCGGGCGGCGCCGGAATCCGGCGGCGTGCCTGCGCGGGTCAGCCGAACAGGATCATGGCCTTCGAGACCGTGCTCCAGATGCCCCAGGCGATCGGCAGGCCGACGGCGACCCAGGCCAGCACCGCGAGGGGCGTGACGCCGCCGCGGCCGATGCCGTAATCGCCGGACCGGCCCGCCGCCGCGGCGGTGCCGCCCTTGCTCGTCGCGGCGAGTTCGGCGTCGTTCATGAACCAGCGCGCCGCGAGCGGTCGCACCAGGAGGTTGGCGACGAAGCCCGCCGCCAGGAAGCCCGCCAGGATGTACATCGTGCGTGTGTAGAGCGCCGCACCCTGGATGCCGGCATCGACCTGGGCCTGGCGGATCGCCGTCACGACGAAGGGCCCGACCACGCCCGCCGTCGACCAGGCGGTGAGGAGCCGCCCGTGGATGGCGCCGACGAACTGCGTTCCGAAGATGTCGGCGAGGTAGGCCGGGATCGTGGCGAAGCCGCCGCCATACATCGACAGGATCACGCAGAAGAACGTCACGAACAGTGCCTTCGAGCCGATCGACGCCGCCCAGGGCGCCCCCGCGTAGAGCAGGCATCCGAGGGCGAAGAAGGTCGCATAGGTGACCTTGCGGCCGATCTTGTCCGACATCGAGGCCCAGAAGAAGCGCCCCAGGATGTTGAACAGCGACAGCAGCCCGACGAACCCGGCCGCCACCGCCGCGATCTGGGTCTTCTGTCCGGCATCGAGCTGGCCGAAGCCGAGCCCGGGCTGGCCGATCAGCGCGCCGCCGAAGATCTCCTGCAGCATCGGCGACGCGAGGGCGAGCACGCCGATGCCGGCCGAGACGTTGAGGCAGAGCACCGCCCAGAGCAGCCAGAACTGCGGCGTCCGGTGCGCCCGGTCGAGGTGGACGTGGCCCGAGGTGATCATCGCGCTCTTGGCCGCCGGTGCGGTGAAGCCCTCCGGCTGCCAGCCGGCGGGGGGCACGCGGTAGCCGAAGGCCCCGCAGAGCATCGCCACGATGTAGAGCCCGCCCATGACCGCGAGGGTCTGCCAGACGCCGGCCGAATCCGGGGTCTTGAAGGTGTTGATCAGCAGGGTGGCGAGGGGCGAACCGATCATGGCGCCGCCGCCGAAGCCCATGATGGCCATGCCGGTGGCCATGCCGCGGCGGTCCGGGAACCACTTCACCAGGGTCGAGACCGGCGAGATGTAACCGAGGCCGAGGCCGATGCCGCCGATCAGGCCCATGCCGAGCCAGATCAGCCAGAGCTGGTGGCTGTAGACGCCGAAGGCTCCGATCAGGAAGCCGCCGCCCCAGCACAGGGCCGCGGCGAGGCCGGCCTTGCGGGGTCCGGCCCGCTCCAGCCAGCCGCCGAACACCGCCGCCGAGAGGCCGAGCATGACGATGCCGATGGAGAAGACGATGACGAGGTCGCTGACGCGCCAGTCGCAGGTGGTGGTGAACAGCGCCGTGGCGATGCTCATGTCCGGGCAGGCGGCCGGTGCCGGCTGGCCGACGCTGAGCGCCCGGGACAGGGGCAGCCAGAACACCGACAGCCCGTAGGACATCCCGATGCAGAGATGGATGGCGAGGGCCGCGGGCGGCACCAGCCACCGGTTGAAGCCGGGCTTGGCGACGATCGCTTCGCGGGAGAGCCACCCTGGCGTGTGTGCGTCCGACAAGGACCCGTCTGCTACGCGAACGTTCATCGCTGGCTTTGCTCCCCGGATATGCCGCCATTCGGCTATTTCGAAGGATTAAAGCACGCGGAAAAACGTAACGCCATGGCGAGCAGCCGCGTTCGTCGAACGAACTGCTTACCCTGTCAGCGCGGCGTGACGGGCTGCGACGGATTGAACGCAGGCCCATCTTGGATTTAGGGCGATCCCCAGCCGCATGACATGTCACGGCTCGGGGATGTTTCGCGCCGAAGAGATCAGCCGAAGAGATCAGCCGAAGAGATCAGCCGAAGCGATCGGGCGAAGCGATCGACCGAAGCGATCGGGCGCGGTTCGACGATCGTTCATCGTTGCGCGGCCGTCTTGCGAACATCCGATGCAGGCTGATCGGCGAAGAGCCGGAAGCTCTTCATTCCGCGGGCGCCGGTCCCGCTTCCCCGCGCCCCAGTCTCGGGAGCAGCCGCACATAGATCAGCTCGCTCGCCAATTCGACCAGCGTCTGCGTGACGATCACGGCCGGCAGGAGGGGAATGCCGCCCGGGACCGCGAAGGCCAGCGGCAGGACGACGAGCGAGTTGCGGGTCGCGGCGCTGAAGGCCAGGGTCCGGCCGGTGGACGCATCGAGCCCGAACAGGCGTCCGGTTCCCCAGCCGATGAGCGGCGCCGCGACGGCGAAGGCCGCGTAGACCGGAACGACCCGTGCGGCCTGAGGCAGGGCCGGGCCGAGCTGCGGCAGCACCGCCGCGATGACCACGAACAGGACCAGGGCCGTCGCGGGCACCGGCAGAAGCCCCAGCACGGCGGCGGCCCGTCGGCCGGTGCGGCTCCGTGCTCCCCAGACCTGCACGAGGACGGCCGCCGCCAGCGGAAGGGCGATCAACCAGACGAAGGCATGGACGAACGGCCCGACCGGCACGAACCGCGCCGCGTCCTCGCCGAGCAAGGCGGTCAGGTAGAGCGGCAACAACGCCATCTGCGCCGCGAGGAGCGCCGGGGTCGCGGCCAGCAGGATTCCGGCATCCGCGCGCCCGAGATGCGCGAACGTCACGACGTAGTCGATGCAGGGCGTCAGCAGCACCATCAGCACGCCGAGACGCAGCATCGGGTCGTCCGGGAGCAGCTGAACCAGACCGGCGACCAGCAGCGGGATCGCGAGGAAGTTGACGGCCATGAGGGCGGCCAGGAAGCGGGCACGGGTGAAGGCACGGCCGAGCTCCCGCAGGGGCACCTGCAGGAAGGTCACGAACAGCATCAATGCCAGGGCCGGGTTGATCCCGGCTTCCAGCGCGGCGGTTCCCGGCACGGTGAGCGCCGCGCCGATGGCGGCGGCGATGGCGGAGAAGTAGATCCCGATCTGGCGGCCCTCGAACGCGTCCCGGAGCGTGCCGATGCGGTCGCGCAGGGATCGGTTCTCGCGGGCGGCGGCCATCAGGACCCCTCCGCCGACGCATCGCGCCGGAAGACCAGCGCCAGATTGTTCGCCGGCAGGGTCAGGCGGGAATCGAGGCGCAGGCCGCGCCGTGCGGCCGTGTCGACGACCGCCTCGAGGTCGCGCACGCCCCAGCGCGGGTCCCGCGCGCGCAGGTCCTGGTCGAAGGCGGCGTTGCTCTCCGCGGTGTGCCGCCCGTTCTCGCGGAAGGCGCCGTAGAGGAACAGGACGCCGCCCGGCGAAAGCGTGCGAGCCGCCCCCGCCATCAGCCCCTCGGTGGCGGACCACGGCGCGATGTGGACCATGTTGATGCACAGGATGGCGTCGGCGTGCGGGATCGGCCAGGCCGGTGAAGCGGCGTCGAGGTCGAGGGGCGGCCGGAGATTGGCGAGGCCCGCGGCCTCCGCATGGGCCGCGATGCTGCGGCGATAGGCCGGCTCGGGGTCGCTCGGCTGCCAGGTCAGCCCCGGCAGGGCGGCGGCGAAGTGCACGGCGTGCTCGCCCGACCCGCTGGCGATCTCCAGGACCGTACCGGTCTCGGGCAGGACGTCCCGCAGCACGGCGAGGATCGCCGCGCGGTTGCGCGCCACCGCCGGCGCGACCAGTGCGCTGTGTCCCACATCCCAGTCCTTCATGGTCCGTCCGATCCCGCCGCCGCGCCGCGCCCGTCATTCCAAATTCGCATCCCTGGCGCAAACGGGCGAGCACGGCTGTTGCATCTCGACGCCGGAGGCATCAAACACCACCCAGATTTTCGGGCCGTTCGGCTTGCCACCCTCCGGGTGCAGCGAGGCGAAGCGCCGGCATCCATCGCCGCCGTCCGTGATCATCACAGCTTTAAGGACAACGCTATGAAGACGCGCGCCGCGGTCGCGTGGGAGGCCAAGAAGCCTCTCACGATCGAGACCATCGACATCGAGGGACCCAAGGCCGGCGAGGTTCTCGTCGAACTGATGGCCACCGGCATCTGCCACACCGACGCCTACACCCTCTCGGGCCTCGATTCCGAGGGCAAGTTCCCGGCGATCCTCGGCCACGAGGGTGCGGGCATCGTCCGCGAGGTCGGCGCCGGCGTGACCGCGCTGAAGCCGGGCGACCACGTCATCCCGCTCTACACCCCGGAATGCCGCAACTGTAAGTCCTGCCTGTCGCAGCGCACGAACCTCTGCACCGCCATCCGGGCGACGCAGGGCCAGGGTGTGATGCCGGACGGCACCTCGCGCTTCTCCTGCGTCTCCACCGGCGGCAGCCCGAACGGGTCGAACACCCTGTTCCACTACATGGGCTGCTCGACCTTCTCGAACTTCACGGTGCTGCCGGCCATCGCGCTGGCCAAGATCCGGGAAGACGCCCCCTTCGACAAGATCTGCTACATCGGCTGCGGCGTCACCACCGGCATCGGCGCGGTGATCTACACCGCCAAGGTCTGGCCCGGCGCCAACGTCGTGGTGTTCGGCCTCGGCGGCATCGGCCTCAACGTGCTCCAGGCCGCCCGCATGGTCGGCGCCGACAAGATCATCGGCGTCGACATCAATCCGGACAAGCAGGAGATGGCCCGCAAGTTCGGCATGACCCACTTCATCAACCCGAAGGAGGTCGGCAACGATCACGTCGTCCAGGCGATCCTCGACGTGACCGGCGGCGGCGCGGACTTCTCCTTCGACTGCACCGGCAACGTCAACGTGATGCGCCAGGCCCTCGAGTGCTGCCACCGCGGCTGGGGCGAGTCGATCGTCATCGGCGTGGCCGAGGCCGGCAAGGAGATCGCGACCCGTCCGTTCCAGCTCGTCACCGGCCGCGTCTGGAAGGGCTCGGCCTTCGGCGGCGCCCGCGGCCGCACCGACGTGCCGAAGATCGTCGACTGGTACATGGAGGGGAAGATCAACATCGACGACCTGATCACCCACACCATGCCGCTCGACCAGATCAACCACGGCTTCGACCTCATGCACGAGGGCAAGTCGATCCGGTCGGTGGTGGTTTACTAGGAACGACGCGCTTTCCCCTCCCCCTCGCGGGGAGGGGCCGGGGGTGGGGGCGGCTCCGCCAGCCTCCGGAGCTTCAGGGTCGCCCGACCACCCCCACCTCCAACTCCTCCCCGCAGGGGGGAGGAGCGGCGCGGATCCGAGACGCGTTCGGCGACGGCGACAGCCTCGCCCCCATCAGGAGAGCAGCTTCATGGAAACCATCTCGAAGGCCCGCGCCCATGGCGGCACGCAGGGCGTCTACAAGCACGATGCCCAGACCACGGGCTGCCCGATGACCTTCGCGGTGTTCGTGCCGCCGCAGGCCGAGGCCGGTCCGGTGCCCGTGCTGTGGTACCTGTCGGGCCTGACCTGCACCCACGCCAACGTCATGGACAAGGGCGAGTACCGGAAGGCCGCGGCCGAGCACGGCGTGATCATCGTGGCCCCCGACACCAGCCCGCGCGGTGCCGGCATCCCCGACGAGGCGGATAACTGGCAGTTCGGTTCCGGCGCCGGGTTCTACCTCGATGCCACCCAGGCCCCCTACGCCACGAACTACCGGATGTGGAGCTACGTGACCGAGGAGCTGCCCGCCCTCATCGCGAAGGCGTTTCCGGCCGACATGTCCCGCCAGGGCATCTTCGGCCATTCGATGGGCGGCCACGGGGCGCTGACCATCGCCCTCACCTATCCCGACCGCTTCAAGTCCTGCTCGGCCTTCGCGCCGATCGCCCAGCCCTCCACCGCCGGCTGGTCGAAGCCGGCCTTCGAGAAGTATCTCGGCCCCGATGCGGGCGCCTGGCGCGCCCACGACGCCACCGCGCTGATCGCCGATGGCCACCGCTTCTCCGAGTTCCTGGTCGACCAGGGCACCGCCGACAGCTTCCTCGACGACGGTTTGCGTCCGTGGCTGCTGGAGGAGGCCTGCAAGACGGCGGGCATTCCCCTGACCCTGAACATGCGCGAGGGCTACGACCACTCGTACTACTTCATCTCGACCTTCATGGCCGACCACATCGCCTGGGCGGCCGCCCGCCTGAAGTAGGCGCTCCTACCCGGATGCGGCGACCAGGCGGTCGAGGCGCATCCGGGTGATCAGGGCGATCTCGTCGAGGGCGGCCCGCTCCTCCTCGGCGGGGGTCCCGCGCAGGCGCGCCTCGAAGATCCGCAGGATCTCGGCCCGCGCCCGTCCGCGGACCGCGACGATGAAGGGAAAGCCGAAGCGCCGGCGATAGGCGGCGTTGAGGCGGTCGAAGGCCTCCGCATCCGCGGCCGGCATCTGGTCGAGCCCGGCGCTGCCCTGCTCGCTCGCCGAATCCGCCGTCATGCCGCGGGCCCGCGCCTCGGGGCCGGCCAGTTCCGGATGCCCGTTCAGGAAGGCGATGCGGGTCTCGGCCGGCGCCGCCCGAACGGCCCGCATCATGGCCCCATGCAGGGCGTCGACGCTGGCGAAGGGGCCGTGCGCATGGGCACGCTCGGCCACCCAGGCCGCATGCTCGAACACCCCGCCGAACCGGATGACGAAGCCGGCGGCATCGAGCCGGTTGACGGCGGCGAGGTCGAGCTTCCCAGGATCGGCCATGGCCGTCAGCTGCCCCGATAGGTGGCGCAGGTGCCGGGCGCGCACAGCATCGGCACGTGGTAGTGCTGCGCGGCATCGAAGACCGCGAAGCGCACCACCGGGTTGTCGACGAAGATGTCGGCCTCGGCCACGCCGGGCTTGGCCTTCAGGTAGGCGTCGATGTGGAATTCGAGCTGGTACTGCCCGACCTTCGCCTCCGCCGCGGGCAGGATCGGCGCGTCGGTACGCCCGTCGGCGTTGGTGACGACGCTCTTCACGAGGCGCCAGGCGCCGCCCTCCCGCACCGAGAAGTCGATGCGGACCCCCGGCGCCGGGCGCCCGCGATCCGCGTCGAGGACATGTGTGGTGATGCCGGCCATGATGTCTCGGGCTCCGCGAAGGGTCTGGTCTCGGGCGGGTCTGCCGGCGCGTCAGCTGCCGCGATAGTAGGAATAGCCCCAGGGGGTGAACAGCACCGGCAGGTGGTAGCGCTGCCCGGCATCCCGGATCACGAAGCGCACCGGCACGAGGCTGAGGAAGTTCGGCTGGGGCAGCGCCACGCCGAACCCGGCGAAGTACGCCTCGAAATGCATGAGGACCTCGTACTGGCCGACCTTCAGGGCCTCGTCGAGGAGGAGCGGTTCGGCCGGACGGCCGTTGGCGGCGGTCGTCACGGTCTTGATCGTCCGGTAGGCGTCGCCCTCGCGGATCGCGAGGTCGCAGACCATGCCGGCGCCGGGCGTGCCGTGGAAGTTGTCGATGGCGTGCAGGGTCAGGCGCGGGCCGAGGCCGGCCTGGGATTTCGGCGCCGTCGCGAGGGGGCTCGGCGGGGCCGGGCCGGCCTGCGCCCGCGCGCCGGTGGCGGCGACGGCGCCGAGGCCCGCCCCGACGAGGCTGCGGCGCGTGAGGGCCGATGGATCCATGGCGTCCGTTCCTCCGGGTCAGGCGGGTTCGTGCGCGGCGCGCGCGGCGGCCCGGCGGGCCAGGGCCGCGGGTTCCGGCGGGATGAAGGCGAGGATGAGGAGGAGCGTCGCGACCTCGAAGCCGGCGACGATCCAGAGGCCGGTCGCCGCCGAGCCGGTCTGCTCGCGCAGGGCTCCCATCAGAGCCGGCGCGCCGAACCCGGCGAGGTTCGCCACCGAGTTGATCAGCGCGATCCCGGCCGCCGCGGCCGACCCGGCCAGGAACCGCCCTGGGATCTGCCAGAACACCGGAATGGCGCTCATGGTGCCGACGATCGCCACCGTCAGGGCGACGATGGACAGCACCGGGCTGATCGGGACGAGCAAGCCGAGGAGCGCGATCGCCACGGCGCCGATCAGGGCCGGCACGCCGCAATGGAGCCGCGCCTCGCCCGAGCGGTCGGAATGGCGGCCGTTGAGGATCATCCCGGCCGCGCCGCAGAGATAGGCGCCGGACATGATCCAGCCGATGGTGAGCGGATCGGTGTAGCCCGCCTCGCGGACCACGCTCGGCCCGAAGAAGGTCAGGGCCGAGTTCGCGGTGACGATGCAGAAGAAGATCGCGATGCATTGCCAGACCCGTACATCGCGCAGGGAGGCCAGGATGCGGTGCTCGCGCGGCCCGAGCGCCGCCGCGTCGCGGGCGAGGTCCGCGCTCACCAGGGCGCGCTGCTCGGGCGTCAGCCAGCCGGCCTTCTCCGGCCGGTCGGTGAGGTAGACCAGCGTGACGATCCCGGCGAGGATCGACGGGATGCCCTCCAGGAGGAACACCCACTGCCAGCCGGACCAGCCGTTCACGCCGTCGAGGTCCGTCATGATCGTGCCGGCGAGCGGGCCGCCGATCACCCCGGCGATGGCGGAGGCCGACATGAAGAGGCCGAACACCTTCGCGCGTCGCTCGGTGGGGTACCAGTAGGTCAGGAATAGGATCACGCCCGGATAGAACCCGGCCTCGAACACCCCCAGCAGGAAGCGCAGGACGTAGAACAGGCCGGCGCTGGTGACGAACATCATCGCCACGCAGCACAGGCCCCACAGCAGGGTGATGCGCGCGATGGTCTTGCGGGCGCCGATGCGTTCGAGGAGCAGGTTGCTCGGGACTTCGCAGAGGAAGTAGCCGACGAAGAAGATCCCGGCGCCGATGCCGTAGACGGTTTCGCTGAACTTCAGGTCGGCGAGCATCTGCAGCTTGGCGAAGCCGATATTCACCCGGTCGATCCAGGACAGGATCCAGAGGACCATCAGGAAGGGGAGCAGCCGCCCGGTGATCCGGCGATAGGTCTCGTCGAGGCCGGCCGGCGAGGGCTGTTCGGGCGCCATCAGGACTTCCACGGATCCGGCGATTCGCACCGGTGTCACGCAGCAAAATGATGCAAATCGGGGGCCATGGCGATGCTGGAGACGGTCACGTCCCCGTCGAGGCCTGTGCACGGATCGGGCTCCGCGCGGCGATGATGCGCCGACCCGGGTACCCTTCCGCGATCCGCTCCCTGTAAGAGGACGCATCGCTTTCCCCCCCGAGCCCCGTCCCATGCGCATGCTTTCCGAAGCCGGTCTCGCCGCAGCCGGCCTCGCCGCCGGTCTCGCCCTCTCCGGCCGCGCCGCGTGACCGCGACGGTCGTCCTCGCCCTCGTGCCGATCGCCTTGCTGATCGGCCTCGGCGTGTATCTGCGCCGCAACGGGCTCCTGGCCGAGTCGTTCTGGGCGCAGGCGGAGCGCCTCGGCTACTACGTGCTGCTGCCGGCGCTCTTCGTTCACGGCCTCGCCACCGCCAGGCTCGACGGCGTCCCGGTCCTGGCGCTCGCCGGGGTCCTCGTGGCGTCGACCCTCGTGGTGGCGCTGGTCCTGCTGGCGATCCGGCCACGGCTCGGCCTCGATGGAGCGGCCTTCACCTCGGTGTTCCAGGGCGGGGTGCGCTTCAACAACTATGTCGGGGTCTCGGCGGCGGCCGGGCTCTTCGGCACGCAGGGGATCGCCCTCGCGGCCGTCGCCAACGCAGCGATCGTGCCCACCGTCAACATCCTGTGCGTCCTCGTCTTCGCCCGCTTCGGTTCGGGCGGCCGGCTGTCACCGCGGGCGATCCTTCGGCAGCTCCTGCTCAACCCGCTGGTGGTCGCCTGCGCCGTCGGGATCTCCCTGCAGGCCACGGGCCTCGGCCTGCCGCCGGGCCTCGAGCCGACCCTGAAGGCACTCGGCCAGGCCTCCCTCCCCCTCGGGCTACTGTGCGTCGGCGCCGCCCTCGATCCCGGCACGGTGCGGACCTGGCTTCGGCCGGTCCTCGTCGCCTCGGCCGCGAAGTTCGTCCTGATGCCGGCGGTGACGATCCTGGCCTGCCTCGCCGCCGGCCTGCACGGCCCGGCCGCCGCCACGGCCCTGCTGTTCCAGACCCTGCCGACGGCCTCCTCGTCCTACATCATGGCCCGCCAGCTCGGCGGCGATGCCCCGCTGATGGCCGGCATCCTCGCCCTGCAGACCGTGCTCGCCGGGCTCGCCATTCCGCTGGTGATGCTCATTCTGGAGGGCTTCACCGCCTGAGGCCTTCAGGCGGCGTAGCGGGCGAGCGCCAGGTCGGAATGGTCGATGTCGGGCGCGCGGCCGGACATCAGGTCGGCCAGCATCCGCCCGGAGCCGCAGGCCATCGTCCAGCCCAGGGTGCCGTGCCCGGTATTCGTGTAGAGGTTGGCGTAGCGGGTGGCGCCGACGATGGGCGTGCCGTCCGGCGTCATCGGGCGCAGCCCGGTCCAGAACTTGGCCGCCGAGAGGTCGCCGCCCTCCGGGAACAGGTCGCGGACGCAGCGCTCCAGGGTCGCCCGGCGCGGTGCGCGCAGGGCATCGCTGAAACCGGCGAGCTCGGCCGTGCCCCCCACCCGGATCCGGTCGCCCAGGCGCGTCAGCGCGACCTTGAAGGTCTCGTCCATGACGGTCGAGACCGGCGCCTTGTCGGGGTCGGTGACCGGTAGGGTCAGCGAGTAGCCCTTGACCGGGTAGATCGGCAGCCGCAGGCCGAGGGGATGCAGCAGGGCGGCGGTGAACGAGCCCATGGCGGCGACGTAGGCATCGGCCCGGAGGGTCTCGCCGCCGCAGACCACGCCCGTCACCGCATCGCCCGCGGTCTCGATGCCGTCGATGCGGGTGCCGAAGCGAAAGCGCACGCCCAGCCGCTCGCACAGGACCGCCAGGCGCTGCGTGAACAGGTGCGCGTCCCCGGTCTCGTCGCCGGTCAGGCGAAGGCCGCCGACGATCGTGTCCCGCACCGCGGCGAGCGCCGGCTCGGCCGCGATGCACCCGGCGGGGTCCAGCACCGCATAGGCGACGCCGTAGGTGTCGAGGACGCGGGTGTCGTCGCCGACATGATCGAGCTGCTTCTGCGTGCGGAAGAGCTGGAGCGTGCCGCCGGTGCGGTGATCGTAGGCGATCCCGGTCTCGTCGCGCAGGTCGCGCAGGACGTCGCGGCTGTACTCGGCGAGCCGGACCATGCGGCCCTTGTTGCGGATGTAGGCGTCCTCGGTGCAGTTCGCGAGCATGCGCGCGAGCCAGCCGTAGAAGCGCGGCTCGAACGTCGGCCACAGCACCAGGGGCCGGTGGCGCATCATCAGCCACTTCATGGCCTTGATCGGGATGCCGGGGGCCGCCCAGGGGGCCGAGTAGCCCGGCGAGACCTGGCCGGCATTGGCGAAGCTGGTCTCCATCCCGGCGGCGGGCTGCCGGTCCACCACCGTGACCGCGTGACCGGCCTTGGCGAGGTAATAGGCCGTGGTGACACCGACCACGCCGCTTCCGAGCACCAGAACCCGCATCGCACGTCTCCCGCAGAGCCGAAGGCCCCAAGCATGGGTGGGGCCAGGACGCGTCGGCCTCGATCCCCCCGGGGCAGAGACACCGAATCCTGCGAGCGGTGCCGCGAATGCGTTGCAGATCCTGCGGCACTTGCGCCATTCTGCGCACGATCCTGCGAATCGACGCACGATCCTTGTGAAACGGGTTCGGGACCGGTCGTGCCTCTGGACGAGATCGATGCCGCCATCGTCCGGGTCCTGCGCGAGGATGCGCGGATCCCGAACGCCGCCCTGGCCGAGCGCGTCGGACTTTCGGCCTCCGCCTGCCTGCGCCGGCTGCGGATGCTGGAGCGCAACGGCACGATCCGCGGCTACACCGTGCTCCTCGACGGCCCCGGCTCCGCCGGCCTCGTGGTGATGACCCGGATCTCCCTGGAACGGCAGACGGAGGATTGCCTCAACCGCTTCGAGGCGGCCGTGCGGCGCTGCCCGGACGTCCAGGATTGCTACCTGATGACCGGGGATTCCGACTACCTGCTGAAGATCCGCGTCGCCGACATGGCGGAGTACGAACGGCTCCATCGCTCGGTGCTCTCCAAGCTGCCCGGCGTGGCCCGCATCCAGTCGAGTTTCACCATCCGCAGCGTCGTCGGCCGCTGATTCCGCTCCGATTGGCGTGGCCGTGAACGCGACGGCCCTGGTCCAGCACATACCAGAACCCTAGTTGGCTAACGAAACGGGTCGAGGCCGGAGTCCGGAATGCTGGGTTGGTTCAAGGCATTGATGCCGCGCGAGGACCGGTTCTTCGACCTCTTCGAGCGGCATTCGCGCACCCTCGTGGCCGGCGCCGAGGCGCTGCAGGGCGTGCTCCAGGGCGGCGACGCCGTTCCGCGCCACTGCCAGCAGGTGGTGGAGCGCGAGCACGAGGCGGATGCGATCACCGCCGAGGTGCTGCTCGCCGTGCGCCGCAGCTTCATCACGCCCTTCGACCGCGGCGACATCAAGGACCTGATCCAGTCGATGGACGACGCCATCGACCAGATGAACAAGACGGTGAAGACCATCGCCCTGTACGAGGTCCGCAGCTTCGAACCGCTGATGCGGGAGATGGGCGGCACCGTGATCGAGGCGGCCCGGCTGACCGCCGAGGCGATCCCGCTCCTGACCGCCGTCGGCACCCATGCGGGGCGGATCAACACGCTGACCGAGCAGATCACCCGGGTCGAGGGCCTCTCCGACGAGATGCAGGAGCGGGGCCTGAAGGCCCTCTACCAGGCCCACCGCAAGGACGGCGGCGACGGCGACACCATGGCCTACCTCATCGGTGCCGAGATCTACGGCCATCTCGAGGACGTGGTCGACCGGTTCGAGGACGTCGCCAACGAGATCAGCGGCATCGTGATCGAGAACGTGTAGGCGACCCGATGAACGAGGCCACCGCGCTCGCCCTGCCCGCCCTCGCCGGCCTGATCGCCGTCGCGCTGTTCTTCGATTTCCTCAACGGCCTGCACGATGCGGCCAACTCCATCGCCACCATCGTGTCGACGCGGGTGCTGAGGCCGCAATACGCGGTGCTGTGGGCCGCGTTCTTCAACTTCATCGCGTTCCTGTTCTTCGGCCTGCACGTGGCCCAGACCCTCGGAACCGGCATCGTCGATGCCGGGATCATCGATCCGCGGGTGATCTTCAGCGCGCTGCTGGGTGCCATCGCGTGGAACATCGTCACCTGGGTCTACGGCATCCCGTCGAGCAGCTCGCACGCCCTCGTCGGCGGCCTGGTCGGGGCGGGCGTCGCCAAGGCGGGCTTCAGCGCGGTGGTCTGGAGCGGGCTGACCAAGACGGCGGCGGCCATCGTGCTCTCGCCGCTCCTCGGCTTCCTCCTCGCCCTGCTCCTGGTGCTGATCGTGTCCTGGCTCTGCGTCCGCGCGACGCCCTTCGCGGTCGACCGGCGCTTCCGAGCCCTGCAGTTCGTCTCGGCCTCGCTCTACTCCCTGGGGCACGGCGGAAACGACGCCCAGAAGACCATGGGCATCATAGCGGTGCTGCTCTACTCGCAGGGCCATCTCGGGACCTCGTTCCACGTCCCGCTCTGGGTGGTGATCTCCTGCCAGTCGGCCATGGCGCTCGGCACGCTCTTCGGCGGATGGCGCATCGTTCACACGATGGGCTCGAAGATCACCCGGCTGAACCCGATGCAGGGCTTCTGCGCGGAGACCGGCGGGGCGATCACGCTGTTCACCGCGACCTGGCTCGGCATCCCGGTCTCGACCACCCACACCATCACGGGCGCCATCATCGGCGTCGGCGCGGCGCGCCGGACCTCGGCGGTGCGCTGGGGGATCGCCGGCAACATCGTGATCGCTTGGGTGCTGACCCTGCCGGCCGCCGCCCTGATCGCGGCGGCCTGCTACGCGCTCACCGCACGTCTCGGGTGAGGCCGCGCCCGCTCGCGACCCCTCGACCGGAGGAGACGGAGGCATGCTGAGCAATGTCGAGATCGTCTGGCGCCTGCTCCTGGCCGCGATCCTGGAGCGGGCTGATCGGCATCGAGCGTGAGCGCCTGCTCTGGGCCGCGGGCCTGCGGACGCACATGCTGGTCGGCGTCGGCGCCTGCCTGATCATGATCGTCTCGGCCTTCGGCTTCGCCGACGTGCTCGGGACGCAGAACGTCGGCCTCGACCCCTCGCGCATGGCCGCCCAGGTCGTCTCGGGCATCGGGTTTCTCGGAGCGGGGACGATCCTGCTGCGCGGCGAGGTGGTGAAGGGGCTCACCACCGCCGCCAGCCTCTGGGCGGTCGCCGCGGTGGGCCTCGCGGTCGGCGGCGGCCTCTACGTGGCGGGCATCGCCACCACGGTGATCCTGCTCGTGATCCTCGCGGGCGTGAAGCCGCTGCAGGAGCGCTACCACGACCGGATGCGAATCCGTCCCCTGCGGGTGGTCGCCGAGCCCGGCTGCATCTCCATCGACCTCCTGCAGGCGGTGTCCGGGGTGCGGTCTTCCCGCGTGCGACAATTCGTGACCCGGCGCGGAGACGATCCGGAACTCGACGAGACGCTGATCACCTTCGCGCGGCTCTCGCGCCGTTCGGTGGAAGATATCGCACAGAAACTTCGGGATCATCCCGGTGTCATCAAGGTCGAAGATCTTCCGGACGCCAGCTAGGCATGCATGATGGCACGCGGATGCTGGCGGGACGACGGCGGCGTCATGCCGGATGGAACACAACGCTTGCGAAAGGCTTCGATGCTGTGCAGATCGTTGGCCCTGGCCGGAACCGGATCCTGTGCCCCGCGCAGCGGCGCCCTGGCTTCGCCCGGGTTCCCGGGGGCCGTCACGACCCACGAAATCGAGGGAGGCTCAGTCGTGAGGTTTCGAAGCATGGCGGCGCGGACGGCGCGGGTCGCCGACCCCCAGCGGATGCCGGTCCGTCCGTGAGCCATCGGAGCCAGATCCCGATTCCCACCCCTGAGGACAAGCGCAAGCGGGCCAAGGGCCACGTCTTCCTGGTCGCGGTGAAGCAGCGGCGCGAGGATCTGCGGGTCTATGCCGTGCAGGCGCCCTCCCAGGACGACGCCCTGGCCATCGTGGCCGCTTCGAGCGCCGAGGGCGCCGCGGTCGAGGCGGCGGGGCGCCTGTCCAAGAAGCTGGCGCGGCCCCTCAAGCTGCAGCCGGAGGTGCCGCGCCCGGTCTGAAGAGCGCGCCGCCTAGCGCGGCCCGCAGATCGCGCGGTCGGTGTACAGCACCACGTCACCCTGCTTCGGGTTGTTGACGGAGAACGGCTCTCGGCTCTCGCGGGGCAGGAAGCCGCGGCCGAGCTCTCGGTCGAAGAAGTCGTGCCCGATCTCGACGTAGCAGCGGTCGAGGACGGCGGTGTAGCGCAGGGACGTCTGGACCGCGGCCGGCCCGCCCGGGACACCGTAGGCCGAGCAGTAGCCCGACAGGTCGAGGCTGCCGGGACCCGAGAGCCGGATCGCGCGCGACGCGCCGGGGCGCACCAGGAAGGACGGACCGCCCTGCTGCGAACCCACCAAGGTCAGGGGCGACCGGTTGTAGACGTGCCGTATGCAATCGGCGCTCGCCGCGCCTGCGCCGACCATCAGCGCGCCGACGGGCAGCGCCATCCGGACGAAAAACCGAATTCCGTTTCGCATCATGCACCTTCTGCCAGGACGGCTTGCTGCCAGGACGACTTGCTGCCAGGACGACTTGCTTCGAGATCCTGCGCAAGGAGCTAGGGCGCCCCATCCGTCAGGGCGAGGCCGCGTCGGGTCGCGATCGGCGGCATCGGCGTGCGGATGATGCCGAGGGTTTCCAGGGTGTTCAGCCGGCCGATGCGTCCGTCGCTCGCGAGGCGCGATCCTCGCTCTCGTTCCGACGATGCAGAGCCGATTTCGTTAAGATCGAGCGCGCGATTCGGCGACCGTGTGCGACGCCGCGAAGTGTTCGTGCGCACACGAAGACGCGAGCGCAGTCAGACTGGAGAAATTCCAGGGACCGGTATCCGCCGTTCCGCGTTCTCCCGTCAGCGCGCCTCGCAGAAGGCAGGTGCACGCCTGGACGGAACCTGCGTGGTGCCGTGTCACGCCTCGGACCAAGTTCGCCTCGTCATGCGTTCTCCTGGCCTGCGACGTCTCCGGGCGCCCGTCCGCTGGCAGCCTCCTCCCGCAACAGGTTCAGAGAACGCCATGCCAGTTTTCGGAGAGAACGAATTGAGTCGACGTGACGTCATGGCCGGCGCGACGGCCTGTGCGGCCCTCGCGGCGGTCCCGGCGCGGGCCGAAGGTCGCCCCGACGCCGCCGGCCCCGACCAGCCTGTGCTCGCCAAGGTGTCGCTCACGGTGAACGGGCAGCACCGCGAGCTCGAGCTCGACACCCGGACCAGCCTGCTCGACGCCGCGCGCGAGCACCTGCACCTGACCGGCTCCAAGAAGGGCTGCGACCACGGCCAGTGCGGCGCCTGCACGATGATCGTCGACGGCCGGCGCATCAATTCCTGCCTGACCCTCGCGGTCATGCACCAGGATTCGGAGATCACCACCATCGAGGGCCTGGGCCAGCCCGAGAACCTGCATCCGATGCAGGCCGCCTTCATCAAGCACGACGGCTACCAGTGCGGCTACTGCACCCCGGGCCAGATCTGCTCCGGCGTCGCGGTGCTCGCCGAGATCAAGGCCGGTATTCCGAGCCACGTCACCGCCGACCTCAACGCCCCGATGCAGGTCACGGATGCCGAGATCCGCGAGCGCATGAGCGGCAACATCTGCCGCTGCGGCGCCTATTCCAACATCGTCGAGGCGATGACCGAGGTCGCCGGGAGGCCCGCATGAAGTCCTTTACCTACGAGCGCCCGACCTCGCCCGCGGAAGCCGCCGCTGCCGTGTCCCGTGATCCGAACGCCAAGTTCATCGCCGGCGGCACCAACCTCCTCGACCTGATGAAGCTGCAGATCGAGACGCCGACGCATCTCGTGGACGTCAACGGCCTCGGGCTCGACCGGATCGAAGCCACGCCGGAAGGCGGGCTGCGCGTCGGTGCGCTGGTCCGGAACACCGACCTCGCGGCCGATGCCCGCGTCCGCAAGGACTACGCCGTGCTCTCCCGCGCCCTGCTCGCGGGTGCTTCGGGCCAGCTGCGCAACAAGGCGACCACCGCCGGAAACCTCCTGCAGCGTACCCGCTGCCCGTACTTCTACGACACTGCCCAGGCCTGCAACAAGCGCCAGCCGGGCTCCGGTTGCTCGGCCCTCGACGGCGTCTCGCGCCAACTCGCCGTCATCGGCGCCAGCGAGGCCTGCATCGCCACGCATCCTGGCGACATGGCGGTGGCCATGCGGGTGCTCGACGCCACCGTCGAGACCGTCGATGCCAAGGGCGGGACGCGCAAGATCCCGATCGCCGAGTTCCACCGCCTGCCGGGCGACCGGCCGGAGGTCGACACCACGCTCGCGCCGGGCGAGCTGATCACGGCGGTGACGTTGCCCGAGCCGCTGGGCGGCGCGCACATCTACCGCAAGGTCCGCGACCGGGCCTCCTACGCCTATGCCCTGGTCTCGGTGGCGGCGGTGGTACAGCCCGACGGCAGCGGCCGGGCGGCCTTCGGCGGCGTGGCGCACAAGCCCTGGCGGGTCGAGGCGGCCGAGGGCGAGATGGCGAGGGGCGCCAAGGCGGTGACCACGCAGGCCTTCGCCGGTGCCAAGCCGACCCACGACAATGCCTACAAGCTCACGTTGGCCGAGCGCACGCTCGGCGCGGCGCTGACCGAAGCGAGGGCCTGAGCCATGAAGTTCGACACCCCCGCCGGCCAGAACCCGATCGACCAGCTGAAGCTCGTCGGAAAGGCCACGGACCGCATCGACGGCAAGTTCAAGACCACGGGCACCGCGCCCTACGCCTACGAGCGCCACGACGTCGTGGCGAACCAGGCCTACGGCTACGTCCTCGGCGCCGGCATCGCCAAGGGCCGCATCCGCGCCATCGACACGAAAGCCGCGAAGGCTGCGCCCGGCGTCGTCGCCATCGTCACCACCCTCGACATGCCCGCCCTCGGCCTCGGCCGGATGAACGCCGCGAACCTCTTCGGCGGGAACGTGGTCCAGCATTACCACCAGGCCGTCGCAATCGTGGTGGCGGAGACCTTCGAGCAGGCCCGGGCCGCGGCCTTCCTCGTCAAGGTCGATTATGCCCGCGAGGCCGGTCAGTTCGACCTCGCCGCCGTGGCGTCGTCCGCCAAGCCCGTGCCCGGCGACAGCGGCGAGGGAAGCGGCGGCGGCGGCGAGGATCGGCATGGGGATTTCGAGGGCGCCTTCGCGTCGGCCGCCGTCACGTTCGACGAGACCTACACGACCCCCGACGAGAGCCACGCGATGATGGAGCCGCACGCGACCATCGCCGCCTGGGAGGGCGACACGCTCACCCTGTGGACGTCCAACCAGATGATCGCCTGGACCAAGGGCAGCATCGCCAAGATCCTCAGCATCCCGGAGGAGTCGATCCGCGTCGACTCGCCCTATATCGGCGGCGGATTCGGCGGCAAGCTCTTCGTGCGCTCCGATGCCGTCGTGGCGGCGCTGGCCGCCAAGGCCGCCGGTCGCCCGGTCAAGGTCGCGCTGACCCGGCCGCTGGTGGCCAACAACACCACGCACCGGCCGGCCACGATCCAGCGCATCCGCATCGGCGCGACGCCGGACGGGACGATCACCGCCATCGCGCACGAGAGCACCTCCGGCAACCTGCCGAAGGGCAAGCCTGAGACGGCGGTGGATCAGACCAAGCTCCTCTACGCCGGGGCCAATCGCCTGACGGCGATGAAGCTCGCCCATCTCGACCTGCCCGAGGGCAATTCGATGCGGGCGCCGGGCGAGGCGCCGGGCCTGATGGCGCTCGAGATCGCCATGGACGAGATGGCCGAGAAGCTCGGCATGGACCCGGTCGCCTTCCGCGTCCGCAACGACACCCAGGTCGATCCGGGGCATCCCGAGCGGCCGTTCTCCCATCGCAACCTCGTCGGCTGCCTCGAGCTCGGTGCCGAGAGATTCAACTGGTCGGCCCGCAACGCGAAGCCCGGCCAGGTTCGCGACGGGCGCTGGCTCGTCGGCATCGGCATGGCGGCGGGCTTCCGCAACAATCTGCTGATGAAGTCGGGCGCCCGCGTCCGCCTCGGGCGCGACGGCATCGTCACGGTCGAGACCGACATGACCGACATCGGCACCGGTTCCTACACCATCATCGCGCAGACGGCCGCCGAGATGATGGGCGTCGGTCTCGACAAGGTCGTGGTGCGCCTCGGCGATTCGTCCTACCCGGTCTCGGCCGGTTCGGGGGGCCAGTTCGGCGCGAACAACTCCACCGCCGGCGTCTACGCCGCGTGCGTCCAGCTCCGCGAGGCGGTGGCGCAGCGCCTCGGCTTCAACTCGGCCGACGTCGTGTTCGCGGAAGGGCAGGTCCGCTCCGGCAACCGAACCGAGGCGCTGGCGAAGGCGGCCAGCGACGGCGAACTCGTGGCCGAGGACTCGATCGAGTACGGCGACCTCGCCAAGAAGCAGCAGCAATCGACCTTCGCGGGCCATTTCGTCGAGGTCGGCGTCGACGTCGACACCGCCGAGATCCGGGTGCGGCGAATGCTGGCCGTCTGCGCGGCGGGACGCATCCTCAACCCGAAATCGGCGCGCAGCCAGGTCATCGGCGGCATGACGATGGGGGTCGGCGGGGCGCTGATGGAGGAACTCGCCGTCGACACCAAGCGGGGCTTCTTCGTCAACCACGATCTGGCCGGCTACGAGGTGCCGGTCCACGCCGACATCCCGCATCAAGAGGTGATCTTCCTTGACGAGGTCGATCCGCAATCTTCGCCCATGAAGGCCAAGGGCGTGGGCGAGCTCGGCATCTGCGGCGTCGGCGCGGCCGTGGCCAACGCGGTCTACAACGCCACGGGCGTGCGGGTGCGGAGCTATCCGATCACCCTCGACAAGCTCCTCGGCCAGATGCCCGACGCGGCCTGACGGAACCGCCAAGCAGCGATGATCCGCTGACGCGCCGGGCTGCCCGGGCGACCGACCGCATCGTCTCGCTCTCCAGCCGGAGGGCTGGATCGCGAACGATGAGATCCGGTGTTGTCCGTCACAGGCCACCGACCGCGCCCGCGCCGATCGCCGCGGACGACCCTTGTCGCCGCCGCAACGGTGCCCAGATCGACGACCGCGCAGAATCCGCGCAGATCGTCCAGGGTGCCCCCCGGAGGTTTCCGTTCTCGCAACCATGAAGTGCCGGATATCGGGCTCAAACCCAGCTGCGAGCGAGGCTACGTGCTGGGTCGGTTGCTACGGCGCCCGCCGGCCCTCGTGCCGGCGGCGGCCGTCTACACCCGGGTCGGCCGAACGACGGACCCCACAGGAGACATGCGATGACCAAGGTGCTGGTGCTCTACTACTCGTCCTACGGCCATATCGCGCAGATGGCGGATGCCGTCGCGGAAGGCGCGCGCGAGGGCGGAGCCGAGGTCGACATCCGCCGCGTTCCCGAGACGGCACCGAAGGAAGTCGTCGAAGCTGCGCACTTCAAGACGGATTCCGCGCATCCCCTGATCGAGGGGCCTGACGCCCTCGCCGCCTACGACGCCATCGTCGTCGGCGCGCCGACCCGGTACGGCCGGATGCCGAGCCAGATGGCGAGCTTCTGGGACACTACGGGCGGCCTCTGGTTCCAGGGCAAGCTCATCGGAAAGGTCGGGGGCGCCTTCACCTCGACGGCCAGCCAGCATGGCGGGCAGGAGACGACCCTGTTCTCGATCATCACCAACCTGCTGCATCACGGCCTGACCATCGTGGGCCTGGATTACGGCTTCCAGGGCCAGATGGGTGTCGACGAGGTCCGCGGCGGTTCGCCCTACGGCGCGACCACGATCGCGGGCGACGGCAGCCGCCAGCCCAGCCCGGTCGAGCTGGCCGGCGCCCGCCACCAGGGCAAGCGCATCGCCGAGACCGCAGCGAAACTCCGCGCCTGAGGAGGTCCCGGCATGGCCCAGAGCATCGTCACGCCGACGCGGGCTTCCGGCGAGGAAGCCGATCCGGCTTCCGCCTCGCTGCTCGACACGGCGCCCTACCGCATTGGGAGCGTCACCCTCGTCGTCCGGGACCTCGACGGCCTCGCCAGCTTCTACCGCGACGTCATCGGCCTCGTGACCGTCTCGCAGGAAGCAGGCGTCGTGCGCCTCGGCGTGGGGCCTACGGTGCTGCTCGAACTCCGGCACAACGCGGCCGCCCATCCCGGGAGCCCGCGGGAGGCGGGGCTCCACCACACGGCCTTCCTGCTGCCGAGCCGTGCGCATCTCGGCGCGTGGCTCGCGCATGCGGCGGAGCTTGGCATCCGCCTGTCGGGGGCGTCCGACCATTTCGTCAGCGAGGCCGTCTACCTCGACGATCCGGAGGGCAACGGCATCGAGGTCTATGCCGACCGCCCGAGTTCGGTGTGGACGTGGGACGACGGCTCGATCGTCATGAAGAGGGACCGCCTCGACCCTGCCGCGCTCATGCAGGCCGCAGCGGGACGCTGGACCGGTATGCCGCCGGGCGGCCGGGTCGGGCACGTTCACCTGCAGGTGGGCGAGATCGAACCGGCGGATCGCTTCTATGCGGGGCTGCTCGGGTTCGACGTGATGATCCGCCTTCCGGGGGCGACCTTCCTTGGCGCGGGCGGGTACCATCACCAGCTTGCGACCAACGTCTGGCACAGCCGGGGCGCCCCCCGGCGGCCCACCGAGACGGCCGGCCTCGCCGAGGTCGAGTTGCTGGCCGATGCGCCGACGCTGGCGGCGGTCCGGGATCGCTGCCGGGAGGCCGGTCTGACGCCGGACGAGGGCGACGGTGCCCTCGAGCTTCAGGATCCCTGGGGCACCCGCCTTCGCTTGGTGCCGCGGGGGAGCGAGGCTCGGCCCAGCGACACGCGTTGAGGCGCCAGGGGATCGAA
The DNA here is from genome assembly GCF_979253015.1 of Methylobacterium sp. AC433. NCBI lineage: Bacteria > Pseudomonadati > Pseudomonadota > Alphaproteobacteria > Hyphomicrobiales > Methylobacteriaceae > Methylobacterium > Methylobacterium sp. AC433. The sequence continues at coordinate 124,286 of NZ_CEEDBN010000007.1, read as the reverse complement.
CGCGACGACAGGTCCGGGACACGCCGGCCTGCCGTCGACGAGACTCTCTCCCTTCCGCGCATCCTGAGATCAGCGGTTCAGGGGCTGCGAGCGGAAGCTCGGCTCTGGGTGCGATCCGTGCGGCGGCCCTCCCGCCGTGCCCGGCGGAGGCCAAGCCTGTCAGCCCCGGAATGCCTTGCACCCGGCCCTTGGGACAGCGGCGAGCGACCAGCGCTCTTGCGGCGGATATTCTCCGAACCGGTCCGCTTGTCGGCGGCCGGGTCCAGCCGATCGTGGAGCGTCCGTTTTTTGCCGGTTGTTCGTCCGAAGCCCGCATTTAGAACGAGCGACTCTCGGCGTAGGAGGCCGTGCGTTCGGCATCCTTCTCGATCAGCGCCGCGGCGTCCCGGATGCGGAACGGATCGGACCCACGCCGCCTATGCGGATGCCGTTCGATCGGCCCAGCTTGGACAGGATGGCCCGCTCACCGGGCCATCCTGCTTCGCTCTCGGTTGATCCGCTACGGAACTCTGCTGTTCGAGAGCGGACCCTGGGATCGGCTGTCGCTCAGCTATGGGCCAGCACCGCCAGCAGCAGCAGGGCGATGATGTTGGTGATCTTGATCGCGGGGTTCACGGCCGGGCCGGCTGTGTCCTTGTAGGGGTCGCCGACGGTGTCGCCGGTCACCGCGGCCTTGTGAGCCTCGGAGCCCTTCCCGCCGTGATGCCCGTCCTCGATGTACTTCTTGGCATTGTCCCAGGCGCCGCCGCCCGAGGTCATCGAGATCGCGACGTAGAGCCCGGTGATGATGACGCCCAGCAGCATCGCCCCCACCGTGGCGAAGGCCTGGCTCTTGCCGGCGATCGCCTGGATCACGAAGAACAGCACGATCGGCGACAGCACCGGCAGCAGGGACGGGATGATCATTTCCTTGATCGCCGCCCGGGTCAGCATGTCGACGGCGCGGCCGTAATCCGGCCGGTCGGTCCCCTGCATGATGCCGGGCTTCTCGCGGAACTGGCGGCGGACTTCCTCGACGACCGCGCCGGCCGCCCGACCGACCGCGGTCATCGCCATGCCGCCGAACAGGAACGGGATCAGGCCGCCGAGGAGCAGGCCGACCACGACGTAGGGGTTGGAGAGCGAGAAATCGACGGTCACGCCCTGGAAGAAGCGGTACTGGGTCGGGCTCGCATGGGCGATGAAGTAGTTCAGGTCGGAGGTGTAGGCGGCGAACAGCACCAGGGCACCGAGGCCGGCCGAACCGATGGCGTAGCCCTTGGTGACCGCCTTGGTGGTGTTGCCGACGGCGTCGAGGGCGTCGGTCGACTTGCGCACGTCCGGCGGCAGTCCGGCCATCTCGGCGATGCCGCCGGCGTTGTCGGTGACCGGTCCGAAGGCGTCGAGGGCCACGATGAAGCCGGCGAGCGCCAGCATCGCGGTGACCGCGATGGCGATGCCGAACAGCCCGGCCAGCGAGTAGGTGCTGATGATGCCCGCGACGATGACCAGTGCGGGCAGCGCGGTGGATTCGAGCGAGATCGCCAGGCCCTGGATCACGTTGGTGCCGTGGCCGGTCACGGAAGCGTCGGCGATGGATTTCACCGGCCGGAAGTTGGTGCCGGTGTAGTACTCGGTGATGACCACGATCAGCGCGGTGATGACGAGGCCGATGACCGCGCAGCCGAGGAGGCCGCCGGAGGTGAAGGTCACGCCGGCATTGGTGGTGAAGGCCGTGCCGAAGCCGCCGAACAGGGCGTAGTTCACGCCCGCGATGGCCACGATCGAGAGGGCGCCGGCGGTGACCAGCCCCTTGTAGAGCGCGCCCATGATCGACTGGTTGGCCCCGAGTCGCACCGCGTAGGTGCCGGCGATCGAGGTGAGGATGCAGGCCGAGCCGATGGCCAGCGGATAGAGCAGCATCGCCTCGAGGACGTTGCGGCCGCCGACCTCGGTCTGGCCGGAGAAGAAGATCGCGGCGAGCACCATGGTGGCGACCACGGTCACCGCGTAGGTCTCGAACAGGTCGGCCGCCATGCCGGCGCAATCGCCGACGTTGTCGCCGACGTTGTCCGCGATGGTGGCGGGGTTGCGCGGGTCATCCTCCGGAATTCCGGCCTCGACCTTGCCGACGAGGTCGCCGCCGACATCGGCGCCCTTGGTGAAGATGCCGCCGCCGAGACGGGCGAAGATCGAGATCAGCGAGGCGCCGAAGCCCAGCGCCACCAGGGCGTCGATGACGTCGCGGCTGGCCGGCGACAGGCCGGCGACGCGGGTGAGATAGCCGTAGTAGAGCGCCACCCCGAGGAGCGCGAGGCCCGCCACGAACATGCCGGTGACGGCGCCCGACTTGAAGGCCACGTCGAGCCCGCCGCCGAGCGACGTCGAGGCCGCCTGGGCGGTGCGCACGTTGGCGCGCACCGAGACGTTCATCCCGATGAAGCCGGCCGCTCCCGACAGCACGGCGCCGATCAGGAAGCCGATGCCGACCTTCAGCCCGAGGAAATAGGCGAGCGCCACGAACAGCACGACCCCGACGATGGCGATGGTGGCGTATTGGCGCCGGAGATAGGCCTGCGCGCCCTCGGCGATCGCCCCCGCGATCTCCTGCATGCGCTGGGTGCCGGCGTCGCGCTTCATGACGTCGTTGATCGTGATGATGCCATAGGCGACGGCGCACAGCCCGCCCAGGATGATAAGCAACAAAGCTGTCATTCGACCGTCCTTGATTGGCGATGCCCGTGCGGGTCTGTCGTGGCGTTGTTGGACTTTGTGGCCGTGCTTTCCGTCAGTGCGACGCGGATCGTTCGCGCAGGCGTCTCGCGCCGCGCGCCGAACTTTTCGTGGTTGTGCATCTCCTCCCAAGGAATGCCTGCTCTGAGTGCCAAACTTCACCCCCGCTTGCAAATGCTGCTTAGCTTTTTGCGCGACGAATAGTTGTGCGACGCAGCATCGGCCGAGCTTGGCGCAAGTTTTCGCAAGGGTATGGGGCTGCCGCTGGCGGCTGGGACAGGCCGGAAACTGCGGTGAAGGTCCCCTCGCACGCACATGCGAGAGGCCTCGGCCCGTCTCAGAAGTGGCTGAAGGACCCGGGACCAAGGGCGCGCGCGGACCCGTCCGCCTCACGGAAGACCGGTGGCGTCGAGCCGGTCGTGACGCTGCCGATGCAGGTCAGGGGCGTGCCGGCCGCGGCGGCCTCGGCCAGGCAGGCGTCCAGGTTCTCGGGCGCCACGGCGCAGAGGATCTCGTAATCGTCGCCGCCGGTGACGATCGGGGTCATGAGGGCGGGCTCCAGCGACAGAGCCCGGGCGGCGGCAGGGGAAAGCGGGACGCGGGCCAGGTCGATCTCGGCGGAGCGCCCCTCCCCCTTCAGCATCTTGGTGAGATCGCCGGCGAGGCCGTCCGAGACGTCCATGGCGGCCCGGGCGTGCCGGCGCAGGACCGGGGCCAGGGCGATGCGCGGGCGGGGATGCCAGTAGCGGTCGACGAGCGCGTCGCGGTCCGTCGCGGCGAGCGCCTGGCCCCAGTCCGGTGGCCGGGGGCCGCGCAGGCGCAGCCCCAGCGCAGCGTCCCCGATCGTGCCGCTGACGCAGATCCGGTCGCCGGCCCGTGCGGCTCCGCGCCGGACCAGGCCCCCCGCAGGCACCTCGCCGATGGCGGTCACGCCGATCAGCGCCGGTCCGGCGGCCCGCACCGTGTCGCCGCCCAGGAGGTCGAGGCCGAAATCCGCGAGACCGTCGCCGAGGCCGGCCGCGAACCCGGCGAGCCACGCCTCGGTCCAGTCGTCGGGCAGGGCCAGGGTGAGCAGGATGCCGCGCGGGCGCGCGCCCTTGGCGGCGAGGTCCGAGACGTTCACGCCGAGGGCCTTTCGGGCGATCGAGCCCGGTGGATCGTCGGGAAAGTAATGCACGCCGGCCACGATGGCGTCGGCGGTCAGGACGAGGTCGCAGCCGGGGCTCGGCGTCAGGGTCGCGGCGTCGTCGCGCAGGCCATCCGCCCCCGGTCCGGCGAGGGGCGCGAAGTAGCGCGCGATCAGCCCGTCCTCGTCGGGCCGGGCCACGGGGCTCAGGCCCGGCCGGAGGCCGGCAGGCCGGCGAACTCGTTGCCGCGCACGTCGCGGGCGACCTTGTCGAGGACGCCGTTGACCATGCCGGGCTCGTCGCCGCCGTAGAAGCTGTGGGCGACGTCGACGTATTCGGAGATCACGACCCGCGCCGGCACGTCGCGACGGGACATCAGCTCGTAGGCGCCGGCCCGCAGGATGGCGCGCAGCACCGCCTCGATGCGCTTGAGGGGCCATCCGGCCGCCAACGCCCCGTCGAGGACCGGATCGATCGCGCGCTGCTCGTCGACGACCCCGCGCAGGAGATCGCGGAAGAAGGCGATCTCGGCGGCCGGATGTTCGATGCCGTCGACCTCACGGCCGATCCAGAAGGTCTCGAACTCGGCGAGCGCCTCGATCACGCCCTTGCCCGAGATCTCCATGTCGTAGAGCGCCTGCACCACGGAGAGGCGTGCGCCGCTGCGCTCTGCGGTCTTCATCCCGGGTTCGTTGGCCATGATGCTCAATCCTCTCCGACCGACGCCGCCGACGCGTCGCGCTTCAGCGACAGCACCGCGAGCGCGGCCTCGGCGGCACCGCCGCCCTTGTTCAATTCGGCGACCCGCGCGCGCGCCTGGGCCTGGGCCTCGGTCTCCACCGTCAGGATGCCGTTGCCCAGCGGCAGGCGCAGGGTGACGGACAGGTCCATCAGCGCCCGCGCGCTCTCGCCCGCCACGATGTCGTAATGCCCGGTCTCGCCGCGGATGACGCAGCCGAGCGCCACGACGGCATCGTAGGGCTGGCCGGCGCGGGTGGCGGCCTCGACCAGGATCGCGATCGCGGCGGGGATCTCCAGGGCACCCGGCACGGTCACCACCGTGGCCACCGCCTCGGCCGCCGCCAGGGCGCCCTCCGCGCCGGCCAGGAGCTCGTCGGCGAGATCCTCGTAGTAGCGGGCCTCGACCACCAGGACGCGCGCGCCCCTGACGTTCTCGGGAGCGGTGCGGGAAGCGTAGGCGAGCGATACCATCGAGGGGCCTTCACGGGACGCGGTCGGCGGACGGCGCAGCGGCCGGGACCGGACGCGCTTGCCGGGACCCGCGGGGTTCCGTCGGCGCGCAAGACTCGACCGGCCGGACGTGCCCTGCGCCCGCAGGCGCGAGCGATAGACCGAAGGCGGCGTGGCGACAAGCGCGGTGCCCGCCTATCGAACCTGCATTCGCGGGCAGGCCGCCGCTCAGCGCTCGACCGCGGCGCGGCTCTCGGACAGGCGCGCGGCATAGCGGGCGATGAGGTCGACCTCGAGGTTCAGCCGGTCCCCGGCCCGGCGCTCGCCCCAGGTGGTCACCGCTAGGGTGTGCGGGATGAGCAGCACCGAGAAGAGGTCGCCCTCCACCGTGTTGACGGTGAGCGAGGTCCCGTCGAGGCAGACGGAGCCCTTCTCGGCGATGAAGCGCGCCAGCTGAGGCGGCGCCCGCAGGGTGAAGCGGTCGGAGGGCGCCCATTGCGGATCGTCGTCGCCGCCCGTGACGGGATCACGGGCCACGAGCTCGGCGAGGCCGTCGACGTGGCCGGTGACGAGGTGGCCGCCGAGTTCGTCGCCGATCTTCAGGGAGCGCTCCAAGTTCAGGCGCCGCCCTTCGCGCCACGACCCCACATGGGTGCGGGCCAGCGTCTCGGCCGCCGCGTCCACGGCGAAGATGCAGCCGCCCTCCGCCGGCTCGACCACCACCGCCGTCAGGCAGGGACCGGAGCAGGCGATCGAGGCGCCCAGCGCGATGGTGGCGGGATCGTAGTGGGAGCGGATGCGGATGCGGCGCAGGCGGTCGTCGCCCGCGACCGACACGACTTCCCCGACATCCGTGACGAGACCGGTGAACATCTCAGGCACTCCGCTCGTGGGTGACGGCCCGGTCGGGGCCGAGGATCCGGGTCTCGACGATCCGGAGGTGGCCGCCCGCGAGCCGGTCGCGCAGGACCGGGCCGATGGCCGGAAGGCCGCCCGTATCGCCGAGGGTGCCCGGGCCGGTGATGAGCGTGAAGACGTCGACGAGGTCGGCGTCCGCCAGGGCATCGGCGAGGTGCGGGCCGCCCTCGCAGCAGAGCCGCGTCACGCCACGCTCGGCCAGCGCCCTCAGCGCGGCGCGCAGGTCGACCTGTCCGGCGCCGTCGGCATCGACGCCGATCACCTCGACGCCGAAGGAGGCCAGCATGCGCCTGGCATGGACCGGAGCCCGGCGTGTGGTGAGCACGAGGGTCGGGACGTCGCGGGCGCTGCGCACCAGGGTGGCGGAGGGCAGCAGGCGCAGGTTCGAATCGAGCACGACCCGCAGGGGCGAGCGGTCGGCCAGGCCGGGCAGCCGGACCGTGAGCGAAGGATCGTCGGCGCGCGCGGTGCCGATGCCGACCAGGATCGCATCCGCGTGCGCCCGCCAGAGATGCACGGCGCCGTCGGCGACGGGGCCGGTGATCCGCAGGCGCTCGGTGGGGGCTCCGGCGAAGCCATCCTGGGTCTGGGCGAGCTTGAGGTGCAGGCTCGGGCGCCCCTGCGTCACCCGGGTGACGTGGCCGCGATGGTCCCGTGCGGCCTCCGGCGCCAGGAGACCGGTGGTCACCGCGAGGCCGGCGGCGGCCAGGAGGCCGTGGCCGCGCCCGGCCACCCGCGGATCGGGGTCTTCCAGGGCGGTGACGACGCGGGCGATGCCGGCGGCGACGATGGCGTCGGTGCAAGGGGGCGTGCGGCCGTGATGGGAGCACGGCTCCAGGCTGACGTAGAGCGTGGCGCCGCGCGCTGCCTCGCCCGCCATGGCGAGGGCGAGGGGTTCGGCATGCGGCCGCCCGCCGGGGGTGGTGACGCCCTGCCCGATGATCCGCTCCGCGCCGGGCGGGCCCGCGACCACGATCGCACCGACGGAGGGGTTCGGCCAGGTCCGGCCGAGGTTGCGATGCCCGAGGGCGAGCGCGAGGCGCATGTAGCGCCGGTCGGTCTCGCCCATCGACGCGCTCCCCATGGCCGTGCTCCCTATGCCCGTGTTCCGTAAGCCGACGCGCGTCACGGCCGGGACTTCGGCTGTCGCTTCGGGCGAAGGGGCGTGACCTTCGCCGCGTGGTCCGCGGCGGCCGGCTCGTCGGTCTCGTCCTCGACGATAAGCGCGTCGGAGGTCGCTTCGGACGGGAGCGCGGCCGGGTCCGAGAGCGTCCCGAGCAGAGCCTTGAAGTCGCTGGCCTCGCGGAAGTTCTTGTAGACCGAGGCGAAGCGGACATAGGCGACGTCGTCGAGACCCTTCAGGCCCTCCATCACCAGTTCGCCGATGGCCTCGCTGCCGATCTCGGCCTCGCCGCTGCTTTCCAGCTGCCGGGTGATTCCGCTGACGAGGCGCTCGATCCGTTCCGGGTCCACGAGGCGCTTGCGCAGGGCCACGCCGATGGAGCGCTGGAGCTTGTCGCGGTCGAACGGGACGCGCTTGCCCGAGCGCTTGAGCACCGTGAGCTCGCGCAACTGCACGCGCTCGAAGGTGGTGAAGCGGCCCCCGCAATCCGGGCAGACCCGGCGCCGGCGGATCGCCGCCGCGTCGTCGCTGGGACGCGAATCCTTCACCTGGGTGTCGGGACCGCCGCAATAGGGACACCGCATCGGACGGACACCTGGGGAGGGGGACGTTGGAACGGACAACGGCCGCGGACCCGATGGTCCGCGGCCGTTGCATGGCATGGTGAGGGGCGCCGGTTCAAGCGCCCCCGGTCGAGGCGTTGCGCCTCAGCCGTAGATGGGGAACCGGTCGGTGAGGGCGTGCACCCGCTGCTTCACGTTCGCCTCGACGGCGGCATCGCCCCCTTCGCCCTTGGCCACGAGACCATCGAGCACCTCGACGATGAAGCCGCCGATCTGCTTGAACTCGGCGACGCCGAAGCCGCGCGAGGTGCCGGCCGGGGTCCCGAGGCGGATGCCCGAGGTGATGGTGGGCTTCTGCGTGTCGAACGGCACGCCGTTCTTGTTGCAGGTGATGTCGGCGCGGCTCAGCGCCGCTTCCGCCGCCTTGCCGGTCAGGCCCTTGCTGGTGAGGTCGACCAGCATGAGGTGGTTGTCGGTGCCGCCCGAGGTGATGTTGTAGCCGCTCGACATCAGGGTGTCGGCCAGCGCCTTGGCGTTCTCGATCACCTGCTTAGCGTAGATCTTGAACTCGGGCTTCAGGGCCTCGCCGAAGGCCACGGCCTTGCCGGCGATGACGTGCATGAGCGGGCCGCCCTGGATGCCGGGGAAGATCGCCGAGTTGAACTTCTTGGCCAGCGCCTCGTCGTTCGTAAGGATCATGCCGCCGCGCGGGCCGCGCAGGGTCTTGTGAGTGGTCGTGGTGACGACGTGGGCGTGCGGGAACGGCGACGGGTGGACGCCCGCCGCGATCAGGCCCGCGAAGTGAGCCGCGTCGACGAAGAAGTACGCGCCGACGGCATCGGCGATCTCACGGAACTTGGCGAAGTCCCAGTGGCGCGGGTAGCCCGAGCCGCCGGCGATGATCACCTTGGGCTTGTGCTCGTGGGCGAGGGCCTCGACCTGCTCCATGTCGATGCGCTGGTCGTCGCGGCGCACGGTGTACGAGACCGGCTTGAACCACTTGCCCGAGACGTTCGGGGGGGCGCCGTGGGTCAGGTGGCCGCCGGCCGCGAGGTCGAGGCCGAGGAAGGTGTCGCCCGGCTGCATGAGGGCGAGGAACACGCCCTGGTTCGCCTGGCTGCCGGAATTCGGCTGCACGTTGGCGAAGCCGCAGTTGAAGAGGCGCTTGGCGCGCTCGATGGCCAGATTCTCGGCGATGTCGACGAACTGGCAGCCGCCGTAGTAGCGACGGCCCGGATAGCCCTCGGCGTACTTGTTCGTGAGCACCGAGCCCTGCGCTTCCAGCACGGCGCGCGAGACGATGTTCTCGGAGGCGATCAGCTCGATCTCGTGCTGCTGGCGGCCGAGTTCCTGGGCCACCGCCTGCGCGATCTCCGGATCCGCCTCGGTGAGGGGGGCTGCGAAGAACGAGTTGGAGAAATGCTTGTCGGCAGCAGTACCGGCGCTCATGGAAAGCCTCGATTGTTGAACGGGCGAAGGCGTCCGTTATCCGCTGGCGTAAGGCGGGCGGACGCGCAATGCGCAATTTACTACACGCGCGGGCGGACGAGGCCAAGGCACACGAATTTGGCGTGTCCTACAAAAAAACTTTCACCCGCCCCGCAAGTCCAAGGGAGACAGTCCCGAAACAAGACGCGATGCCACCCATGTACCGCTGGACGGGCTTGAAAACGCGCCGGACGGCACGCAGAGGTTGCATTTTTCGGGATGGTATAGGAATACTAGTCCATATGAATCGGAGATGCGCATGATGTCGCGGCATTCCCGGATTGTTCTCCAAAGGTGCGAGATCGCCGCCGTCCGCTTGCGACCGGCGCTGTTGAGAAGCGCCTACGATCCCGTGAAGGCCGGCTTCAACGCCGACCAGCCTCGCGACGAGAGAGGGCGCTGGAATGGCGGACGCGGTGGACCGGGCGTCGTCGTCGTTCGCCGGGATCGGGACCGGTCATCCGAAGATCGACCTGACGTCCGATCGCCTCATAGAGGTCGTCAAGGAGGCCGTGGCCAATGTCGGGACGGGACGGGGGCCTCTTTACGGAATGGCCATTCACAGCGAGTCAGCCAGGCTCATAACAGATTATGATTTGCCCGGAATTGGACGACGCGGCGTCGAACAGAGTTTCAGTCTCGGTGATACCGTGCGGTATGGATTTGCCGGAAGTATCAGGACCGATATTATCTTGCGGGATGGCCGGAAAATCGCGGCACCTATCTTGGACATTTGGGACATCAAGACTGGTGGGGCAAAACTCGAGCCGAAACGCGCTGCGGATATCCGCCGAAGTCTTGGCGTCGGCGACGATATCCCCGTTATTGAGCTTCATATTGTCAAAGGTCTAGACGCGAAGAGCTATATCTACGCGATTATCGATTATCTGTCGGTGATGGGAAGATGACTATGAGCATGGACCTCTATGTCTTGTACGACGGCGCCCCCTTTTCCCTGATCGAATGGCAGAAAAACGTCGATCGGCTGCAATTTGAAATGTCGTTCTTACCGGGGCAGACGATGCCACTTGAAGGGACAATGGTCAGAGCGGCCTGGAAAGGACGCGATGTGAGTTTCGAATGCTGGAGCAGGGATTTCGAAACGTTGATCGAGACCTACGACGATATCGACTTTGGACAGAAGTGGGACACGGTTTATGCGTTCTATTTTTCAGGATTGCCTGACTGCGTCGCGGCCTGCATTGCCGCAGTCGCGCTCGCACAGATGCGTGATGGAATTGTCTTCGATCCGCAGGACAGTCTTATCATGAGGGATCAGGAGGCGTTGCACATGGCCCGGGAAACCGAACGGCTCTTGCCCAAAATCGAAGCCTCACTGCGGCACTGACGCCGATCCGGCCTGAACGATGATCTGCCGTGTTCGAACGTCCGGGATGCGGCTCGAAGTGCTCATCCCGGACTGGGCCGGGACAGCGGGAGGATAGCCCCTCTCGCTGTCCCGCGTTCTCGCCTCAGTTCTCCTCGTCGCCCGGCTCGAAGCTCTGGACCTGCTCGGCGCTGGCGACCGGGGTCGGGGCCGAGAGGGTCGAGGGCACGTTCACGCCGTCGCGCTTGTAGATGTCGTCGCGGAACTGGACGAGGCCGTCCGGGGTCGACCAGGCGGTGATGTAGGTCCAGTAGACCGGCACCGGGCTCGACAGGGTGGCGTCGACGCGCTTGCCGCTCTCGATGGCCTGCTCGACCTGCTCGCGGCCCCAGCCGGGCGTGTCCTTGAGCAGCCAGGTGATGTACTCGCGCACGTTCTGCACGCGAACGCAGCCCGAGGAGATGAAGCGGAAGTCGTCGCCGTAGATGCCCTTCGAGTTCGTGTCGTGCATGAACACGCCGTAGGGGTTCGGAATGTTGATGCGCACGATGCCCATCGAGTTGAAGTCGGCGCCCGAATCCTGGCGGTAGCGGTAGCGGGTGCCCTCGTCCGAGTTCCAGTTCACCGAAGACGGCGAGATCTCGGCCTCACCCGAAAAGATGCGGATCTTGTTCTCGGTGAGGTAGGTCGGGTCCTTCTGCATCTTGGGGATGAGGTCCTTCTTCACGATGGAAGCCGGGACCGTCCAGAAGGGGTTGAAATTGATCTGCGTCGCCTTGGTGTTCATGATCGGCGACTGGCGGTCGATCTTGCCGACGCCGGCGGCGTGCAGGGTCACGACCTGGCCGTTCTCCACCGTCTGGACCAGGGCGGCGGGGATGTTGGTGATGACGAAGCGGTTGCCGAGGTTGCCGGCATAGGAGCGCAGGCGCACCACGTTGATCTCGAGCTGGTGCAGGCGCACGTCGGCCGGCACGTTCATGGCCGCCTGCGTGGTCTGGCTCATGGCGCCGGTCTGGCTCAGGCCGTGCCGGGCCTGGAAGCGCTTCACGCCGGCCGAGACGTAGGAATCGTAGACGCCCGAACCGCCGGAGGCCGGGTCGAGGTCGCCCGTGATGATCAGGCGCTGGCGCAGGGCGGCCACGGCCGGACCCTTGGCGCCGACGCGCAGGCGGTCGGCACCCGAGACCGGCTTCCAGCCGCCGCGATTGACGATGTCCCGGTAGCGCTCGATCATCTGCTCGGTGGCGGCCACGGTCTGCGGCGACAGGATCGGCGTCGAGGAGCGCTGCACCTGCATGGTGGCCGGCGAGGCGTAGTCCTGCGCCCACTCGGCCTGGGCGAAGCCGCCGGCCTCGCGCGCCGTCGCCGACTGGCCGATGACGGCCGCCGATGCGAGCAGTGCAAAGCCGAGGGCGCGGGTGTGGAAAGCCTGATTCAGCATCGGACGTGAACTCTGATCTGATTTACGAAGCGACATGCGGTGTCGTCGGTCCCGGCGTCGCGCGCCGAGGTCTTGGAACACCCCCTGTCACGACCGTGTCGGGGTAGGGTTAAGAACTCATGGGGACCCGGCCACATTGTGGCACGGCCCGGCTTATCCCCGAGATCCCCGGACACATCCTCTCGACTGCGGCCCGTGTGCCACAGCACTGTGTTCTGCCGTTCGATCGGCATGGCGAAACGATGGCCGATGACGTAAGCCGAACGACGATGAAGCTTCCTGCGAACCAGGCTGGCCACGAAGGGTGGGCCCCGCTGCGCGCGATCACCGCGGTGATCGCGCTCTATGCGTTCGTCCTGCATGCCGTCATGAGCGGCCTCGTGCCCCTGCCCGTCTCCGCGTCGCACGGCATCCTGTGCCTTGGGCTGAACGACGATGGCGGCCCGGGCCTACCCGATTCGACCCACGCCCATCACCAGCCCTGCTGCACCGTGGCCGGCCCGATGCTGCAGGCGGCGCTGCCGGATGTCTCGGCCCGCACCATCGTCTGGCCGGCCCGCGCGACGAGCCGTGTCACCTGGTCTCGCGAGGCGTCCGTTTCCGCCCGCGGGCCGCCGGGCACGATCCCCCATCCCCGAGGTCCGCCCGCCGTCTGATCCGATCGCCGTTTCCCGATCCCATCAGACACGGACCCATCCGATGAACCGCATTCCCCGGGCCGAGCTCTTCGCGGGCCTCGCCCTCACCCTGTCCGCCACCGCCGCCCTCGCGCACGCCACCCTGGAGCGCAAGGAAGCGAGCCCGAACGCCGGCTACCGCGGCGTCGTGCAGGTCACCCATGGCTGCGACGGCCAGCCCACCAACCGCGTCAGCGTCACGATTCCGGAGGGCGTCATCGGCGCCAAGCCGATGCCGAAGCCCGGCTGGACCGTGACGACCGAGAAGGGCGCCTATGCCCGTGCCTATCCTTACTATCACGGCGACATCCGTGAGGGCGTGAAGACCATCACCTGGACCGGCGGCAGCCTGCCCGACGATCAGGTCGACGAGTTCACCTTCCTCGCCCGCGTCAGCGATGCCTTCGCGCCCGGCAGCACGGTCTACTTCCCCGTCGAGCAGGATTGCGCCACCGGCCAGTATCGCTGGCGTGAGATCCCGGCGGCCGGGCAGGATGCGCACGCGCTGAAATCCCCTGCCCCCGGCGTCCGGATCGTGGCCGCCGCCTCGGGTCCGGCCCGGGCCGAGGCCTCGAGCGTGAAGGCCGGCGACCTCAGCATCGAGACGCCCTGGATGCGCGCGACCCCCGGCGGCGCCAAGGTGGCGGGTGGCTACGTCCGCGTGACCAACACCGGCACGCAGCCCGACCGCCTCGTCGGCGCCGCGATCCCCCTCGCGGGACGTACCTCGATCCACTCCATGAGCATGGAGGGCGGCGTGATGAAGATGGCGCCGATCGAGGGCGGCCTCGTCATCAAGCCGGGCGAGACGGTGGAACTGAAGCCCGGTGGCCTGCACCTCATGTTCGAGGATCTCGCGAGCGGCCCGAAAGCTGGCGAGATGATCCAGGGCACGCTGCGCTTCGAGCGCGCCGGCACCGTGCCGGTCAGCTTCAGCGTGGCGCCCATCGGCGCGATGAAGCCGGGCGCGCCCGCGGCCGCTCCGTCGGCACCAGGTCACCACGAACACTGACGCCGCGCGCCCCCGCGCTCGGCGCCCAGGCCTGACCGCGCCCAAGACCGACCCGCCCAAGACCGACCCGATCCACCGCCCTCGCCTCCGCGCAGGGTCGGCTCGGGCCGTGATCCGCAGGCTCTCGGGTTCGTCCGATCGAACGATCCGCCGCGCGAGCCTCCACGCGGCTTTCCCCTCGCCCTCCTTCCCACCGGGATCATGCCCGGCCCCGTCGCGTCGTCGCGAAGCGCGGGCCCCTGATCCGGAGCCTGTCCGATGTCCGCGCCCCAGCCCCGCCGCCCCACCGCCCGCGCCTTCGCCCTTCTGGGCGGCGCTTCTTCCCTCCTGCCCCTGCTCCTCGCCGCCACACCGTCCCGCGCAGAGGAGACGGCCGCCGCGACGCTGTCCGAACTCAGCATCGAGGGTGCCTCCGCCGGTTCCCTGACGGTGCCGAGCGTCGCGGCCCAGCGCGCCGCGGTGAACGCCACCGTCGGCTCGGTCGCCTTCGTCGATGCCAAGGACTTCCAGAATCGCTACGCCAACACCCTGCGCGACACGCTCAAGGACGTGCCCGGCGTCTACGTGCAGGAGCGCTACGGCCAGGAATTGCGCCTCTCGGTGCGCGGCTCCGGCATCTCGCGCGGCTTCCACCTGCGCGGCCTCGAACTGCTTCAGGATGGAATCCCGCTGAACCTCGCCGACGGCAGCGGAGACTTCTACCAGGTCGACCCCCTCGGGCTGCGCTCGATCGAGGTCTACAAGGGCGGAAATGCCCTCACCTTCGGGGCGACGACCCTCGGCGGGGCCATCAACGTCGTCACGCCCACGGCCCAGACCGCGTACGCGCCCAACATCCTGCGCATCGACGGCGGCGCCTTCAACACCATCCGCGAGAACTTCCAGGTCTCGCGGATCTCCGGACCGGTCGATTTCCTGGTCAACGGCACCATCACGAACTCCGACAGCTACCGGAACCACGAGACCCAGCGGACGCAGAACTTCAACGCCAACCTCGGCTATCGGCTCGCTCCGGGCGTGGAGACGCGCTTCTACGCCGGTGTCTACCTGACGGACCAGAAGCTCCCCGGCACGCTGAGCCTCTTCAACGCCCTCAACAACCCGACCCTGGCCAACCCGTCGGCGATCGCCGGCAACCAGTCGCGCAAGGTCGAGACCGAGCGGATCGCCAACCGCACCTCGTTCCTGCTCGATGTCGGCAAGCTCGATATCGACACCTGGGCGATCCACAAGTCGCTCTACCACCCGATCTTCCAGGTCATCGACCAGGACGGCTGGACCTACGGGATCGCCCCGCACTGGGCCGGGACCTTCGACGTCGCCGGCTATCGCAACGACCTGATCCTCGGCCTGCGGGCCTTCGCCGGCCAGAACTCGGCGCTGCAGTTCGTCAACAATGGCGGCCAGCGCGGGGCCCAGACCCTGCGCTCGGTGCAGAGCGCCTCGAACTACGAGGCCTATGGCGAGAACCGGTTCTGGTTCCTCCCGGACGTGGCGCTGATGGCCGGCGCCAAGGCGTTCTCGTCCAACCGGACCTACAGCAACAAGGGCGGCTTCTCGGGCGCCAACGCATTCCCGTCCTCGGCCAACGAGACCTATGCGGGGATCAACCCGAAGGTCGGCCTCCTCTGGCAGCCGCTGCCCGACATCCAGGTCTTCGGCGACATCACCGGATCGCGCGACGTTCCGGACTTCTCCGACCTCGTGCAGATGAATTCGCTCAACAGCACCTTCGTGCCCCTGCGGGCGCAGCGCGCCGTGACCTACGAGGCCGGCACCCGCGGCCGGATCGACCGGCTGTCCTGGGACGTGACCCTCTACCGCTCGGAGATCCGCGACGAGCTGATCAACTTCTCGATCAATCCTGGCCTCAATATCCCGGCCGCGACCTTCAACGCGCCCCGCACCCGCCACCAGGGCGTGGAGGCGGCGGTCTCCCTCGACCTCGCACGGGACCTGATCGGTGCCGGCGACGGCCTCGTGGTCTCGCAGGTCTGGACCCACAACGACTTCCGCTTCATCGCCGACCCGGTCTTCCGCGACAATCAGATCGCCGGCATCCCGCGCGACGTGCTGCGCACGGTGCTGACCTACCGGAACCGCGACGGCTTCCACGTCAGCCCCTCCGTCGACTGGGTTCCGCAGGGGGCCTTCGCCGACCACGCCAACACCCTGAAGGTGTCGGGCTACGCCCTCCTCAACATCGCCGCCGGATACGACTTCCAGAACGGCGTCTCGGTGTTCGTCGATGCGCGTAACCTGACCGACACCCGCTACGTCTCGGACATCTCCGTCGTGACCGATGCGCGTACGGTCGCGGGCGGACCGGTGGCGTTCTATCCGGGCGTCGGGCGCAGCATCTTCGGTGGCATCCGCGCCGGGTTCTGATCGGGTGGCGCAGCCAGCCGGATGAGGGTGCGCCTTTCCCGCGCGCCCGCTAGAACCGCGCGATGACCGAGGGTTCCACCATCGCACCCCCGTCCGGCGTTCGCGCGCCGGACCGACACCCGGATGTGCATGTCGGCCGCGACGGCTGGCTCTTCCTGACCGGCGGCACCAACTCCGTCCTCGCGCAGTATGGCGAGCCGGGGCTGCCGCGCGCCACCCTCTGGCGCTGGCGCCGCATCCTGGAGGCGCGGGCGCGGCGCTGCGCCGGGCTCGGCACGCGCTACGCCCACGTGGTGGCGCCGGAGAAGCTCACGATCTATCCGGAGGCCTGCGACGGACTGGCCTTCGACCCTGGGCGCGCCCCGGTGCTGCGCCTGGAGCGCTGGCTCCGCCTCTCACCGGCCCGGCGCCACTGGATCGACCTCGTGCGGCCGTTCCGGGCCCGCGCCGCCGAGACGCCGCTCTATTGCCGGACGGACAGCCACTGGACCTTCGCCGGGTACCTCCTCGCCTATGGCGAGATCTGTCGCCATCTCGGCCTCGCCCCGCGCCAGGACATCGCCCGGCGCCGCATCGGCGGCGCCGGGCCCTACGCGGGCGACCTCGGCCTGAAGTTCGACCCCGTCCGCACCGAGATGGCGGAGGCCTGCCGGTTCGAGACGGCGGCGCGGCGCATCTACGCCAACAGCCTGGTCGCGGCCTTCGAGGCGGAGGGCCGGGGCCAGGAGGCGCATATCGGCGCCCACGTCGTCTACCGGAACGATTCGGCCGAGGCCGACCCGCGCCGGCTGGTGATGTTCGCGGATTCCTACGGCCATCACGCGTCCACCCCGCATACGGGGAGCCTGACGCCGCTCCTGGCCGACACCTTCCGCGAGGTCCACGTCCTGTGGTCCACCAGCATCGACTGGGGCTACGTCGCGCGGGTGAGGCCGGATTTCGTGGTC
This sequence comes from Methylobacterium sp. AC433, assembly GCF_979253015.1. NCBI lineage: Bacteria > Pseudomonadati > Pseudomonadota > Alphaproteobacteria > Hyphomicrobiales > Methylobacteriaceae > Methylobacterium > Methylobacterium sp. AC433. Next base: position 107,369 of record NZ_CEEDBN010000007.1, on the reverse strand, counting down.
GCGGAGATCGCCGAGCGCTTCATGATCGAGCTGCCGCAGAGGGGCTTCGATATCGAGAAGCTCGCGGACCTCGCGCTCGCGCGGAAGCCGGTCTGAAACGACGAACGCCCCGGAGCTGGCTCCGGGGCGCGGGGTCGATGGGGACGTGAGCCTAGTAGAGGCCGCCGGCCTGGGCGGCGCGGTCGGCGTCGGGCGGAACCGCGGCCGGACCGCTCGATTGCTGCGCCGGTGCGGCGACATAGGCATCGGGCGGGGCAGTGCCGGGCTTGAATGCCTCGAGGATGGTGCCGCCGCCCTCGCCCGAACCGGCGCGCATGCCGGAGGAGGCCGAGACGCGGATCAGCTTGATGCCCGGGGGCACGCGGAACGGCGTCGGCGGCTTGTCCTTGAGCGCCTGCTTCAGGAAGTCGAGGGCGATGGGGGCGGCGAGGCCGCCGCCAGTGGCCCGGTCGCCGAGGGAGCGCGGCTTGTCGAAGCCGAGATAGACGCCCACCGCGAGGTCGGGCGAGAAGCCGACGAACCAGGCGTCCTTGGCGTCGTTCGTCGTCCCGGTCTTGCCGGCCAGGGGCTTGCCGATCTGCTTCAGGATGGTGGCGGTGCCGCGCTGGACCACGCCCTCCATGATCGAGACCATCTGGTAGGCGGTCAGCGGGTCGAGGACCTGCTCGGATTCGTCGACGAGCTTGGGCTCGTCCTGGCCGGACCACTTGTCCGCGTCGCAGCCGAGGCACTTGCGATTGTCGTGCTTGTAGATGGTCTCGCCGACGCGGTCCTGGATGCGGTCGATCAGGGTCGGGCGGATGCGCCGGCCGCCATTGGCGAGCATCGAGTAGGCGGTGACCATGCGCATGACCGTGGTCTCGCCGGCGCCCAGCGACATCGGCAGCACCGGGAGCATGTCGTCGTAGACGCCGAAGCGGCGGGCATACTCGGCGATGAGCGGCATGCCGACGTCCTTGGCGAGGCGCACCGTCATCAGGTTCTTCGAGTGCTCGATGCCGTAGCGCAGGGTGTGCGGACCGCCGGACTTGCCGTCGTAGTTCGAGGGCGTCCAGGCCTCCTGGCCGGGACCGGCCTCGATGGTGATCGGCGAGTCCTGAACGATCGACGACGGGGTGTAGCCGTTGTCGAGGGCCGCCGAGTAGACGATCGGCTTGAACGAGGAACCCGGCTGGCGCATCGCCTGGGTGGCGCGGTTGAACTGGCTCTCGTCATAGGAGAAGCCCCCGACCATCGCGTGCACGCGGCCGGTATAGGGATCCATCGCCACGATGGCGCCCGAGACCTCGGGCCGCTGGCGCAGGCGGTACTGGTTGCGGCTGGTATCCGTCGCCTCGACATAGACGACGTCACCGGGATTCAGCGCCGCGGCGGGCGAGCGCCCGGTCCAGCGGGTGCCCTCGGCGGTGATCGTGCCGGTCTCGCGGTCCTTCGACACCTGGCCGGAGGCCTCGCGACGCGGCTGCAGGCCGATCTGCGCGGAGCCGCCAGTGGTGTTCAGCACGACGGCGAGGCGCCACGGGGCGACGTCGCCGAGGCCGGGCACTTCGGCGACGGCCAGGCCCCAGTCGCGGCCGACGAGGTCGACCTTGGCCTGGGCGCCGCGCCAGCCATGGGACTGGTCGTAGCGGATCAGGCCGTCCACCAGGGCCTTGCGCGCCCAGGACTGCATCTTCGGGTCGAGGGTCGCACGCACCGAGAGGCCGCCCTCGTAGAGCTTCTTCTCGCCGTAGCGCTCGGCGATCTCGCGCCGGACCTCCTCGGTGAAGTAATTGGCGTTCGCGGCGTTGGCGAAGGCGACGCGGGGATTCACGCCGAGGGGCATCTTGCGGGCGGCCTCGGCCTCCTCCTTGGTGATGTACCCGTTCTGGGCCATCAGACCGATGATCTCGTTGCGCCGGTCCAGCGCCTTCTGGGTCTGCCGGTAGGGGTGATAGTTGTTCGGCCCCTTCGGCAGGGCGGCGAGGTAGGCCGCCTCGTTGATCGTCAGCTCGTGGACCGACTTGCCGAAATAGTCGAGCGCGGCCGCCGCGACGCCGTGCAGGTTGCGGCCGGGCACGATGGTGCCGAGGAAGATCTCGTTGAGGTAGAGCTCGAGGATCTTGTCCTTCGAGTAGGCCGCCTCGATCCGGAAGGCGATCAGCGCCTCCTTGGCCTTGCGCTCGAAGGTCTGCTCGGGAGACAGGAGGAAGTTCTTGGCCACCTGCTGGGTGATGGTCGAGGCGCCCTGCTTCTTGCCGCTCTTGAAGTTCGTCAGCGCGGCGCGCACGAGACCCTCCGGGTCGACGCCGCCGTGCTTGTAGAAGTTCTTGTCCTCGGCCGAGAGGAAGGCCGCGACGACGATCTTCGGCATCGCCTGGATCGGCAGGTAGAGCCGGCGTTCGCTGGCGTACTCGGCCAGCAGAGAGCCGTCCGCGGCGTGGACGCGGCTCATCACCGGCGGCTCGTAATTGGCGAGCGCGGCGTGGTCCGGCAGGTCCTGGCTGAACTTCCAGTAGAAGAACGCGGCCGCGGCGGCGGCGATCACGAAGACCATCGCGCCGACGCTGAACAGGAAGCCGAAGAAACGAAGGATGAAGCGCATCCGGGTCCCGTCCGTCGATGATCCATCGCCGCCGGCCGGCCGCGAGGACACACGCCACGATGGCGCGTGCCTCCTCCGACCGTGTCCCATCCCGAAATGCAAGAGTCCCGCCGCGAGAAATGCGGTCGAGCCCACGATGTCGGCGGCGTTCGCTCGAGAGCGCCGCGATCAAGTCCGCCGAGACGATCGGCAGCGGTTCGACCGGAGCGCTGTGAGCCCCGGTTTCACACGCATTCTATGGTGAAACTGGGGCGATTGCCGCCGATCGGCGGGGCGGCTGCGGCCGGGTCAGCGAGGTCCGGTTGCCGAAGAACGCGTCGATCGCCTTGGCCATGCCGCCGGTCACCTCGGCGCGCCAGCCTTCCGACTGCAGCAGGTCGAGGTCGTGCTTGCTCGACAGGTAGCCGAGCTCCACCAGGACAGAGGGCACGTCGGGCGAGCGCAGCACCTGGAAGCCGGCCTCGCGGTGCGGCTTGGCGCTCATCTCCATCACCGGGTTGAGATGGCTCATCAGCCCCCTGGCGAAGCTGGACGAGAAGGTTCGGGTCTCGCGCAGGGTGAGCTCCTGGAGGATGTCCGCGACGTGGCCCGGGCCTTCGTTCGATTCGGTGCCGGCGGCCGCATCGGCGCGGTTCTCGCGCTCGGCGAGCCTGGCCGATTCGGCGTCGGTGGCCTTTTCGGAGCCGGTGTAGATGGTGGCGCCGCGCACCTGCGGGGCCGACGAGATCGAGTCGGCATGGATCGAGACGAACAGGTCCGCCTTCGCCTCGCGGGCGAGGCGCACGCGCTCGGAGAGCGGCACGAACACGTCGCGATCCCGGGTCATCCGCACCCGGTAGCGGCCGTTCGCTTCGAGCCGGGTCACCAGGGCCTGAGCGAAGCCAAACACGATGTCCTTCTCGAACACGCCGGTGGCCGCGATGGCGCCGGGATCGGTGCCGCCGTGACCGGCATCGACCATGATGAGCGGGCGGGCATCCGTCGCTTCCGGCGCGGCCGCGACCTTGCGCTGGGCCGGGGCCGGATCGCTCGCCACGGCGGCGCGGCGGAAGCCCTCGCGGTCGGAGCGCTGGAACTCGATGCTGAGCAGCACGGCGCCGTCGCGCGGACGCGTGACCGTCTCGATCCGCCCCACGGTGGCGGGTTGGGCGAGGTCGACGACGATGCGCGAGCGGCCCGGCGCGAACAGCCCGTAGCGGAACGACGCGACGACGCCGTCGCGCTTGCGTCCGGTCTCGGGCCCGAGCTGGAAGTTCACTTCTGCGAGATCGATCACCGCCCGGTCGGGCCGTTCCATCACGAAGGCCTTGGCGTCGATCGCCTTCGAGAGCGTCAGGGTGAGCTTGGTGGTGGCGTTGCTGGTCGCGAGATCGGCCGCGATGGCGACCGCCGCCTGAGAGCCCGCACCGCGCAGCTTGTCGGTGTCCTGGGCGAGGCTGCCGGAGCCGGCAGCCGAGAGCGCGCCGGCGCAGGCCAGGGCGAGGAGGACGGAGCGGAGAAGGCGGGCGCGTCTCGGCATCGTTCCGGCAATCATCCCCGTGAGGACGGGCGCGCCCCATCGGGGCGTGCTCGCGAGCGGGCTGTGGCGTCAGCCTGCCTCTACGGGATACCGATGGGATGGTTAACCGTTCCTCAAAGGCCCCGCTTCACTTCCGGGCGCGTAGTGTCCCGGCGGCGACAGATCGCCGGAGCGGGGCGTGGATCGCCGCGCCGGCCCGGTGCGTTCGCGCCGCCGAGATGCCTGTCCAAGATTAAGGACCTTGCCAAAACGTCGCGACGCTCTGTAATGATGCGGTCCCCTTCCCGGTGCCGTGCGGTTTGCTCCGCGGCCCGCGGGCGCGGCCCGGCTTCGCGCCGGATCGCCTTCGCAGTCGGTTCCCCGCGTCAGACATGACGGCATACCAAGGCCGGGTGGGAGTCGGTTCATTCGGTGGCCTTTTTCGGCCGCCGCACCGTTCTGCACATGCCGGCCTGTCCTCGGACGGGCCCATACAGTCTTCGCGAGGTCAGGGAGAGAATGAGCGGACACACAGCATCGGTTGCCGTTGCTCGTGTTCAACGCCTGCGCGTTTCGCGTGGCGCCGCCTTCTCGTCGGCCCTGGCCAGGATCAACCCCACGCGCGCCGAGATCCGGCGCCCAACGGCGGTTGGCGGCAATCCCTTCCCCACAGCTTCCGCGACCCCCTTCCCCGGGTCGTCACGGGCGCCGATCCTCCTGGCCGACGAGCCCGGACCGGACGGCGCCCCATCGGGACCGCGCGGTTCGAGGAGAACGACGTCGACCGCCATGTCGAAAGTTCGTCATGGCCAACAACAACAAGATGCTCATCGACGCGATGCACCCGGAGGAGACCCGGGTCGTCACGGTCCACGGTTCTAGGGTCGAGGAATTCGATTTCGAGGCGGCCAACCGGCGCCAGCTTCGCGGCAACATCTATCTCGCCAAGGTGACCCGCGTGGAGCCCTCGCTCCAGGCCGCCTTCATCGAGTACGGCGGCAACCGCCACGGCTTCCTCGCCTTCAGCGAGATCCACCCGGACTATTACCAGATCCCCCTCGCGGACCGTCAGGCCCTGCTCGAGGACGAGGCCCGCGAGGCCGAGGAGCACCGGGAGCGCGAGGAGCGCAAGCCCCGCCGCCGCTCGCGCGGCCGTCGCGACGGCACCTCGGCCAAGAAGGCGCGTACGTCCGAGACGGTGACGTCCGAGGACGTCGTCGACCTGTCGGCCGTTGGGACCTTCGACAATCCGGATTCCTCGAACGATCCGGCGATCGGCGTCGCCGACGCGCTGCTCGAAGGCGGCCTCGGCAACGCGCCGCCGTCGGTCCTGCCCGGCAGCGACGAATCCGCCGACCTGCCGCAGGCCGCCCCGTCCAGCGGCGAGACCTCGGAGGCATCCGAGGCGTCCAGGTCGGACGCGCCGTCGTCCGACGAGGCGGCCCCCGCCGGCGCCACCGCCGAGGCGCCTGTGGAGCCGGCCGCCGAGCTCGCGCTCGAAGCTGCGCCCATGGGTGACGCCGTTGCCACCGAGGCCGGCGCGGCGCCCGTCGCAGAATCCACCTCCGAGGACGAGTCGGACGAGGACGATTCGGACGAGAGCGACGAGGATTCGGACGAGGACGAGTCGGACGACGAGTCCGAGGATGACGACGACGATTCGGACGAGGACGACGAGGACGACGACGAGGAGGAGAGCGAGGGCGAGGACGGCGAGCGTCCGCAGAAGATCGCGCAGGTCGGCGGCGATGCCCTGGCCGAGATCCCGGAGCGCCCGCGCACCTACCGTCGGCACTACAAGATCCAGGAAGTGATCAAGCGCCGCCAGATCATCCTGGTGCAGGTCGTCAAGGAGGAGCGCGGCACCAAGGGGGCGGCGCTGACCACCTACCTGTCCCTGGCCGGGCGCTACTCGGTGCTGATGCCGAACACCGGCCGTGGCGGCGGCATCTCCCGCAAGATCACGTCGGCCGCCGATCGCAAGCGCCTGAAGGAGGTCGCCCAGGACCTGGAGGTGCCCGAGGGGATGGGCGTGATCCTGCGCACGGCCGGCGCCTCGCGCACCAAGCCCGAGATCAAGCGCGACTTCGAGTACCTGATGCGCCTGTGGGAGAGCGTGCGCGAGCTGACGCTGTCCTCCTCGGCCCCGGCCCTGGTCTACGAAGAGGGCTCGCTGATCAAGCGTGCCATCCGCGACCTGTACAACAAGGACATCGACGACATCCTGGTGGCGGGCGACGAGGCCTATCGCGAGGCGCGCGACTTCATGCGCATGCTGATGCCCGGTCAGTCCAAGGTCGTGCAGCCCTATCGCGATTCGACGCCGATCTTCGCGCGCTACGGGGTCGAGCAGCAGCTCGACGCGATGTTCTCCACCCACGTCACCCTGAAGTCGGGCGGCTACCTCGTCATCAACCCGACGGAGGCCCTCGTCTCCATCGACGTGAACTCGGGTCGCTCGACCCGCGAGCACGACATCGAGGACACGGCGCTCCGAACCAATCTGGAGGCGGCCGAGGAGGTCGCCCGCCAGCTGCGCCTGCGCGACCTCGCCGGCCTCGTCGTGATCGACTTCATCGACATGGAAGAGAAGCGCAACAATCGCGCCGTCGAGAAGAAGCTCAACGACTGCCTGAAGAACGATCGCGCGCGCATCCAGGTCGGGCGGATCTCCCCCTTCGGCCTGCTCGAGATGAGCCGCCAGCGCATCCGCACCGGCATGCTGGAGAGCTCGTCCCTGCCCTGCGTCCATTGCGGCGGGTCCGGCTACGTCCGGGCGACCGCTTCGGTGGCTCTGCAGATCCTGCGCGCCATCGAGGAATCGCTCCTCAAGAGCACGACCCACAACCTCGTCCTGCGCACCCGCACCGAGGTCGCGCTCTACATCCTCAACCAGAAGCGCGCGCATCTGCGCGAGCTGGAGGTGCGCTTCGGCGTCTCCCTGACCATCGCGGCCGACGAGCGCCTGGCCGCCACCTCCGCCTTCCAGCTCGACCGCGGCGAGCCGGCGGTGCGCGCCGAGGGTCCGGTGACCGGCGTCCGCGCCGTGGCGATCAACTCCGCCCTGGAGCCGGAAGAGGATTTCGATCCGGAGATCGAGGAGGAGGCCGTCGAGGCCGAATCCGAGGAGATCGAGGCCGGCGCGCCCGCCGACGAGTCCCACGAGAAGGCGGCCGATGGCGGCGAGGGCCGCGGCGGTCGCCGTCGTCGGCGTCGGCGTCGCGGCGGTCGCCACGAGACCGGTGAGCAGGCCGGCGGCGAAGGGTCGGCCTCCGAGAACGACGAGGACGGTGAGGGCGAGGAGTCCGATGACATCGCTGCGCAGGCGGAGGGCGACGAGACCGTCGCCTCGGCCGAGATGCCGGCCTCCGGCGAGGACGATGGCAGCGGTCGCCGCCGCCGCCGGGGCCGCCGTGGCGGCCGGGGTCGCGACCGCGACGGTCGTGGCCGCGACGGCGAGGGTGCCAATCCGGAGGCCGCGCGTCAGGATCCAGACCAGCAGACCTTCGGTGACGAAGCTCACGGCGACCGGCCGGTCGCTTCGGTCGAGGGCGACGAGGGGGCGGCCGACGCGCCGTCCGCCTTCCTCGGCGGCGAGGAGCCGGTGAGCGCCGAGGCGGTGTCCGAGGCCGTGGCGCCCACCGCCCCCGAGAGCACCGCGCCGGTGGCGATGGAACTGCCCGTGAATCCAGAGCCCCGGGCCGAGGCGCCGCAGGCTGCTGAGCCGGCGCCGAAGCCCGAGCCGGTCGCGGTGGTGCTGACGCCGCCTTCCGATCCGGATCGCCCGAAGCGTGCCGGCTGGTGGTCGCGGACCAAGGCGGCCCTGACGGGTGAGTGATCGTCCCTGAGGGATCGACAGGAAGCGGGGTGGGCGTCGCGCCCGCCCCGTTTCGCGTTTTCAGCGCAGCCAGCCCTTGAGGCGCCGGACCGCGTCGACGCAATCGGCCTTCGAGCCGGCGAACGAGAACCGAACGTGGTGGCCGCCGTCCCGGCCGTCGAAATCGAGGCCCGGCGTCGCCGCGACGCCCGCCTCGTCGAGCATGCGCCGGCAGAAGGCGACGGAGTCGTCGGTGAGGTTGGAGACGTCGGCGTAGAGGTAGAAGGCCCCGTCGGCCGGGTGCGTCCGCCCGAGGCCGAGGGCCGGGAAGGCATCGAGGAGCAGGGCCCGGTTGGCGGCGTAGCCGGCCCGCACGGCCTCGACCTCCTCCACCGCGTCGAAGGCCGCGAGGGCGGCCACCTGCGAGAGGTAGGGCGCCGAGATGTAGAGGTTCTGCGCGAGCCGCTCGACGGGCCGGACCAGCCAGTCCGGCACCACCATCCAGCCGATGCGCCAGCCGGTCATGCACCAGGTCTTCGAGAACGAGTTGATGACGATCGCTTCGTCGTCGCAGCGCAGGGCCGTCTCGGTCGGCACCCCGTAGGCGAGCCCGTGATAGATCTCGTCCGAGATGAAGCGCAGGTTGAGGGCGCGGGCCGTGGCGCAGAGGTCGGCGAGGCGCGCCGGCTCGATCACGGTGCCGGACGGGTTGGCCGGGCTCATCACCAGGATGCCGGACAGGCCCTCCCGTTCGTGCAGGGCCCGGAGGGCGGCGCCGGTCGGGGCGAAGCGGTCGGCGTCCTGCAGCATCAGGGGGGCGGGCACGAGGTCGAGGGCGTTGAGCAGGCTCCGATAGGCCGGATAGCCCGGCTGCGGGATCGCGATGCGGGCGCCGGCGTCGAACAGGCCGAGGAAGGCGAGCACGAACCCCGCCGAGGAGCCGGTGGTCACGACGATCCGGCTCGGTGAGACCGTGACCCCGTAGGTTTCGGCATAGTGGCGCGCGATGCGCTCGCGCAGGGCCGGAAGCCCGAGGGCCTGGGTGTAAGGCAGGGCGCCGGTCGCGAGGGCCGCCTGCGCCGATGCGATCACGGCGCGTGGTGCCGGCGCGGAGGGCTGTCCGACCTCCATGTGGACGACGCCCTCCCCGCGCGCCTCGCGGGCGGCGGCGGCGGACATCACGTCCATGGCGAGGAACGGGGCGACGCGGGCCGCACGCTCGGAGGACAGGTTCGGGGAGAGGATCGGCGGCTGGTTCATCGGCTCCGTCATAGCCGCTGCGCCGGGCCGGGGCCAAACCCACCATTCGGTGATTGACCGGCCGCCGCGAAAACGCCTAACCCGGCCGCTAACCGCATGTCGCACCGACGACGATCCCTGATGGCCGGCCTACGCCTGACCGGTCCCGCCCCGCGAGGACGTATGCCTCTCTTCCGTTCCCTGCTCTCCGCGACGATCCTCGCCGGCACCCTCGGCGCCGCGGTGGCGCAGACCACCCCGACCCAGACGACGCCGAGCCAGACCGCCCCGGCCGCCGCCTTCTCGGATCCGCAGCGCCAGGCGATCGAGGGGATCATCAAGGATTACCTCGTCAAGAACCCCGAGGTGCTGCAGGAGGCGATCGCCGAGGGCGAGCGCCGCCAGCAGGAGACCCAGAAGCTGGCGCAGTCGGCGGCCCTCAAGGAATCCCGCGAGGCGCTGGTCAACTCGCCCCACGGCGTCGTCGCGGGCAACCCGAACGGCGACGTCACGCTGGTCGAGTTCTTCGACTACAATTGTGGCTATTGCCGCAAGGCGCTCACGGACATCCAGGCCCTGATCAAGGGCGACCCGAAGCTGCGCGTGGTGCTCAAGGACTTCCCCGTGCTCGGCGCCGAATCCCTCGAGGCGAGCAAGATCGCCCTCGCCGCCAAGCAGCAGCTCAAGGGCGACAAGATCTTCGAATTCCACACCAAGCTCCTCGAGTCGAAGGGCCGGGTGAACGGCGAGCGGGCGCTGGCCGTCGGCAAGGAGATGGGCCTCGACGTCGCCCGCCTGACGAAGGACGCGCAGGGTCCCGAGGTGAAGGCCGCCCTCTCCGAGAATGTCGGCCTCGGCGACAAGCTCGGCCTGTCGGGCACGCCCGCCTTCATCATCGGCGACGAGATCATCCCCGGCGCCGTCGGCATCGAGCCGATCCGCAAGACGATCACCGACGTCCGCCAGTGCGGCCACGCCAGCTGCTGAGCCGACCCTCCACCGAAGATCCGAGCCGACGCCGCCTTGCGTGTTCCGCGCGGCGTCGACATCTCCGAGCGACACGAGGCGCACCCTGCGCCTGACCTGAAGACGACCGAGCCGATGCCCAAGGAGCCGATGTCCAAGAACGACCCCTTCGATCCGGAGCTCGTCCGCGAGCTCGCCAAGCTCATCAACGAGACCGATCTCAGCGAGATCGAGGTCGAGAAGGGGGATCTGCGCATCCGCGTCGCCCGCCGCATCGAGGCGGTCCAGGTGCAGGTGGCGGCTCCCGCGCCGGCTCCGGCTCCCGCGATGGCCGCCGTCGCTGCCCCGGTCCCCGGTCCCGGCGGCGGCCTCGACCGCAAGGCCGGCGCCGGACATCCCGGATCGGTCCCCTCCCCGATGGTGGGCACCGCCTATCGCCGGCCGTCGCCGGAGGCGAAGCTGTTCGTCGATGTCGGCTCGACGGTCGCGGCGGGCGACAAGCTCCTGCTCATCGAGGCGATGAAGACCTTCAACGAGATCCTCGCGCCCCGCGCCGGTACCGTCACCGCCGTCTTCGTCGAGGACGGCCAGCCCGTCGAGTTCGGCGAACCCCTCCTCGTCATCGAGTGAGCAGGGCCGCACCCATGTTCGACAAGATCCTGATTGCCAACCGGGGCGAGATCGCCCTGCGCATCCTGCGTGCGGCCAAGGAACTCGGGATCGCCACGGTGGCGGTCCACTCCACCGCCGATGCCGATGCCATGCATGTGCGCCTCGCCGACGAGAGCGTCTGCATCGGGCCGCCGGCGGCCCGCGACAGCTACCTCAACATCCCCTCGATCATCGCCGCCTGCGAGATCACCGGCGCCGACGCGGTCCATCCGGGCTACGGCTTCCTCTCCGAGAACGCCCGGTTCGCCGAGGTGCTGGCACACCACAACATCGGCTTCATCGGTCCCAAGGCGGAGCACATCCGCATCATGGGCGACAAGATCGAGGCCAAGCGCACCGCCAAGCGCCTGGGGATCCCCTGCGTGCCCGGCTCCGAGGGCGGCGTCGAGGATCCCGAGGAGGCCAAGCGGATCGCCGCCGAGATCGGCTACCCGGTCCTGGTCAAGGCGGCCTCCGGCGGCGGCGGCCGCGGCATGAAGGTGGCCCGCAGCGAGGCCGATTTGGAGCAGGCCCTCGGCATGGCACGCACCGAGGCCAAGGCGGCCTTCGGCGACGATGCGGTCTACCTGGAGAAGTACCTGGAGAAGCCGCGCCACATCGAGGTGCAGGTTCTCGGCGACGGGCGCGGCAACGCGGTGCACCTCGCCGAGCGCGACTGCTCGCTCCAGCGCCGGCACCAGAAGGTCTGGGAGGAAGGCGGTTCGCCGGCCCTCAACGCCGACATGCGTGCCGAGATCGGCGGCATCTGCGCCCGCGCGATGCAGGAGTTGCAATATCTCGGCGCCGGCACCGTGGAGTTCCTCTACGAGGACGGGAACTTCTACTTCATCGAGATGAACACCCGAATTCAGGTCGAGCATCCGGTCACCGAGATGATCACCGGGATCGACCTCGTGAACGAGCAGATCCGCGTCGCCGCCGGGCTGCCGTTGTCGATGACGCAGGACGAGATCAAGGTCGAGGGGCACGCCATCGAGTGCCGGATCAATGCCGAGCATCCGGCGACCTTCCGTCCGTCGCCCGGCCTGATCACCTACTTCCATCCGCCAGGCGGCCTCGGTGTCCGGGTCGATTCGGCGGTGTTCCAGGGCTACCGGATCCCGCCGAACTACGATTCGCTGATCGGCAAGCTCATCGTGCATGGGCGCACCCGCAACGAATGCCTGATGCGCCTGCGCCGGGCGCTGGACGAGTTCGTGGTCGACGGCGTCGACACCACGCTGCCGCTGTTCCGAACACTCGTGCGCAACCCGGATGTGCAGAACGGGGACTACGACATTCACTGGCTCGAGGGATTCCTCGCCGACGGCGGCCTCGACGAGCCCTGAGCGTCACCGGGGGGTGGGAACAGGGCGGGCGCACGCCCGTTTCCCTGCGTTCTCACAGGCTCGGCGGTGTGTTCCGCATCGGCCGAGCCGCATTCGAAGGAACGACTCTCCCGTGCGCCTGACGCTTCCTCTCCTCGCCGGCCTTCTCCTCGCCGGTCCCGCCCTCGCTCAGTCGCCGTCCGGCAATGTCGGCCAGCCCGAGCGGGCCGTGCCGCAGGCCGGCGGGACCACCCGCGGTCCGATCGACAATCCGTCGACCCGCGACATGGCTCCGAACCCGGGTGCCGCGACGGCGCCGGTCGGCGAGCGCGGCATGGCCCCCGGCGCCGGCGCGATCGACTCTGCCAAGGGCGGCAACGCCAACGATACCAACCGCGGCGTACCGAACACCGGCAGCACTTCCGGCGGCCCCGCCCGCTGAGCGCAGGGCCGGTTCCGGCCTGCCACGATCGACCTTGCCACGATCGACCCTGCCACGATCGACGAACCCACGAAGCCGGCCCGGAAACGGGCCGGCTTTTTTCATGGCCTCACTGTCTCAATGGCCCATGCCGGATACCGGATGTGCGATTGCGCACAACCGAGTTGCGCGTGAATGACTGCGACCGTGAGCTGAGCGGTACCTTTTTGCGGTCAAGCCTCGGTCACGCGGTTCCAAACTGAGCTTTTCGAGGGCGATCGCCGGGCGCGTGGGAATGATCTCAGAGTCTTCCAGGGCGTCACGCTGCGACCGATTGCCAGCAAAGGACCCTCCGGAACGCTTTGTTCGGTCAGGACTTCTTCCACCACGTCGGTCGGGCGGAGACGGTTTCGGCCTCGCGACCCAGCGAGCCCTCTCTCCACCAGCGACCGAATTTTCCTAACGATCGAACGTCCGAAAGACTTCCATGCGCACCTTCACGCTCACCTTCGTTGCCGCGTCCCTGATCGCCTCGGCCGCCTTCGCCCAGTCGCCGTCCGGCAATGTCGGCCAGCCCGAGCGGGCCTTCCCGCAGGCCGGCGGCACGACCCGTGGCCCGATCGACAACCCGTCGGTCTACGGCGCCTATCGCAATGCCGCCGGCGGGCTCGACATGGACGTCACGGGCTCCGTGGTCGAGGCACCCTACACCACCAACCGCGAGGCGATCTTCGAGGACTCGGCGAAGGGCGGCAATGCCGAGCAGCCGAACCGGATCGTTCCGAACCTCGGCACCACCTCGGGTGGCCCGAACTTTTGAGCGGTATCCAGATCCGGGATGCGAGGGCGGGGCCGCGAGGCCTCGCCCTTGTTCACGTCTCGCCTTTTTCATGTCTTCGGACGGCCATGCGACCCGCCTGCCTCTGGCCTTCCGTGCGGCGCCGCTTCAAAATCGGACCATGTACGATGGCGACCGCGTCGAGATCACGCCCGAGATCCTGCTGAAGGCGTATGCGGCCGGCATCTTTCCCATGGCGGAGGATGCCGACGACCCGGCCATCTACTGGGTCGAGCCGCGGGCGCGGGGCATCCTGCCCCTCGATGACTTCCACGTCTCCAAGCGGCTTGCCCGCACCGTGCGCTCCGACGTGTTCGAGGTGCGGACCGACCAGGATTTCGATGCGGTCATCGCCGGCTGCGCCGCGCCGCGGGGCGATGCCGAACGGACTTGGATCAACGGCCGGATTCGCGAGCTCTACGGAGCCCTCTTCGATGCCGGGCACGCCCACACGGTGGAGGTGTTCCTCGACGGACACCGGGTCGGCGGCCTCTACGGCGTCTCCCTCGGGGCCGCCTTCTTCGGGGAAAGCATGTTCCACACCGTGCGCGACGCCTCGAAGGTCGCCCTGGTGCATCTGGTGGCCCGCCTGCGCGCGGGCGGCTACCGCCTCGCCGATACGCAGTTCGTGACCGACCACCTGATGCAGTTCGGGGCCGAGGAACTGCCGCGCCACGTCTACAAGCGACGTCTGGCCGAGGCGATCGTCCTGCCGGCGGACTGGAACGTGTGGCCGGGCGACGGGTCCGTGCGCGGGCAGCAGGCCCTGGACGCGCTCTCCCAGAACTAGAAGGTCCCGCCGGCCCGTTCTAGCGGAACAGCGCGTCGAACAGCGATTGCGGCTGCTGCGGCGGCGGAGCCGGGGCTGGTCCCTCGTTCGACGGGAAGAACTTGCGCGAAGGCTTCTGCTTGGGCTGGACCGGGACGCCGCGGGGCGCCTCGACATCCACCTGGCCGTTCGGGTTGACCTGCTGGGCGGTGCGCGTCGCGTCCTGGCCGCTCTTGGGGCGCCGGGTCTTCTCCGGCTTCGCGGCCATGGCGGGCATGTCCTCCTGCTCGCGGGCCTCGGCGATGACGTCGGAACCACCCTTACAATCGACGAGCCAGACGTCGTAGATCGGATGCTCGATCGCGTGCAGGCCCGGGCTGGAGGCGAACATCCACCCGGTGAAGATGCGGCGGTACTTGTTGTCGAGGGTGACCTCGTCGACCTCGAGGAAGCCGGTGGTCTTCGGGCTCTCGGTCGGCGGGCGGCTGTAGCAGACCCGCGGTGTCAGTTGCAGGGCGCCGAACTGGACCGTCTCGTCCACCGCCACCTCGAAGGAGACGATGCGGCCGGTGATCTTGTCGAGGCCCGAGAACACCGCGGTCGGGTTCTTGATCTTGTCGGCGGCCGCCGGGAGGCTGCACAGGCCGATCGCGACCGACGCGAGGAGGAGGCGCTTGATCACGGAGCGAGACGATCCTGCTGTGCTGCGGCTCACGGGCGACCCTCCTCGCTGGCGCCCCGGGCGGGCACGACGACGCGAGGTCTTCTTAAGCGCGCGAAGATTGGTGGAAAAAGGGCCGGCTCCGATCGGGAGCCCTGCCCTCAGTTGCCCGGGCTCCAGGGCACGTAGTCGCCGGTGGCGGCGGGGCGCTGGCCGACGTTCAGCTGCGAGCCGCGCGGCCGGTAGGCGCCGCTGGTGCCGGTGAGATTCTCCACGTGGGGCTTCTGCCAGGCACGCGGGACGTAGTCCTGCTCGCTCGGGGGCACGTCGCCGTTGTGGCAGAGCCAGGCGCGCCAGCCCGGCGGCACCTTCGAGGCATCGGCGTACCCGTTATAGACCACCCAGCGCCGCTCGGTGCCCACCGAGCGGTCGATCAGCGGTCCCTGCGCGCGGTAATAGACGTTGCCGAGATCGTCGGTGCCGACGCGCTGTCCGCTGCGCGCCGTGTAGAGCGCGAGCGACATCGTCTGCCCGTTCCACCAGGTGAAGATCCGCAGAAGCGTGTCCTTGAGAGCCATCGCGTTCGCCTGAATGGGGCGCCCGCGCCCCGCCATCGAGTGTCGGCGCGGACTATGGTGAGGCGCATCTCCGAAGTCCAGTCGCGAGGCGACGCCCGCGACGCGACGGGCCGGCGGCGAATGCGGCGGAAATCCCACACCGCCGGCATTAACCATGGCTCAACCGGTGCAGCGGCGGGTGCACCCTGTGGGGAGAAAATTTTTCGCGTCGGAATCCCTCATGCCGAAAGGGCACTTACGAACCGCCCGGCGATATCCACAGGATTAAGGCGTGACCCACTACATCTAGCAAGGAACACGCAGCCGGCACACTAGTTATTGACGTGAGGCCGCCGGCTGGCATACCTTCGGATCATCGCCGAGGCTGTCGCGTCACCGGCGGATCACCGAATTTTCGATACCCGTTCCAGCGCTTCGCGGCGTTCGCGGACGTGTGCCTTCAGCATTCTTCGACACGGCGCCGCGCTTCTTCAGGCGGCTCGGGAGACAGGTTCCATGCGGTTCGAGCGGCGCCATACCACGGCCGGACAATCCCCCTACGCGACGATCCCCTTTCGCAAGACCCTGAGCGAGATCCGCAACCCGGACGGCTCGACGGTCTTCCGCCTCGACGGCATCGAGGTTCCCGAGAGCTGGTCCCAGGTGGCCAGCGACGTGCTCGCGCAGAAGTACTTCCGCAAGGCCGGCGTGCCGGCGGCCCTGAAGAAGGTCGAGGAGAACGACGTGCCGTCGTTCCTGTGGCGCTCCGAGGCGGATCTCGCCGCCCTGGCCGAGCTGCCCGAGGCCGAGCGCTACGTCTCCGAGATCTCCTCGACGCAGGTCTTCGACCGCCTCGCCGGCTGCTGGACCTACTGGGGCTGGAAGGGCGGCTACTTCACCTCCGAGGAGGACGCCTCGGCGTTCCTCGACGAGCTGCGCTTCATGCTCGCCCGGCAGATGGTGGCGCCGAACTCGCCGCAATGGTTCAACACCGGCCTGCACTGGGCCTACGGCATCGACGGCCCGGCGCAGGGTCACTATTACGTCGATTACCGCACCGGTGAGCTGACGAAGTCCGCCTCGTCCTACGAGCATCCGCAGCCGCATGCCTGCTTCATCCAGGGCGTGCAGGACGACCTCGTCAACGAGGGCGGCATCATGGACCTGTGGGTCCGCGAGGCGCGCCTCTTCAAGTACGGCTCGGGCACCGGCTCGAACTTCTCCCTGCTGCGCGGCGAGAACGAGAAGCTCGGCGGCGGCGGCAAGTCCTCCGGCCTGATGTCCTTCCTCAAGATCGGCGACCGGGCGGCCGGCGCGATCAAGTCGGGCGGCACCACCCGGCGCGCGGCCAAGATGGTCATCGTCGACATCGACCACCCGGATATCGAGCAGTACATCGACTGGAAGGTGAAGGAGGAGCAGAAGGTCGCCGCCCTCGTCACCGGTTCCAAGATCGTCTCCAAGCACCTCACCGCCGTGATGAAGGCCTGCACCCAGTGCGAGGCCGAGGGCGACGCCTGCTTCGACCCCGAGCGCAATCCCGTCCTGAAGAAGGCCGTCAAGGCCGCCCGCAAGGACGCGGTGCCGGATTCCTACACGAAGCGCGTGATCCAGTTCGCCCGCCAGGGCTTCACCAAGATCGACTTCCCCGTCTACGACACCGACTGGGATTCTGAGGCCTACCTCACGGTGGCCGGCCAGAACTCGAACAACTCGGTCTCCCTCACCGACGACTTCCTGCGCGCCGTCGAGAACGATGCGTCCTGGGAGCTGAAGGCTCGTACCACCGGCAAGACCACGAAGACCCTGCCGGCGCGTGAGCTCTGGGAGAAGATCGGCGAGGCCGCCTGGGCCTCGGCGGACCCGGGCCTGCACTTCAACACCACGATGAACGACTGGCACACCTGCCCGGCGGGCGGACGGATCCGGGCCTCGAACCCGTGCTCCGAGTACATGTTCCTCGACGACACCGCCTGCAACTTGGCCTCGGCCAACCTGCTGACGATGTACGACCGCGCCGCGAACCACTTCGACGTGGCCGCCTTCGAGCATCTCAACCGTCTCTGGACGGTCGTGCTCGAGATCTCGGTGATGATGGCGCAGTTCCCCTCGAAGGAGATCGCCGAGCTCTCGTACCGCTACCGCACGCTGGGCCTCGGCTACGCCAATATCGGCGGCCTCCTGATGAGCATGGGCCTGCCCTACGATTCCGAGAAGGGCCGGGCGCTTGCCGGTGCGCTGACCGCGATCATGACCGGCGTGGCCTACGCCACCTCCGCCGAGATGGCCGGCGAACTCGGGGCCTTCCCGGCCTACGAGGAGAACGCGGACGCCATGCTCAAGGTGATCCGCAACCACCGCCGCGCCGCCTATGGCGAGGCGGAGGGCTACGAGTTCCTCTCCATCGCCCCGGTGCCGCTCGACCTCGCCAACGTGCCCCAGGCCGACATCGCCGAGCGGGCGAAGCTGGCCTGGGACCGCGCCCTGCAGCTCGGCGAAGAGCACGGCTACCGCAACGCGCAGGCCACCGTGATCGCGCCAACCGGCACGATCGGCCTCGTGATGGATTGCGACACCACCGGCATCGAGCCCGACTTCGCCCTGGTGAAGTTCAAGAAGCTGGCCGGCGGCGGCTACTTCAAGATCATCAACCGCGCGGTGCCGGACGCCCTGCGCACCCTCGGCTACCGGGAATCCGAGATCGCCGAGATCGAGGCCTACGCGGTCGGCCACGGCTCGATGGGCCAGGCCCCGGCGATCAATCCCGGATCGCTCCGCGCCAAGGGCTTCACCGACGACAAGCTCGCGGTGATCGAGGCGGGCCTGAAGTCGGCCTTCGACATCAAGTTCGTCTTCAATCGGTGGACCCTGGGCGACGACTTCCTCAAGGACGTTCTCAAGGTCCCGGCCGAGAAGCTCGCTGACCCGACCTTCGAGATCCTGCCCTTCCTCGGCTATTCGAAGAAGGACATCGAGGCGGCCAACACCCATATCTGCGGTGCCATGACCCTCGAGGGAGCTCCTTTCCTCAAGCAGGAGCACTACGCGGTGTTCGACTGCGCCAACCCGTGCGGCCGCATCGGCAAGCGCTACCTCTCGGTGGAGAGCCACATCCGCATGATGGCGGCGGCGCAGCCCTTCATCTCGGGGGCGATCTCCAAGACCATCAACATGCCCAACGACGCCACCGTCGAGGATTGCAAGAACGCCTACAAGCTGTCCTGGACCCTGGCGCTCAAGGCCAACGCCCTCTACCGCGACGGCTCGAAGCTGTCGCAGCCCCTGAACTCGGCCCTGATCGCCGACGAGGACGACGATGCCGAGGAGATGGTCGAGGCGCTGATCGCGGCTCCGGCCGCCGCCAAGGCCGCGCAGGTCGCGGAGAAGATCGTCGAGCGGGTGATCGAGCGCGTCGAACGCATCCGCTCCCGCGAGAAGATGCCCCATCGCCGCAAGGGCTACACCCAGAAGGCCGTCGTCGGCGGCCACAAGGTCTACCTGCGCACCGGCGAGTACGATGACGGCCGCCTCGGCGAGATCTTCATCGACATGCACAAGGAGGGCGCCACCTTCCGCAGCCTGATGAACAACTTCGCCATCGCGATCTCGCTGGGGCTCCAGTACGGCGTGCCGCTGGAGGAATACGTCGAGGCCTTCACCTTCACCCGCTTCGAGCCGGCGGGCTTCGTGCAGGGCAACGACGCGATCAAGAACGCGACCTCGCTCCTCGACTACGTGTTCCGCGAGCTGGCCGTGTCCTACCTCGGCCGTGCCGACCTCGCCCACGTCAACCCGTCCGAGATCGGCGGCACCGTGATCGGCGGCGGCGAGACCGACACCACCCGCGAACCCGGCAAGTCCGAGGCCACGGCGGCCAGCGTCGTCTCCCGCGGTCTCCTCCGCGGCTCGGCCGACCGCCTCACCCTGATCCAGGGCGGCCCGGCCGGCGGCACCGTCGGGGTCGGTGCGGCGACCTCCGGCCAGACCGCCCCGGCCGGCGGCGTGGTCCATGCCCTGCGCGGTGCCACGGCGCTGAAGGCCGAGCCGATGCAGACCGGTCAGGCCGAGGCCCTGGTCAATGCCCTCCCCTTCGCCAAGCCCGATCCGATCAAGCCCGAGCGGACGGTCTCCGACCGCCGCGCCGAGGCGAAGATGAAGGGCTATGTCGGTGAGGCCTGCCCGGAATGCGCGAACTTCACGCTCGTCCGCAACGGCACCTGCCTGAAGTGCGACACCTGCGGCTCGACGACCGGCTGCTCGTAGCAGGCTTCCGCCCGATGCCGTGAGCCGAGGCATCGAGGTCGGAAGCGAGCTGAGACGATCCGGGCGGCCAAAAGTTCGGCCGCCCGGGCGACAGGATGGGGGTTCGAGGTCCCGCAGCCCCACTCCTATGGCGAACCGCGCGCACCGGAGCCGGGTGTCATAACTCGTGACGGAGCGGCTCTCGAGACCTGGAGTGCGGCGTCCTTCGGATCTCGTCTCGGGCGCAGACCCTTCGCGATGGCCAGCGATCCGGGATAAGCGTCGGCTGGTCGTCGGGGTACGGTGCGCTTCGTCAGCGCCGGGTGCTCGCCCGCAGGACGAGGTGCGGCTTCACCAGCACTTCGGACGGTTCGCCGTCCGCCGCCTCCATCAGCGCGAAGGCCTGATCCGCGATCCGGTCGAGCCCGACATCGACGGTGGTCAGGCGATAGGGCGGCCAGGCCGAGGCCGCGACGTTGTCGTAGCCGGCGATCAGCACGTCCTCCGGGCAGCGCAGGCCGAACTCGTCCCGGAGGGTGTCGATGGCGCCCATCGCCGTCAGGTCGTTGAGGCAGAACAGGCCGTCCGGTCCCGTCGCCGAGCCCCGGGCCGGGCCGTACATCGCCCGCACCGCCGCGCAGCCGCCGCCATGGTGGTGGTCGCCCTGCGCCCGTGCGCATTGCGTGATGCCGAATTCCGCCAGGCCCTGCCGGAAGCCGGCTTCGCGGCGCTCCTGGGCGAGCGTGCCCGCTCGGCCCGCGATGTAGCCGAAGCGCCGCGCGCCCTGCGCGTGCAGGTGCTTCGCGATCGCGATTCCGGCCCCGTGATCGTCGGCCGCCACCGTGCGGACGAAGCGGGTCGTCACCGAGGAGTTCATCGTCACGATCGGGACGGCGAAGCGCGTCAGGGCGTCCGCGACGTCGGCCGCGTTCACCGAGAGCGAGCTGAGCACCGCATCGACCTGATACCCGGACAACAGTTCCACGGCCGAGCCGAGGGCCCATTCGTCCGCGACGACCACCAGCATGACCTGCCGTCCCATCAGCTGGAGTCCGGAGGCGAAGCTCTCCAGGGCCATGGCGTGGAAAGGGTTGGAGAGGCCGCCCACCGCCACGGCGACGATCCCGGAGCGTCCGGTGGTGAGGGAGCGCGACAAGAGGTTCGGCCGGTAGCCCAGCGCCTCGGCGGCCGCGAGAACCCTGGCGCGCGTCGCCGGTGACACGATGCCGCCCGGCGTGAACGTCCGCGACACGGCCGATTGCGAGACCCCCGCCAGCCGGGCGACGGCGATCGAGGAGGGCGGACGCTGCCTGGTCACCTGTCGCGTTCTCCGGCGCGTCCTGCATGCGGCGCAGGGCATTCATGTGCGCCGGACTGCATCCCTATGCAACATTCGCTGCGGCGCACAGTTGACGGGGCACACTTCCCTTCAGCGGTCTGGTCCCGGCAATCCGTTTCCGGCTCGATCCGCTCGCCCGCCGCACGCTCGGAGACCCCATGAGCCTCGCATCCGCCCTCGGCCTGACCTCCGGCAGGAAGGTCCGCTACGCCTTCGTGGCCCTCGGCGACATCACCCAGGAGGCCATGCTGCCGGGGGTGGCGCAGACCGGCAATTCCGAGGTGGTCGCCTTCGTCACCGGCGATTCCGAGAAGGCGCGCGGCGTCGGCGAGCAGTACGGCGTCGCCCGGTCCTACACCTACGAGCAGTTCGGCGACCTCCTGGCCTCGGGCACGATCGACGCGATCTACCTCGCCACGCCGAACTGGCGCCACGCGGAGTTCGCGATCCCCGCCCTGAAGGCGGGCATTCACGTGCTGATCGAGAAGCCCCTGGAGGTCACCACGGCTCGGTGCCGCGAGATCCTCGACGCCGCGAATGCGTCCGGGGCGAAGCTGATGGTCGCCTACCGGCTGCACTTCGAGCCCGCGACCCTTGCGACCATCGACCTGATCCGCTCAGGGAAACTCGGCGACCTGCTGACCTTCACTTCGATCTTCACCCAGATGGTCTCGCCCGAGAACCATCGCGCGAAGAGCGGCGTCGAGGCCGGACCGGTCTTCGACATGGGTCCCTATCCGGTCAACGCCGCCCGCTACGTCTTCGGCGAAGAGCCGACCGAGGTGGTCTCGGCCATCGGTGTGCGCCACCCGGAGGCGGGCCTCGGCGACTTCGACGACACGGTCGCGGTGACGCTGCGCTTCCCCGGCAACCGCCTCGCGCAGTTCGTTCTCTCCTACGTCGGCAATACCCTCGACACCTATGCGGTTGTGGGCACGAAGGGCAGCGTCGAGGTGAATCCGGGCTACATGTACGGCAAGCCGCTGGAGCACACCGTCACCCTCGGCGAAAGCAAGACGCATGAGAGCTTCAAGAACACCGACCATTTCGGTGGGGAATTGAAGTATTTCTCCGACTGTA
Organism: Methylobacterium sp. AC433; assembly: GCF_979253015.1. Lineage (NCBI taxonomy): Bacteria > Pseudomonadati > Pseudomonadota > Alphaproteobacteria > Hyphomicrobiales > Methylobacteriaceae > Methylobacterium > Methylobacterium sp. AC433. The sequence goes on along the minus strand of NZ_CEEDBN010000007.1, from coordinate 85,379 downwards.
TCCTGAACGGCCGGGATCCCGAGCCGGACGGCGAGGAGGGCTACGCGGACGTGCGGGTTCTGGAGGGCATCGTCGAGGCCCTGAAGACGGGCGGACCCGTCAAGCTGGCGCCGTTCACGCGGACCAGACGGATCGACACCCAGGCCCAGCGCGAGACCCTGCGGGCACAGGCATCGCCCAAGCTCGTCAACACCTCGAATCCGGGCAAGGGCAAGGACAAGGTGCCGAAGAACTGACCGCGGCCCGACCTCGAACCCGCCTCCCCCGAAGGATCCGACGAGACATGATCGCCTATCCGAGGCCCGAGTGGGGCCTGTCACAGGGCAGCGCCCAGCCCGGTGCCGACGCATTGCCCTTCGCCGGGGCCGGCCGATGAGCCTCGTGGAACTCCCCAGGGTCGACCTCCCCGGGACCGCTCCGCTCGATGCCGGGGGCGCCGCGGAGGGCGCACCGGTCACGCCGGCGCCCGGGCCGAATCCGACCCTCGTCCTCGTCGCGCTGGCCACGGGGGGATTTGCCATCGGCACCACCGAGTTCGCCGCGATGAGCCTGCTGCCGGCCTTCGCGCCCGATCTCGGGATCGATGCCGCCACGGCGGGCCACGTCATCAGCGCCTACGCCCTCGGGGTGGTGGTGGGCGCACCCATCATCGCGGTGCTGGCGGCCCGGATCGCGCGGCGCACCCTCCTCGTCGCCCTGATGGTGCTGTTCGCCCTCGGCAACGGACTCTCGGCGCTGGCGCCGAGCTACCCCTGGATGCTGGCCTTCCGTTTCCTCGCCGGTCTTCCGCACGGGGCCTATTTCGGGGTCGCGGCCCTGGTCGCCGCATCCCTCGTTCCGCGCGAGCGCCGCTCGCAGGCGGTCTCGCGCGTGATCGCGGGCCTGACCGTCGCGACGGTGGTCGGCGTGCCGCTGGCCAACGGCATCGGCCAACTCATCGGCTGGCGCTGGAGCTTCGGTCTCGTCGCCCTCCTCGCCACGGGCACCGCGATCCTGGTGCGGATCCACGCGCCGCTGGGTGAGCCGGCACGGGGTGCCAGCGCCCTGCGGGAGCTCGGCGCCCTTCGGCGCGGCCAGGTCTGGCTGACGCTCGCCACCGGCGCCATCGGCTTCGGCGGCCTGTTCTCGGTCTACACCTATCTCGCCTCGACGATGCTGGAGGTCACGCACGCGTCGCCGGGCGCGATCCCGCCAGTGCTCGCCCTGTTCGGCCTCGGCCTCACCGTCGGCAACCTCGTCTGCGCCTGGGCCGCCGACCGTGCACTGATGCCGGCGGCCGGGGCTACCCTGGTCTGGAGCGCCTGCGCGCTCGCCCTGTATCCGTTCGCCACCGGGAGCCTCTGGACCCTCGGACCGGTCGTCTTCCTGATCGGCTGCGGGGGCGGCCTCGCCACCATCCTGCAGACCCGCCTGATGGATGTCGCCGAGGATGCGCAGACCCTGGCCGCCGCCCTCAACCACTCCGCCTTCAACGTCGCCAATGCCCTCGGGCCGTGGCTCGCCGGCCTCGCCCTCACGGCCGGGTTCGGCCTGCCCGCGACCGGCTGGGTCGGCGTTGCCCTGGCTCTCGGGGGGCTTGCGATCTGGACCGCGTCGGTCCTCGCCGGAGCCCGCGGTGGCGACCGGGCGGCCCCGGCGGGGCCGTGAGCGGGGAAGCGCCGTGTGGCCGACCAGGCGCCGCCGGGGTACCACGGCGGCGAAGCGGCCGACGCCTCGGCGCCCCGGGGCCGCGCATCGCAGAGGAACCGATATGGTTGGCATCACGATCCTGGATGCGCCCCGCTGCCATCTCGGCGAGGGTCCCTGCTACGATCCGCGCACCGACACCGCCTGGTGGGTCGACATCCTGGAGCGGCGCCTGTTCGCGGCGCCCCTCGCCGGGGGAACCGCCCGGTCCTACGCGCTGCCCGTCATGGCGAGCGCGGTGGCGGCCGTCGACGAGCGCCGCCAGCTCCTGGCGGCCGAGGACGGTCTCCATCTCCGCACCCTTGAGGACGGCGGGCTGACCCTCTTCTGCCCGCTGGAGGCGGAGGAGGCCGGCACCCGTTCCAATGACGGCCGGGTCCATCCCTGCGGCGCCCTCTGGATCAGCACCATGGGGCGCGCCGCCGAGCCGGGGCGTGGCACAATCTACCACGTGGCCGGGACGCGCGTGACCCGCCTCTACGGGGGCCTCACGATCCCCAACGCCATCTGCTTCTCGCCCGACGGTGCGACCGCCTACTTCGCCGACACCGACGCGGGCCTGCTCCAGCGCGTCGCCCTCGATCCCCGTACGGGCCTGCCGGCGGGCGAGCCCGCGACGCTCTACGACCATCGCGGCGGCGCGGGGGGCCTCGACGGGGCGGCGGTCGACGCCGAGGGCCGGGTCTGGTGCGCCCGCTGGGGGGCGTCCTGCCTCGACGCCTACAGCCCGGAGGGTGGGCGCCTGCGGACGGTCCCCCTGCCCGTGACGCGTCCGTCCTGCCCGACCTTCGCGGGCCCCGGCCTCGACCACCTCCTCGTCACCAGCGCCTACGAGGGCATGACGCCGGAGGAGCGCGAAGCCGATCCGGAGCACGGGCGCACCCTGCTGGTGCCGGTGGGCGTGCGCGGCCTCCTGGAGCCCGCTTTCCGGCTCTCCGCCTGAGACCAGCGGCCCGACGCCTCGCGGGTACTGGTCCGGCGAGGTGACGCGCGCCGGGTGCTTCGGATAAGGGAACCGACACGCGTCAGGGGCACACGAGGATCGAGCCGATGACCCCGTGGCGGCCGAGCCTGCAGGATACGCGCTGGCGGCTCATCCTCTTTACGCTGCTCTACCTTTACCAGGGCATCGTCGCCGGCTTCGCCCTCACGGCGCTCGCCAACCACTTCGCCGCCGCCGGCGCTTCCGCGACGGAGGTCGGCCGCCACCTCGCGATCGTCGGCCTGCCCTGGGTGCTGCAGCCGCTGCTCTGGGGTCCGCTGATCGATCGCCAGACGCCCTATCGCATGGGGCCGTATCGCCGATGGCTCGTCCTCGCCCTGGCCTGCGCCCAGGTGAGCCTCGCCGGCCTGCTGCTCCTCGGGACCAGCCCGGGCCTGACGGCCGTCAGCGTCGTGCTGCTGCTGCACAGCCTGGCCGCCTCCCTCGCCGACACCGCCACCGACCGGATGATCGCGGGAAGCGTCCCGCCCGGCGAGCTGGGCCGCACCAGCGCCGGGACGCGGGCAGGCTTCGTCATCGGGAGCGCCGCCGGAACCGCGATCTTCGCCTGGATCCTCGACGCCGGCGGCTTCTTCGCGGCGGCCGTCGCCCTCGTCTGCCTGACCACGCCGCCGGCGCTCACGGCTCTGCTCGTGCGCGAGGCGCCCGACGACCGGGTCTTCGCGCTGGAATGGCGCGGTCCGGGGCGCGCCGCGGAGGCGTCGCGGACGGACGAGACGGTGTCCTTCGTGCGCCGGCTCGTCGCCGCCTTCCGGAGCCGGGACGCGGCGATCCTGCTGGCGCTGTGCTTCGCCGTCGACTTCGCCCTCGCGCTGTTCCAGGTGCCCTTCGGGGTCGCGCTGGTGCAGGTCCATGGCTGGGATGCGGGCGCGCTCTCGCGGCTGCAGGCGCTGCTGGCGCTCCTCGCCGGAACCCTCGGCGCGGCGGGCGTCGGCACCGCCGTCGATCGCGTCGGACCGGGGCTGGTCCTCCGCGCGCTCCTCCTCGCCTGCGCGGCGGCGTTCGCGGCCGCGGCCGGGCTGATCGGCGCCGGGCTCGAGGCCGCGACCGGTCCCTTCATCCTCGGCCTGGCCAGCGTCGTACCGGCCCTCCTCTACGTCGCCCTGCTGCCGACCGTGCTCCTGGCGAGCCGCGCGGGACGCGCCTCCGCCACGCAGTTCCAGATCTACATGGCGGCGATGAACCTCGGCGACGTCGCCGGCTCGGCCCTCGCCGGCGGCCTCGCGGCGGCGGTGTCCCCGACCAGCGTCGCCCTCGGCGTCGCGGCGCTGTTCCTGGTTTGCGCCCGCGTCGTGCGTGCGCCGGGCGCCGCCGCACCCGCCGGGTCCGACCGGCCGGGCCGATCGCGGCAGTGACCGGTCCGCCGGTTCGATGCGCCTTCGGCCGGGGTCGTCGGTACGATGGTGTACCGGGCGGAGCGATAATGCCGACGCCACCGCTTTCGCGCGGAGGATCTCCTGTCACGCCGGGGCAACGGAACGCGGCTTTCCGCGGCCGCCATGCCCTCCGGACCGGGGCGCACCGTGTCGCGACAGGAAGGATGATGCTAGACCGGAGGCGGTCCTGTCGGCCGGGCGATCCGCCCACGGCGCGCGGCCAGGAGCCTCATCGTGCCGGATTTCGCTGGCGGTCCAGGCCTTTCCACCTTCGCGGACGCCGGCACCACCGCGCCGCAGAGGCGATTCGCGGTCGCCGTCGCGGCCGCCTTCGGGCTGCTGACGCTCGCGCTCCTGCCCATCGTGGCCGAGCCGGTCGGGGCGATGCCGGGCTTCGTTCCGAGTTATCAGGCCGCGCTGATCACGGTCTATGCCGTCACCACCTACCTGTTCTTCGCGCAATACCGGCGCACGCGCTCGGTTCCGCTCCTGGTCCTGGCCGCCGGCAGCCTCTACACGACCCAGATCGTCGCGATACAGCTCCTCAGCTTTCCCGGAATATTCGGTCCGGGGCGCCTCGTCGGCGCCGGGCCTGACACCACCACCTGGCTCTGGACCCTGTGGCACATCGGGCCGCCGCTCTTCGCCCTGCCCTACGCGATCATGGAAGGCGACCGGCGTCCCCGTCTCGTGCCGCATCCCCGTGTCGGCCGCGTCGGAATCCTGACGGCTCTGGCGGTCACCGTCGCTGTCGCCGCGTTGACCTGGCTCGTCACCGTGTACGTCGCGTACCTGCCGCGCAGCGTGGAGGGCGACGATTACTGGCTGCTGACCACCTCCGGGGTCGGTCCGACCGTGGTGCTCCTCACGGTTGCGGCCCTCGCCACGCTGTGCTGGCGCACGCGCCTGCGCAGCGTGTTGCAGCTCTGGCTCGCGGTCTCGCTGCTCCTCCTGATCTTCGACAATGCCATCACCCTGCCGGGGGCCGCACGCGGCACGGTCGGCTGGTTCGCCGGGCGGCTGGAAGCCCTCGCGGCCGGCATCGTCGTCCTGGCCGTCTACCTGCGTGAGGTCGACGTGCTCTACGGCGCCGCCGAGGCCGCCGCTGTCCAGAGCGAACGCCAGCGCGCGGAGCTGGAGATCGCCCGCGACAACGTCACGGTCGCCCTTGAGGCGGCCGACATGGGCAACTGGACCCTCGACCTGAGGACGGGCGAGTCGGTGCGCACCCCGCGTCACGACCGGATCTTCGGCTACGACAGCCCGCTGCCGCGATGGGGCCTCGCCGAATTCCTCGCCCACGTCGCCGCCGAGGACCGTTGCGCCGCCGAGGCCGCGCTGACGCGGGCGCAGGCGGAGACCACCCTCTGCTTCCAGTGCCGCATCACCCGGGCGGGCGACGGCGCCGAGCGCTGGATCGACGTCCGCGGGCGGCTCCGCCGCGACGCGGACGGCACGCCCGCCACCATGGCGGGCGTGGTGATCGATATCACCGACCGGCGCGAGGCCGAGCAGCGCCTGAGCCAGGCGCAGAAGATGGAGGCGATCGGCCAACTGACCGGCGGCGTCGCCCACGACTTCAACAACCTCCTCACGGTCATCGTCGGCAACCTCGACATGATCGTGCGCCGGCCCGACAACGCCCAGCGGGTCGAGCGGCTGGCGACCTCGGCGATGACGGCGGCCCGTCGCGGAGCCGAGGTCACCGAGAAGCTGCTGTCGTTCTCGCGCCGGCAGGTGCTGCGGCCCGAGACGGTGAATCCCAACCATCTGCTCAAGGACTTCCAGGGACTGCTGCAGCGGGCCGTCGGCGAGACGGTCGGCCTCGTCCTCGACCTCGACGCGGCCCTCGATCCCGTGCGCCTCGACCCCGGTCAGTTCGAGAGCGCCATCCTCAACCTCGCGGTCAATGCCCGCGACGCCATGCCGGGCGGCGGCACCCTGACGATCCGGACCGAGAACCTCGCCGTCACCCCCGAGCGCCGCGCGGCCTGGCCGGACCTGACGCCCGGCGACTACGTCCGGGTCTCCGTGAGCGATACCGGCCTCGGCATGGATGCGGCCACCGCGGCCCGGGCGTTCGAGCCGTTCTTCACCACCAAGGATGTCGGCAAGGGCACCGGCCTCGGTCTGAGCCAGGTCTACGGCTTTGCCCGCCAGGGCGGGGGGCAGGTCCGGGTCGCGAGCGTGCCGGGTCAGGGCACCACGATCACCATCGACCTGCCGCGCTCGTCCCAGCCGGCGGCCGAGGCGCCGCGGGTGGACGCGCTTCTCCCCTTGCGCCGGGCCGCGGAGGGCGAGGTCGTCCTCGTCGTCGAGGACGAGGCGGCGGTGCTGGAGATGGCCGTCGAGAGCCTGTCGGAGCTCGGCTACCGCACCTTGACCGCCACCCACGCGGCCGAGGCGCTCGAACGCCTCAAAGGACCGGAGCGCATCGACATCATGTTCTCCGACGTGGTCATGCCCGGGGGTATGAACGGAGTCGAACTCGCGACCCACGCCCGCGCCCTGCGCACCGGGCTGCGGGTGCTGCTCGCCTCGGGCTATACCGGTTCCGCCCTCGGCGAGCAGGGCGTGCCCGTCGATCTGCCGCTCCTCAGCAAGCCCTACCGGCGCGAGGATCTCGCCGACAAGCTGCGGCTGGTGATGGGCGGGCGCTGACGCCCGTTTCCGTAGGTCAGGGCTTCGGCAACATCCGGTCGCTGATGATCCGGCGCTGGATCTCGCTCGTCCCCTCGAAGATCGTGGTCAGGCGCGCGTCGCGCCAGTAGCGCTCCACCCGCCGCTCGGTGGTGTAGCCGTTGCCGCCATGCAACTGCATCGCCTGGTTCGTCACCCGCACCGCCATCTCGGTGGCGACGAGCTTGACCATGGCCGATTCGCTCTCGGCCGGCTCGCCGGCGTCGAGCAGGTGCGCCACCTGGTTCCAGAAGGCGCGGGCCTGGGCGACGTCGGCCGCCATGTCGGCGAGCGCGAAGCGCAGGGCCTGGAAGTCGCCGATCGGATGGCCGAACTGCTCGCGCTCCTGCAGGTAGGCCTGGCAATCCTCGAGGGCCGCGCGGGCGACCCCGACCGCCCGGGCCGCCGTGTGGACCCGCGCGATGTTGAGTCCGCGCTGGACCGAGGCGAAGCCGCCGGAATCCGCGTCGGCGCCCTGGTCGCCGTAGAGGCCGGTCAGGCGATCGCTCTCCGGCACCCGCACCCCGTCGAGGTCGAGCTCGAAGGTGAGGAAGCCGTGATAGCCGATCTTGTCGATCACCCGGCCGGTCATGCCGGGCGGAAAGGTGCCCGGTTCCTTGACCACGAGGAAGGGTTCGAGCCCGGCCGAGCGCGGCTCGCCGGGTTCGGGATCGCGGGTCCGGGCCAGGACCTCGACGAAGTCGGCGGCCTTGGCGAAGCCCGCCCAGCGCTTGGTCCCGGTCAGCACCCAGGTATCGCCCTCGCGCTCCGCCCGCGTCTGCACGCCTGCGAGGTCGGAGCCGGCGGTCGGCTCCGAGAGGGCGATGCCGCCGATCCATTGCCCCTTCGCTGACCTCTCCAGCAGTGCCTGCCGACGCTCCGGGTCGAGGGTCTGGGTGCCGAGACCCTGGCCCCGCGCCAGGATGCTGCCCACCGAGAGCCAGGCCCGGGCGAGCTCCTCCGAGACGAGGCAATATTCGAACACGCCGAGGCCGAGGCCGCCCTGCTCGGCCGGGATGGTGATGCCGAACCAGCCCTTGGCGGCCATCTGGTCGATGAGGCTCCGGGGCATCTCCGCCTTCTGCGGATCGAGTTCGTCCGCTAGCGGCATCACGATGTCCCGGGCGAACTCCCGCGCCTCGGCCTGGAGCTTCGCCCGCGCCTCCGTGCGCCAGGGGCTCAGCAGCTCCGGCGGAATGGGTTCCATGCGCTCGCGCCCGGCCATGTCGTCCCCCCTTGTCGCCGATCCAGCCTCGGCGGACCGGACCATGCCTGTGCGGCAAGCTAGGGCGAACGCCGGCGATGTCGACCGGAGATTGCGCCGGCGCCCCGCGTGGCGCGGCGCGGGAGTTCTCGCGGTCTGTTGTGGACTGCGCCCCCCGGATCGCGTTGCGCCCTCCGTCCGATCCGCGTAACCAACCCCGCGGTGACGCGCGGAGCGGGGACGGCCAGGGGAGTAGACGTTTTGGAGGCGGACTCGCGGGGGTTGGACACGGGCTCGGCGCCCGCCGAAGTGCTGACCGTCTGCGACCGGGAGCCGATCCATCGCCTCGGAACGCTTCAGCCGCACGGCTTCCTCCTCGCGCTCCGGGACCCGGACGGCCGGATCGTGCAGGCCAGCGCGAACGTGCCGGGCGGCATCGAGGCCTGTCTCGGCCGACGCTGCGACGTGGCGTTTCCGGAACTCGATGGCCTCTTCCCGGCAGACTCGGCCGAGCCCGAGCGCGACGGCGCGCAATACCTGCGCACGGTGTCGCTGAGCACACCGGAGGGTCCCCTCGCCTACGACCTCGCGATCCATCGCTCGGGCGCTCTCACGATCCTGGAATTCGAGGCGGTGGCGAGCGTCTTCGCCTCCAACCATAGCCTCGACGCACTCTATCCGCGCCTGAGCCGCTTCGTGGAGGGCCTGCACGAAGCCGCTTCCGTCGCCGAGCTGTGCCACCTCGTGGCCGTCGACATCCGCCACATCACCGGCTTCGACCGGACCCTGGTCTACCGCTTCGACCGGGACTGGCACGGCACCGTCATCGCCGAGGACGGCAACGGCGCCCTGCCCTCCTACCTCGACCTCCGCTTCCCCGCGACCGACATTCCGGCCCAGGCCCGCGAGCTCTATCGCCGCAACCGCCTGCGGATCATCCCGGATGCCGGGTACCGGCCGGTCCCGATCCTGCGGGAATCGGGCGAGGACGCGGAGCCCCTCGACCTCAGCCAGTCGATCCTGCGCAGCGTCTCGCCGGTCCATGTCGAGTACATGCGCAACATGGGCACGATGGCGTCGATGTCGGTATCGATCCTCGTCGACGGCGCCCTGTGGGGCCTGATCTCCTGCCACAACGCCGAGCCGCGCCGCGTGCCGCTCCAGGCCCGCAACGCCTGCGATTTCCTCACCCGGATCTTCGCACTCCAGCTCGCCGCCAAGGAACGCGGCGCCGAGGCGGAGCAGCGCCTGCGCCTCGGGGCGATCCAGGCCCGGCTCCTCGGCTTCATGGCGGAGGAGGAGAACTTCCTCGACGGCCTGCTGAAGCATTCCGCCGACGTCCTGGCCCTCGCCGGCGCTTCCGGCGCGGCGGTGATCACCTCCGACACCTGCCGGCTCCTCGGCGCGACCCCTCGGGACGTGGAGGTGCGGGGGATCTACCAGTGGCTCTCCTCCGGGCCCGGCGGCGCCGACCTCGTCGCCACCGACGCGCTCAGCGAAGTCTATCCGCCGGCCCGCGCCTTCGCCGAGCAGGCGAGCGGCCTCCTGGCGATCTCGATCTCGCAGAAATATGCCAGCTACGTGCTCTGGTTCCGACCCGAGGTGGTCCGCACGGTGAAGTGGGGGGGCGACCCGACCAAGGCGGCGACCCCCGATCCGGCCGGCGGCCCCGAGCGGCTGCACCCCCGGCAATCCTTCGAGATCTGGAAGGAGACGCTGCAGAACCGCTCCCTGCCGTGGTCGCGCGCCGAGATCGAGTCGGTGAAGGATCTGCGCGCCTCCGTGCTCGGCATCGTGCTGCGGCGGGCCGAGGAGCTCGCCTCCCTGAGCGAGGAGCTCCAACGCTCCAACAAGGAGCTGGAGGCGTTCTCCTACTCGGTGAGCCACGACCTTCGCGCGCCCTTCCGGCATATCGTCGGCTACGCGGAGCTGCTGCGCTCACGCGAAGGCAGCCGCCTCTCCGACAAGGGCCGGCACTACATCAACACGATCGTCGAGGCGGCCTTTTCTGCGGGCACGCTCGTCGACAACCTGCTGCGCTTCTCGCAGATGGGCCGCAATGCCCTGAATCCCGTCGCCGGTGACCTCAACGCCCTGGTGGAGGAGGTCCGCCGCTCGGTGATGCGGGAGGTCCCGCCCGAGCGGACGATCCGCTGGACCGTCGGGTCGCTCGGGCGGGTGAATGCCGACCCGGTGATGCTCCGGCTCGTGATCGAGAACCTGCTGTCGAACGCGGTCAAGTACAGCCGCGACCGCCCGGAAGCGGTGATCGAGGTCGGCCGTCTCGACGGGCGCAGCGCAGGCCAGGCCCCGGACGGCGATGGGGCCGAGCAGGCCGTGTTCTTCGTGCGCGACAACGGGGTCGGCTTCGACATGGCCTATGTCGACAAGCTGTTCGGCGTGTTTCAGCGCCTGCACCGGGTCGAGGAGTTCGAGGGCACCGGCATCGGCCTTGCGAATGTCCGCCGCATCGTCGAGCGCCATGGCGGCCGGACCTGGGCCGAGGGCGCGATCGGGGCCGGGGCGACCTTCTACTTCACGCTGCCGACCCCGACGGCGGTGCCCAACCCGAATGCCGCGACCCGGACCCGGTCGCCGCGAAACCCAAGGGACGCGCGCTGAACCCATGCCGGACCTGAAGCCCATCCTCCTCGTCGAGGACAACCCGAACGACATCGAGCTCACCCTCGCGGCCCTGGAGAAGAGCCAGCTCGCCAATGAGATCGTGATCTGCCGCGACGGCGCCGAGGCCCTGGATTTCCTGCATCGGCGTGGCCTCTTCAAGGACCGCGACGCCCGCGATCCGGCGGTCGTGCTCCTCGACCTCAAGCTGCCCAAGGTGGACGGCCTCGAGGTGCTGGCTCAGGTCAAGGGAAACCTGCGCACCCGGGCGATCCCCGTGGTGATGCTGACCTCGTCGCGGGAGGAGACCGATCTCGTGCGCTCCTACGATCTCGGTGTGAACGCTTTCGTGGTCAAGCCCGTTGGGTTCACGGAATTCTTCGAGGCGATCCAGGATCTCGGCGTGTTCTGGGCGGTGCTCAACGAGCCGCCGCCGCATCGGGGAGGAGGTTGGCCATCGAACACGTGACGCAGCCTGAGCCCGATCAGGGATTGCAGGACGGAATCGGCTCCGCCCTGCTGAAGATCCTCCTCCTCGAAGACAGCGACCTCGACACGGAACTCCTCGGCGCGGTGCTCGACGACCTCGGGCACCGCTATACGATCGACCGGGTGATGACCGCGCCGGACTTCACCGCCGCGGCCGCTTCCTGCGCGCATCACCTCATCCTCGCCGACTACGTGCTGCCGACCTTCGACGGCCTGAGCGCCCTGGCGATCGCCCGTGCCCAATGCCCGGGCATCCCGTTCGTCTTCGTCTCGGGCACCCTCGGAGAGGACGTCGCGGTCGAGGCCCTGAAGCGGGGTGCCACCGACTACGTCACCAAGCAGCGCCTCGATCGCCTGCCCCGGACCATCATGCGTGCGCTGGCCGAGGCGCGCGCCCATGCCGAGCGCGAGCATGCGCTCCAGGACCTGCGTGACCTCAACGCGACCCTCGAGGCGCGGGTCGAGGCGCGAACGAGCGACCTGGCCGCCGCCAATGCGGAACTGCACCGCCAGATCGCCGAGCGCGAGCGCGTCGAGGAGGCCCTGCGCCAGGCCCAGCGCCTCGAGGCCGTGGGCCAGCTCACCAGTGGTGTCGCCCATGATTTCAACAACCTGCTGACGGTGATCTCCGGCAACATCGAGTTCCTGGAGCGCGCCGTCCCGGACGAGCGCTCGAAGCGCCGCCTCCAGATGATGCGCGGGGCCGCCGACCGGGGCGCCCGCCTCACGGCCCAGCTCCTCGCCTTCTCCCGCCGGCAGCGCCTGGAACCGACGCCGGTGGAGCTGAACCAGACCGTCGCCTCCATGCGCGACCTGCTCCAGAGTTCGATCGGCGGCGCGGTGCGCATCGAGATGACGCTGCAGCCCGACCTGTGGTCGGCCCTCGTCGACGCCACCCAGATCGAGCTCGTGATCCTGAATCTCGCGATCAATGCCCGCGATGCGATGGCGGTGGGCGGCTGCCTCACGATCGAGACCGCCAACGTGGCCCTGAGCCAGGCGCCCGCCCGCCCGGAGGAGCCGGCGCCCGGCGAGTACGTGATGCTGGCGGTGAGCGACACCGGCAGCGGCATCGCGCCCGAGGTGCTGACCCGGGTGTTCGAGCCATTCTTCACCACCAAGGCCGTCGACAAGGGCTCCGGCCTCGGGCTGGCCCAGGTCTACGGCTTCGTGAAGCAGTCGGGCGGCGGCGTCCGCATCGACACCAGGGTCGGCGAAGGCACCTCCGTGCGGATCTACCTGCCGCGGGCGGAGCTCGCCTCCCCCTCCCGCGAGGCTCCGCGGCCCGCGATCGACTGCGCCGCCCTCCGGCACGCGGGGGACCGGCCCGTGGTCCTCGTGGTGGACGACGACAGCGCGGTACGCGAGATCACCACGACGATCCTGTCCGAGACCGGCTACCGCATCCGCGAGGCGGGCTCCGGCCTCGCCGCCCTCACCGCCCTGGAGGCAGATGCCTGCGTCGACCTGATCGTCCTGGATTTCGCCATGCCGGGCATGAACGGCGCCGAGGTGGCCTGCGAGATCCGGCGGCGCTGGCCGCACCTGCCGGTGATGTTCGTCACCGGCTACGCCGACACCGCCGCGCTGATGCAAGCGGGCGAGGTCGGCGCCGAGCGCATCGTCCAGAAGCCGTTCCAGGGCGGCGAGCTGGAGCGCAAGGCTGCGGCGATCCTGGCCGGGGCGCCCGCCGAGCGAGGTGGGCTTCGTCTCGTGGTCGGGCAGCGCAATTCCGCCTGATCGCCCGAACGCGATTCGCGCTCAGGTGGCGGAGGCGAGAACCGACCGGGCGTCGCGCCACGGCATGCGCCCGTAGCGGTCGTTGTCGAGGGGGGCGAGTCGACCCCGGCCGCTCGACATGTCGCGCAGGTACTGCATGCCCTGCCAGGCCGGAAACACGGCGTCGCTCGCCGGCGTCACCGCACGTGCGACCCGGATCAGCAGCCCGAGCCGTCCGAGGCCCCCGGCGCGCCACAGGCTGTAGGGCCGTCCGGTCAGGTCCGTCATGATCGCCGCCAGGGCACGCGGCGTCACGGAGTCGCCGGCGATCCGCAGAATGCGCGGCGCCTCGGGATCGAGGGCGGCCGCCGCGGTGTATCGCGCGACGTCGTCCTTGGCGGTGAAGTCGAGGGACTGGTCGGCATCGCCCCAGTAGAGGATGCGCCGCGGCGTCTGCAGGACGATCGGCGCCTGCCCGGTGAGCAGGTCGGCGAAGGCGCCGTTGAGGATCGAGGTGGCGCGGATCGGCGTCCGGTCGACCCGGGCCATGAAGCTTCGCCGCAGGTCTAGGTTTCGGTTGTCGCCCGGGCGCGTGCGCGTGAAGTCGAGGGAGAAATCCGACGGAATGAAGCGCGGGACGCCGGCCGCGACCGCCGCGTCGAGCAGCCGGCCCTGCGCCTCCAGGATGACCGGCTCCAACCCGTTCAGGGCCGAGACCACGCAGGCGGCCCCTTCGCATGCGTGCCCGAGCGCGCCCGGATCTGCGTAGTCGACGGCGACCGGGATCACGCCGGACGGGTGGCTCCGACCCGCTGCGCCGGCACGGACCAGGGCCCGGACCTCAGCGCCCTGCGCGACCAGAGCCGTCGCGATGCGGCCGCCGAGATCGCCTCCGATGCCGGCGAGCGCGATGGTTTGAGCGGAGGGACGAGTCGGATCCATGGGCGGCCGTGGTGCTCCTCGCGCCGGTCCCGGACAGGGAACGCCCGCGATGCCGCGTCGCCCTCAAGGTAGGGCCGGCGCCCGGAAGTCCAGGCCTCGGGCGCGATCGGGCGCGGCCCTCAGAAGCCGATCGCCAGGATCGCGAGTGCGGCGAGCACCGCGCCGATGGCCGGACCCGCGACCGGGATCAGGGCGTATCCCCAGTCCGAATCGCCCTTGCCGGCGATGGGCAGGACCGCGTGGGCGAGGCGGGGTCCGAGGTCGCGGGCCGGATTGATCGCGTAGCCCGTGGTGCCGCCGAGCGATAGCCCGATGCTCCAGACCACCATGCCGACGAGGTAGGGCGCGAGTCCGGTGGGGATGGTGCCGGCCGCTCCCACGGTCCGCGACAGCAGCGCGCTGACGATGAGGATCAACAGGAACGTGCCGACGATCTCGCTCAGCCAGTTCGCGCCGGACTGCCGGATCGCCGGATCGGTGCAGAAGCAGGCTCGCTTCGCCCCCTGGTCCTCGGTGACCGCCCAGTGCGGCAGGTAGTGCAGCCAGACCACGGTCGCCCCCAGGAAGGCGCCGATCATCTGCGCCGGCACGTAGACGACGAGCTTGGCCATGCTGCCGGAGGTGATCGCCGCCGCGATCGTCACCGCAGGGTTGATGTGCGCGTCGGGGCTGCCCGCCGCGGTCGCGACGAAGATCCCGGCCAGCACGGCGAAAGCCCAACCGGCGGTGATCGCGATCCAGCCCGCACCCTCCGCCTTCGATCCGCGCAACAATGTCCCGGCGACGACGCCGTTTCCGAGGATGATCAGCACCATCGTGCCCAGAAGCTCGCCCAGGAACGGCGACGTCATGGTATGTCCTCCGCAGTCTTTTCGCGTTTCTGGATCGATCGATGCCCGCGCGGGCGTCAGTCGTCCTGCATGTCCCAGTCGAAGGAGCGCTTGACCGCCCGGCCCCAGGCCGCGGTGATGCGCTGGCGCTGGGTCGCATCCATGTTCGGCTCCCAGCGGCGGTCGACGCCCCAGTTGCGCACGAGGTCGTCCGTGCTCTTCCAGTAGCCGGTCGCGAGGCCGGCGGCGTAGGCGGCCCCGAGCGCGGTGGTCTCGGTCACCTTCGGGCGCACCACCGGCACGTCCAGGATATCGGCCTGGAACTGCATCAGGGTCACGTTGGCGACCATGCCGCCATCCGAGCGCAGCTCGCGCACGGGGATGCCGGAATCCTTCTCCATCGCCTCCAGCACCTCGTGGGTCTGGAAGGCCGTCGCTTCCAGGCAGGCCCGGGCGATGTGGCCGCGATTGGCGTAGCGGGTGAGGCCGATGATCAGGCCGCGGGCGCCCTCGTTCCAATGGGGCGCGTAGAGGCCCGAGAAGGCGGGCACGAAGTAGACGCCGCCATTGTCCTCCACGGTCGTTGCGAGGCGCTCGACCTCGGCGCTGTCTTGGATCATGTGCAGGTTGTCCCGCAGCCACTGGACCAGGGCGCCCGTGATGGCGATCGAGCCTTCGAGGGCGTAGACCGCCGGCTGTCCGTCGAGCTTGTAGGCCAGCGTCGTCACGAGGCCGCAGGTCGAGGGCACGGGCGCCTCGCCGGTGTTCATCAGCGCGAAGCAGCCGGTGCCGTAGGTGTTCTTCGCTTCGCCGGGCTGGAAGCAGGTCTGTCCGAACAGGGCCGCCTGCTGGTCTCCGAGGATTCCGGCGATCGGCACGCCGGCGAAGGGCACGCGGGTCTCACCGTAGACCTGGGAGGACGAGAAGATCTCCGGCAGCATCGCGCGCGGGATGCCGAACGTGGCGAGCATGCCGTCGTCCCAGGCCAGGGTCTCGAGGGACATGAGCTGCGTGCGGCTCGCATTGGTCACGTCGGTGAGGTGGAGCCCGCCGTCCGGGCCGCCGGTGAGATTCCAGACCAGCCAGGTATCGATGTTGCCGAACAGGACGTCGCCGGCTTCCGCCTTCTCCCGCGCGCCCTCCACATGGTCGAGGAGCCAGCGCAGCTTGAGACCCGAGAAGTAGCTCGCGAGCGGCAGGCCGGTCAGCGCCCGGAAGCGGTCGCGTCCACCGTCCCGCGCGAATTCGGTGACGAGGCGGTCGTTGCGGGTGTCCTGCCAGACGAGGGCATTGTGGAGCGGGGTGCCGGTGCGCCGGTCCCAGATCAGCGTGGTCTCGCGCTGGTTGGTGATGCCGATCGAGAGCAGATCCTTCGGGGTCAGGCCGGCGGCCTCCAGGGCATCCTGCATGACGGCCTGGGTGTTGCGCCAGATCTCCATCGGATCGTGCTCGACATGGCCGGGTCGCGGATAGACCTGCGCGTGCTCCCGCTGCTTGCAGGAGATGATATGCCCTTCGCGATCGAAGACGATGAAGCGGCTGCTGGTGGTGCCCTGGTCGATGGCGCCGACGAACTGGGTCATGGCTGGCTTCCTCCCTTGGAAGGTTCGAAGGTCTCCGGGCCGGTCTTCGCGCCGGCTCCGGCCTGTCTCGGGATCGTTGGATTCAGGCGGCGTCGGCCTTGCGGGTCACGTAGGCGGCGAGGCGCGCGGCGCTCTCCGGACCCGTGCGCAGGCCGAGCTTGGACCGGCGCCACAGGATGTCCTCGGCGGTCCGCACCCATTCGGCCCGAACGAGATAATCGACCTCGGCCGCCGTCAGTCCACCGTCGAAGGCTTCGCCGAGATCCGCGAGGCGGCGGGCACCGCTGACGATGCTCCGCGCCTCGGTGCCGTAGGCCCGAGCGAGCCGTCGCGCGGTCTCTGCGGGGAGGAAGGGGGCTTCCCGGGCGAACTGCGCCAGGAAAGTCTCGAAATCCGCATCCGGCATGGCACCGCCCGGCAGGACCGCATCGCCGGTCCAGGCCCTTTTCAGCCCGGGGAAATGCGGCGCGATCTTCTCGATCGCGTGTTCGGCGAGACGCCGGTAGGTCGTGATCTTGCCGCCGAAGACCGAGAGCGCCGGGGCCTCTCCGCCGGCATCGTCGAGGTCGAGCACGTAGTCGCGCGTGACCGCCGAGGCATTGGCCGCCGCGTCGTCGTAGAGCGGTCGCACGCCCGAGTAGCTCCAGACCACATCCTTCGGCCCGATCGCCTTCGCGAAGGAGCGGTTGATGCAGTCGCACAGGTAGCGCGTCTCCTCCTCGGAGATCGTCACCGGGCCGGGCTCGTTCTCATACGGCACGTCGGTGGTGCCGATCAGGGTGAAATCGTGCTCGTAGGGGATCGCGAAGATGATGCGCTTGTCGGGCTGCTGCAGGATGTAGGCCTGGTCGCCCTCGTAGAGCTTGCGGACGACGATGTGGCTGCCCTTGATCAGGCGCACGGCCGCGCGGCTGTTGACGCCGAGCGTCGTTCCCAGGGTCTCGCTGACCCAGGGACCGGCCGCGTTCACGACCGCCCTCGCCCGAACGGTCTCGGTCCGACCCGTCGCGCCGTCGCGGAGCGTCGCCGTCCAGGTCCCGTCGATGCGGCGTGCCGTGTCCACGCCGGTGCGCGTTCGGATCTCGGCACCGCGCGCCCGCGCGTCCATGGCGTTCAGGACGACGAGGCGGCTGTCCTCGACCCAGCAATCCGAATAGACGAAGCCCTTGCCGAGACGATCCTGCAGCGGGGCACCCATCGGGGATGTTCGCAAACGAACCATTTTCGAGCCCGGCAGCGTGCGCAGGCGCGCCAGGTGGTCGTACAGGAACAGGCCGATCCGAAGCATCCAGGCCGGCCGCAGGCCCTCGTCATGGGGCAGCACGAAGCGCAGCGGCCAGATGATGTGCGGAGCCAGGCGCAGCAGGCGCTCCCGCTCGGCCAAGGCCTCCCGCACGAGCCGGAACTCGTAGTATTCCAGGTAGCGCAGGCCGCCATGAATGAGCTTGGTACTGGAGGACGAGGTGAATTCCGCCAGGTCCCCGCGTTCGCAGAGCAGCACCGACAGGCCGCGCCCGGCCGCGTCGCGGGCGATACCCGTGCCGTTGATGCCGCCGCCGATGACGAGCAGATCGTAGGGGGCGTCCACCGCCCGCAGGGTCGATACTGTCGTCATGATTCGCCTCCCGCTCCGGCCGAGGGCCGGTCAGGCAGAATATTGCCTCATGTTAAAATGTTCGCAAGCGAAAATTTTTAGGTTCGTTTCGGATTGTCCTGATCCGTCACCGCGAGGCTAACGCCGTGGCGTTCCATCAGGGCGACGATCTCGGGCGGCGGCATCCGATCGGTGAAGACCGTGTCGATCTGCTCGAGACGGCCCACCTCGACCATCGGGCGGCGGGTGAATTTGGTGTGGTCGGCCACCAGGAAGGTCCGGCGGGCGTGCTGCAGGATGGTCTGCGTCGCGCGCACCTCCTCGTAATCGTAATCGAGCAGCGCGCCGTCGGCGTCGATCCCGCTGATTCCGATGACCGCGACGTCGACCCGGAACTGGCTGAGGGTGTCGCAGGTGAGCTGGCCCAGCACGGCGCCGTCGCGATTGCGCATGGTGCCGCCCGCAACCACGATGCGGAAGGCGGTCGTCGCCGCCAGGCCGATGGCGACGTTGAGGTTGTTGGTGATGATGCTGAGGTCGTCGTGGTGCACGAGTTCGCGCGCCACCGCCTCCGTGGTCGTGCCGATGTTGAGGAAGACCGAGCAATGCGAGGGAATGCGGCTCGCGGCCAGGCGCCCGATCTGCGTCTTCTCGGGCAGCAGCGTGGCTCGACGGTCGGCATAGTCGATGTTCTCGACGCTGGACGGAAGGCCGCCGCCGCCGCGGTAGCGCTCCAGGCGCCCTTCCGCGCTGAGTTCGTTGAGGTCGCGCCGGATCGTCTGGACGGTCACGCCGAACTGGCTCGCCAGCGCCTCGATCGTCATGAAGCCGCGCTGGCGCACCGCCGCGACGATGGCGAGGCGGCGCGACTCCACCGCGGAGGCTTCGGCACGCTCCGTCGCCTTTCGCTCGAAGCCGCCTCGTTCGGGCAGACGCGTCATGCCAGATCCTGCCGGAATCCTGCGCGATCGGCACTTCGGCGGGGGCGCCGCGCCGTCCAGACCCTATTCGAGCGTACAGCGTTGTTTTCGGAAACGAAATACGGAGACCTCGGACACCGAGATCC
Source organism: Methylobacterium sp. AC433 (assembly GCF_979253015.1). Lineage (NCBI taxonomy): Bacteria > Pseudomonadati > Pseudomonadota > Alphaproteobacteria > Hyphomicrobiales > Methylobacteriaceae > Methylobacterium > Methylobacterium sp. AC433. Next base: position 66,586 of record NZ_CEEDBN010000007.1, on the reverse strand, counting down.
ATCCCCACCCGTCGCGAACCGGTCCGAACCCGGCATGTGGACCGGGCGGCGCAGCACCGGACCGCTCACGGTTCGCGGAGCCACACTCTCAGGGCTTCGGAGACTGCCCCTGGCTGTTCGATCGGGCTCATGTGTCCGGCGCCCGGCACGATCAGGAGGCGGGCGCCCGGAGCGAGCACGGCCATCTCCCGGTGCATCGCGGGCGGCGTCACGGCATCGCTGGCGCCGCACAGGACGAGGAGCGGGCAGGTCAGGCTGCGGAGGGTCTCGCTTCCGTCGCGCCGCACGATGGCGTTCTGGCGGAGGAAGACCTCCATGCCGAGCCGCTCGGTCATCCCCCGGATGCGGGCGACGATCGCCGCATCGGCCAGATGCGCCGGGTCGAGATAGGTCGCCAGCAGCCGGTCGCCGAAGCCGTGAAAGCGGCCGGGAATGCGGACGGCCTTGTCGAGGGCGCGGCGCGTGGCGGCCAAGTCCTGCCCGTCGGGTCGGATCGAGGTATCGAGCAGGGCAAGCCGCGTGACCCGCTCCGGCGCGCGCCGGACGATTTCCTGCGCCACGTATCCGCCCAGCGAGAAGCCGGCCAGGGCAAAGCTCTCCGGCGCCTCGGCGAGAACCGACTCCGCCAGCGCGTCGAGCGTCTCCCCGCGGGTCAGGTCGGCGACGCTGCAGGCCGCGATGTCGGCCAGGGCCGCGACCTGATCGCGAAACAGGTCCGCGTCGTTGAGGAGGCCGGGCAGGAGCACGAGCGGAATCATGGGAGCCTCGCAATCACGCCTGCCCGTCACCGGCCGGGCTCAAGGTCCACCGGGCAGCACCGCCGCGCATCGCGATGCCTTGAGCGGGGCGGCCATCCAGGCTCATAGAACGGGACACCGTCCGAAACCACCGAGGTCAGACCCATGATCGGCGACAGCGCGTGACGCCATCGACCGTGCCGCCTTCCACCGAACACCGTGCTCCGACGCTCGCCGGCAACGCCGCCCTCGGCTTCACCCAGATCATCCTGTGGGGCGGCTCGTTCTTCCTGATGGCGGTGCTGGCCGATCCGATCGTCCAGTCGACCGGCTGGCCGCAGGGAGTCGTGGTGGGGGCCCTGTCGCTGGCGATCCTCGTCTCGGGCCTGTGCTCGCCCTGGGTCGGGCGCAGGATCCGGAGCCATGGCGGCCGGTCCGTTCTCATCGCCGGCTCCCTGATCATCGCGCTCGGCCAGGTGGTGATGGCGCTGGCGCCGAACCTGCCGGTCTTCCTGCTCGCCTGGGTGATCATCGGCCTGGGCATGGGCGGCGCCCTCTACGATCCGCTCTTCGCCGCCATCGGGCAGGCCTACGGCGCCTCGGCGCGGGGCGCGATGACCCAGATCGCGATCGCCTCCGGCTTCGCCATCACCCTGTGCTGGCCGGCGTCGAGCGGCCTCGTGGGACTGGTCGGCTGGCGCGGCACCTGTCTCGTCTACGCGGCCCTGGCCGTCCTCGTCGTGGTCCCGCTCTTCGCATTCGCCCTCCCGGCCGGGGCCCGGTCCCTGCCGGTGCCGCCCGCGCCGTCCGGGGCCGCCCCCTTGAACGTCCCGACCGGACGAGGTCCGCTTCCCGGCGAACGCATCCTCGCCGTCACCTTCACGAGCGCAGCCGTGCTCATGACCGCCGTCTCCGTGCAATTGCTGCTGCTGCTCCAGGCCAAGGGCGTCGCGGCGAGCGCGGCCGTGGCCCTCAGCGCCCTGATCGGCCCGTCGCAGGTCGGCGCCCGCATCATCGAACTCCTGTTCGGCCGGCGGGCGCACCCCGCCTGGGCGCTGCTCGTCTCGAGCGGAAGCGTCGGCCTGGGTCTGCTGCTGCTCGCCACCGCCCCCGGCTTTGCCTGGCTGGCGATCGTGCTCTACGGCGCCGGCAACGGGATGCGCACGGTGGTGCGCGGAACCCTGCCCCTCGCGCTCTACGGCCAGCACGATTACGCGGCCGTGATGGGTCGCCTCGCCCGGATGCCCCTGCTCGGACAGGCGGCGACTCCACTGGTCTGCGGCTATGTCGGCGCCTGGTTCGGACTCGATTCGCTGCTCGAACTGATGCTGGCCATCGCGGCGCTCAACATCGCTCTCTCGATCACCGTCGCCCGCCAGGCGCTGCGGATCTCCGCCGCCTGACCGCCCGGCCAGGCGCGGTGGCATGGCGACCCCGGTCGGGGCGCCAAGGTGCAAATGCAGGAAGCCTCCACGCTGGGAACGGGCCGCGAGCCGTTCACCGGAAGCGCTCTATTTCTGAAATCCGTTCGACGATATCAGCTCGAAGATGGCAGCTAGACAGGAAACTGCTTTGCCACAGCTTCGGATCTTGCTGGGAAGGGCCTCAAGCGACGTGGACGGCCGCGTGGGCGCTTGCCTCTGACGTCTTCCGTGCGCTGACGACGAAGGTCGTGACCATCAGGTCCTCGTCCGTCATCGCCTCGAAGCGGGGATTGAGCCGGCCGCGGATTTTGCCGATGATATCGAGGGTGTGCTGCGAGAAATCCGTCCCGAAGTCCAGGCGCTCCTTGTGCGGATCGATCTGTGCGTCACGCCCTACGACGCTGGCGGTGAGAATCCGATAGTCGTACGTGAGCGCCGACAGTTTGCTCCGATAAAACGAGAGCCAGATCCTGTTGGGCAATCCGGTGTTCGATGACATCATGCCGTAGATGAAGTCGTTGATCGTCAGGAAGGTAAGGGCGTGATGTCCCTTTCGGCTGAACATCCCGTGATCGCGCAGGTCGACTCCATGAACCATGAAGCCGCCAGGCTTCAGCAGTCGGTCCATCGCATCGAAGGCTGCATGTCCGTCATAGATATGTTCTAGGACAGCCATCGACACGATGAGATCGAACCGCGTTCCAGCTATGATCGTCGCTCCGTCCTCGATGCCGGTGTCGCTGATGTAAGTAATCCGGTCCGAGTTGAGCACCACTTCTTCGTCGAGGCGGATAGCGGCGTCGAACCGCGTCTTCTGGACGCCGTCAAGGCGGGTGCGCATCTCTTGATAGACGGCTCGCGCGGCCTCGTTCGACTGAATGCCCTTGAATCGATCGAGGCAAACCACACGATTTGCGCCATGAGCGATGAAGTTGAGTGCCATCGCGAAACTATCGCCAGGCCCAATTTCGAGAATGTCGGCTCCCTGAATAGTCTCCGGTTTTATATCGCTGTTGCGGAGATAGGACTCGAATGCCCGCTGGATGTTGGACAGATATTCGCTCGGACTGAGATCGAATGCTTGATTTGGTCTCAACTCCGGAGCGTGGTCGCCGCGCCCGTAACGCATCCCAACCCGCCAGTTTGTAAAAATATGCTTCGCAATCAATATAGGAACAGATTTTTCGGCAAATCTTTTATGAGATTTTATCATCGATCAGCCTCTCAAAGATTTTGGTTTTATAAAATTTGTTAAATTTCAACCACAGCTATGAGTTTGGATCGGTCTATATGAGACGTTACTACAAGGTGGCGATCGAGGATAGCTCGGAAGAGTAGTTCTGGGATCAGCGAAGCGCGGCACATGATCGGCGACACTGTCGCAGGCGTAATCTGTCGGGTTCGGCACCCAGCGCGAGACGCGGCGATCCGCAAGCTGAGCCTGATGCTCAAGAAATCCGCATGCCTCGCAGGTCTTGGCGGTTCTGACGCGATATCCTGGCGATCGTGAAGGCAATCGATTCCGCGCGTAGAACAGCAGACGCGTCGTGATCGGCCCCGGGCGGGTTTGAGGTTAACGTCGGCGCATGGTCGAGCGCTGTCCCGCGGGCCGGTCGGACGGCAGGGCGCGCTCGGCCCAGCGGAGAACGCCGGCACGAGCGCCGCGGGCATCAGGGCTTCGGCGATGCAATGACGTGAAGGAACGATGCGTCCGGGCTGGCTTGCCGCACTGCTCATCCCATCGGCTGACGAAGGCCGCTGCTGCGCGGGCTGCCGGTAACGGAGTCGTAATCAAACAAATGATGATGTATTCGGCAGATTGACCCTCGAAACCGCCGTGCTTCACAGCAAGACGGTATGGCCGGAGCGGCCTGCGGAGGACGGCCTGATCGATACGAGATGCTGGCGGCTTCGGTCCCACACTCCGGCCCGACCAATTTCCAAGTCGGAGGACTTGGGCAGAAACAGTGTGGTTCTGATTTAATCGAATAGGGACTGGCGACCCCGGTTGGGCTCGAACCAACGACCTGCCGCTTAGAAGGCGGCTGCTCTATCCAGCTGAGCTACGGAGTCGGGGGTGCCGTCGCCGGTAAAAGGCATGGGTCCCGCCTGGGGTCAAGCCTTTCGACCCCGGCGAGCGGACCGGCTGAGCGCCTCGTCATCGCGGTCGTTCTCCGGCCCGGCGCAGGAAGCGCGGATCGCGAGACCATTCACGGTGGCGCGAAAATTCTGTCAGGTGCTGTCGGCTGACGGTCGCCGCGTGCGTCCTGTGAGGAGAAGGAATCGCGATGCTCTATGCCATCCTCTGCTACAAGGACGAGGACGTCGTCAGCGCCTGGAGCGCCGACGAGGACGCCGCCGTCATGGCGCGGCTCGGGCCGGTGCACGAGCGACTGGCGAAACAGGGCAAGCTCGGGCCATCCCTGCGCCTCCTGCCGACCACCGCCGCCACGACCCTGCGCAAGGCGAGCGACCCGCCCCTCGTCATCGACGGCCCCTTCGCGGAGACCAAGGAACAACTGCTCGGCTTCTACGTCGTCGACGTGGCGGACCTCGACGAGGCGCTGGCGGTCGCCCGCGATCTCGCGGCCGCCAATCCGGGTGGCGCCTACGAACTGCGTCCCGTCCTCCTGTACAATCCGGATCCGCGGGACGCGGCGAGGACGGGCGGATGAGTGCCTCCGGCCCTGATGCGGCCTGGATCGCCGCGTCCGTCTCCGCCGCGCGTCCGCGGGTCCTGGCCGCCCTGCTGCGGGTCTTCCGCGACCTCGACACGGCCGAGGAAGCCGTCCAGGACGCGACCCTTCGCGCCCTGCGGACCTGGCCCCGCACCGGGCCGCCGCGGGACGTCGCGGCCTGGCTGATCCTCGTCGGCCGCAATGCCGGCCTCGACGGCAAGCGTCGGATTGCCCGGCTCGCGCCCTTGCCGCCGGAGGACGCGCTGTCGGACCTCAATGACGCCGAGGTGCCCCTGGTCGAGGCGCTCGATTCGGACTCCTACCGCGACGATATCCTGCGCCTGCTCTTCATCTGCTGCCATCCCGAGCTGTCGGCGACGCAGCAGATCGCCATCGCCCTGCGGGTCGTCTCGGGCCTGAGCGTCACACGGATCGCCCGTGCCTTCCTCGTCAGCGAGGTCGCGATGGAGCAGCGCATCACCCGGGCCAAGGCGCGCATCGCCCGCAGCGACGTGCCCTACGAGGCTCCCGGTGCCGCGGAGCGCGTCGAGAGGCTCGCGGCGGTCGCGGCGATGCTCTACCTCGTCTTCAACGCCGGCTATTCGGCGGCCAGCGGCGCGGAGCGGGCGGTGCTCTGCGATGAGGCCATCCGTCTCGCCCGCCTGCTGCTGCGCCTGTTCGGCACCGACCCGGAGGTGATGGGGCTCCTCGCCCTGATGCTCCTCCAGCATGCCCGAACGCCGTCACGCTTCGATGCGCAAGGGGGAATCGTCCTCCTCGACGACCAGGATCGCGCCCTCTGGCGCGTCCCGATGATCGCGGAAGGGCTGGCCCTCGTCGACAAGGCGATCCGGCATCGGAACCCGGGACCCTACCAGATCCAGGCGGCGATCGCCGCCCTCCATGCCCGCGCGCGGCGTCCCGAGGAGACCGACTGGTCCGGGATCGCCGCCCTCTACGAGGCGCTGGAACGCCTGCAGCCCTCGCCGGTCGTGAGACTGAACCGGGCGGCGGCCGTCGGGAGGGCCGCCGGACCCGAGGCCGGCCTCGCCCTGGCGGACCCCCTGGCGCGGCCGCTCGATGGCTACTTCTACTTCCATGGCCTGCGCGGCGCCCTCCTCGCGCAACTCGGACGATCCGCGGAGGCGCGCGAGGCGATGGGCCGGGCGATCGCGCTGGCCGGTACGCCGGCCGAGGCCGCGCAGATCCGTGCGGAACTCGACCGCCTGAGCCTCCCGGCGCCCTGAGCACCGCGGCGCTTGAAAAAAAATCGTCGTCCCTGTCGGATACCGCTTCGCTCACGCGTCCTTGCGACGAGGCCGTGCGATCGGCACGGGACCGTGCCGGGAACGGTGTCGGGCGGCCCGAGAGGAGAGGACCACGATGAGCAGCACGAACCAACCCGAGCCGCCGACCCCGGCCCCCGTGAAGAGCGGTCTGGTGCCCTACCTGACCGTCGCGGGCGCCATGAAGGCGGCGGAGTTCTATGTCCGAGCCTTCGAGGCCGAGATCGCCACCGCGATGCCCGTCGACGACCAGGGCCGCACCATGCACGTCCACCTCCACCTCAATGGCGCCTCGCTGATGCTGAGCGACGCCTTTCCCGAGCATGGACATTCCCTCCAGCCTCCGCAGGCCTTCACCCTGATGCTGATGGTCGACGACATCGACGAGCGTTACGCGCGGGCCGTCGAGGCGGGCGCGGTCGCGGTGATGCCGCCGGCCGACATGTTCTGGGGCGACCGCTACGGCCAGCTGCGCGATCCCTTCGGGGTTCTCTGGGCGATGAACCAGCAGAAGCGCTGACCGCCTCTCGCCCCCCTTCCGCAACGTCTGAGCTGGAACGCCGCCATGACCGATTCGACCGGACGCGAACTCGTCCTTGAACGCCTCATCCACGCCGCTCCGGCGGCGCTCTACCGGTGCTGGACCGAGCCGGACCTGATCAAGCGCTGGTTCGCGCCGAAGCCCTTCGTCGTGACGGAGGCGGAGACCGATCTGCGTCCCGGCGGCGCGACCCGCATCGTCATGCGAGGGCCGGACGGCGCGGAGTTTCCCAGCGCCGGCGTCTATCTCGAACTGTTGGAGAACGCCCGGATCGTCTTCACGGACGCCTATGTCCGGGCCTGGGAGCCATCGGCCAAGCCCTTCTTCACCGGCATCATCACCTTCGAGCCGGACGGCGAGGCGACCCGCTACACGGCGCGCGTGCGTCACTGGTCGGCTGAGGATTGCGCCGCCCACGAGGCCATGGGCTTCCACGACGGGTGGGGCCGCTGCGCCGATCAGCTCGGCGAGCTGGCCGCGCGCCTCTAGCGCACAGGGTGCCTCCGTCGCTACCGGAGGCCATAGGGATGCAGACAAGCAGGAGCGGAAACATGTCGAACGTCAGTACCTGCCTCTGGTTCGAGCGGGGCGCGGAAGAGGCCGTGCGCCTCTACGTGTCCCTGGTGCCGGGTTCCCGCATCGGCCACATCCAGCGCTCGCCCGGTCCCTGGCCCGGTGGCCAGCCCGGCGACGTGATCCTGGTCAGCTTCACCCTCGGTGACCAGCGCTTCCAGGCTCTGAACGGCGGTGTGCCTGCGGATTACGGCACGGCCGCCTCGATCTCCGTGGCCTGCGCCGATCAGGCGGAGGTGGATCGGCTCTGGAACGGCCTGGTCTCGGAGGGAGGATCGGAGATCATGTGCGGCTGGCTGCGCGACCGCTGGGGCGTGCCCTGGCAGATCGTCCCCGAGATCCTGCCGCGACTCCTCGCAGATGCCGATCCCGCCGTCGCGGCGCGGGTGTTCGCCGCCATGCAGACCATGGTGAAGCTCGACGCCGCGGCCCTCGCGCGGGCCGCCGAGGACCCGCGCTAACGGCGCTCTGGCGGGATCCGCCGCAAATATGTCGGATTCATCGGAGGCCCATGGAACCACTGTCCCATGCTTACGCTTGTATAGCAAAGGTTACGGCACAGGTAAGGGATCCAACATGAAGACCTTGGCGACCGCCCTCACAGGCCTGTTCGGTGTCTGCGTCCTCTCCGCGAGCCCAGTTCTGGCAGCTCCCTATGATCCGCTCGGCACGAATGGCAGCGAAGATTACTACTCCTCCGATCCTGCCTATGGTTATGGCCGGACGACCGATGATCCCTACGGCTATCCCGGCACGGTTGGGCAGGGCTACCAGGCGGCGCCCCAGGCCCAGGTCGCTCCGATCCCGCGCGAGATCGTAGCATTCAACAACAACTACAAGCCGGGCACGATCGTGGTTTCGACGGCCGAGCGGCGCCTCTACTTCGTGATGCCGAACGGTGAGGCCATCCGCTACGGCGTCGGCGTCGGCCGTCCCGGCTTTACCTGGTCCGGCGTGAAGACCGTCACCGCCAAGAAGGAATGGCCGTCGTGGACGCCTCCGGCCGCCATGATCGCCCGCCGTCCCGACCTGCCGCGCTACATGGCAGGCGGCGTCGAGAATCCGCTCGGTGCCCGCGCCATGTATATCGGCAGCACCGAGTACCGCATCCACGGCTCCAACGAGCCGGATACGATCGGCCAGGCCGTGTCGTCGGGCTGCATCCGGATGACGAATGAGGATGTCACCGATCTCTACGAGCGGGTGAAGGTCGGCGCGAAGGTCGTCGTCCTGAACTGAGGTCGCTCCGCCCGAACCGGGATGAGAAGGCCGCGCCGTCCGGAAGGATGGCGCGGCCTTCGTCGTTCGAAGCGCCGTGTCCGGGGCCGGATCTCAGGGCACCACGCGGCCGACCGCGGTCTGCGGCGAGCTCAGGGGGGCGATCGGCATGTCGCAGAAGCAGCGGGCGCCGAGGGGCCGCGGGCTCGTCAGCGGACAGGAATAGGGCTGGTAGCCCGTCAGGCCCGACTGCACCGCATCGCAGTTGAGTCCGACCTCGCGGCGGGGCGGCAGACGGCGCTCGTCATAGGCGCGGCGCGGCGGCGGGCGGTCGTAGCTGTCGTCGTAATATTGAGCACTGGCGCCCTGCGCCGCGAACAGCCCGGCGAGGACGGTGAGGATCAGACTGCCTCGGGAGATACGTCGCATGGTCTCACGCCCTGGTTGACGCCGCGTGCCGGGAAGCTCGGGCACGCTGCGGCGGTAAGGGTTAGGAGACCCGCCCGCCCTCGGCAAGTCCTACCGGCAGTGCTCTCGGCAAGTCCTCTCGGCAAGTCCGAGCGCGTTCCCGGACCCCTAACGAGAACAGCCCGCTCGGTCTGGAACCGAGCGGGCTGCGGAGGGGCGCCGCGTGGGCGCCGATCTATGACGGATTAGGAGTTGGTCGCGTTCCGCATGGCCTGCTCGGCATCGGTGCCGGCCTTGCGGGCCGCCTCGGTGCCCTGCTCCATCGCCTTGCGGGCGTGCTCGGCGCTCTCCTGCATGGCGCCCTTGGCCTTCTCGGCGCTCTGCTGGATCGCCGACTGGGCGAGACCGCCGAATTCCTTGGCCTGGGCCTGGATCGCGGCGAACTGGCTGCGCACGAACTCGGCCTGATGCTGCATCGCTTCCTGCAGGTCGCGCGAGCGGACCAGCTTCTGCGCGAGGTCGAAGGCGGCCGTGACGTTCTGCTCGGCGAATTCGAAGCCGCGGGCGGACACGTCCTGCGCATTCGTGCGCGCCATCTCGGCGGAGCCCTGCACGGTATCGGCGGTGCGCCGGGCGGCGCTGATGAATGTGTCGAACGCCTTGCGCGCCTGATCGACGCTCTTCTCGGCGAAATCACGCATCTCGGCGGGAACCTCGTAATTCGGGGTGCTGCTCATTATCCTCTCCTCTTGCTCAATTGTTGACGCGTGTTGTGCGCTGCACAATAGCACAGCTCCAGCCCTATGCCACCCTGCTCGGGCGCATTAAGGTTGACAACAGGTAAACGTGCGGACGCCCCTCTCGTGGCTTAAGAGGGGGCGGTGGCGCGGTAAAAGGACGTCACGTCCCAGGATTCGTCACGATAAACGGGTGCGGATGTTCGAGAGTGGAGCCTCAGGGCCTGGTGAGACCGACGAATCGGCGATCGCTGCGCTCCTGCGCCGATGCGCCGATGATTCGCCCCTCGCGCCCCGCATCAACGATCCCGAAAGCGTGATCGTCGTCCTCGACGCGGGCGGCGAGCGGGTGCTCAAGGCTTCGACGCGCGGCGAGGTCCTGCGGCGAGCGATCAGCGAATCGGATGGGCGCGTCGCTCCGGCCCTCGGGCTCGGCGAACAGATCGCACGGGCCCGCCTGCGCCACGACCGGCCGATGCTCCTGCGCCTTCGGTTGGATGCCCGCCGCCTCGCGCCGCCGGTGCTGGTCACCCTGATGCGCGCGTCCCTCACCGATACGCGGGACGTGGTGGTCCTCGTCGCGAGCGCGCCCCTGCCGGATCTGCGCGCGAACCGGCGAGGACGGGAGACCTCCGCACCCGATTCGTCCCAGCTCCGCGCGGAGCGCCGCCCCGAGCCCGCGCCGGACGCCCCGAAGGTCCGTTCCCCCGAACCTGCGCCGGAGGCGCTGGAGCCGACCATCGTGCGGCAGCGCTTCACCTGGGAGAGCGACGCGGCGGGCACGATCCTCCAGGTCTCGCAGGTGGCCGGGTCAGCGCTTCGCCACAGGCTCCAGGGGCGGACGTGGCACGCACTCGCAGAGGCGGCGGTTCTGCGCGATGCTGGCGGACTCCTCACCGCCCTGGAGAGCGGACGCACCTTCCGGGCGATTCCGATCACGTTGATCGACGCCGGCGGGGCCGTCTGCGAGCTGGAACTCTCCGGTGCCCCGGCCAGCCGGAGCGGAACCGGGTTTCGCGGATTCGGCCAGGTCCGCTCGATCACCGATACGCCGCCTGAACCCGATCTGGAGAGGGCGTCCCCCGTACCGGAGCCGATCGCGGAGCCTGTCGCCGACGATTCGGAGCCTCCGGTCCCCGCGCCCGACGTCGGTCCTTCTCCGGCGGACCCGCACCTCTCGACGCACGAGCACGCTGCGTTCCGCGAGATCGCGCGCGCCCTCGGTGCGCGGTTCGCCGGCGACGAGCGCTCGGAACCCGCGGCCGAGCCGAGCCTTCCCTGCGCGGTGATGCCGTTCCCGCTCCAGCCGCCGCGACCGATAGAAGATGCCGCGCCGGATTCCGCCATGGTGGCGACCCTGGAGCGGATTCCCTCCGGGGTTCTGGTCTACCGCGACGAGACCGTGCTGTTCGCCAACCGGCCCCTACTCGATCTCGTGGGCTACGCGAATCACCAGGAGCTCACGGCCGCGGGCGGGATCGACCACCTGTTCGGCGGGCTCGACCCGCGGCAGCGGTCGGCGGGCGACGCGCCACTGGTCCTGGCGACCCGGGAGGGCGGGCGCGCCAGCGTGCTGATCGAGCATTCCGTGCTGGACTGGGCCGGCCGGCCGGCGGACCTGCTGCTCGCCCGCGATGCCGAGCCGAGCGCGGAGGCCCGCGCCGCCACGGCGACGGCGATCGCCCAGGACTTCGCCGCCCGCCACGGCTCGGAGGCCCTCGCGGTCCTCGCCGCCCTGGAGGACGGCATCGTGTTGCTCGACCACCAAGCCCGCATCCTGTCCCTGAATCGAAAATCCGCCGAGATCTTCGGGCTCGATCCCCGGGAAGTGGTCGGGGCGAGCTTCCTTGGCCTGTTCGCCTCGGAGCATGCCGTCGATCTGCTGGCGCGCCTGCATGCCGAGCCCGGATCCACCGTGACGGACGATGCGCCGGTCGCGGCACGCGGCTCGCGCAGGCGCCTGCGCGTCCGGGTCCTGCCACTGGCCGGTGACGCCGAGAACCGCCAATGCGCCGTGATCCGCGACGACGTTCCGACATCGGAGCGCCGCGAGGCGAACGTGCGGGAGCAGACCGCCGCCCAGGATCACGTCGTGCACCGGGCCGAGCTCCTGAGCCAGGTCGGCCGGACGGTTCAGGCGCCGATCAAGGGCATGCTCGCTTCGATCGAAGGTCTGATCTCGGAATCCGTCGGACCGCCGGGATCGGAACGCTACCGCGCCTGCCTCCAGGAGGTTCACGCCTCCGGCGCGAGTCTGCTCGATCTGGTCAACGATCTCCTGGACCTCGCCCGCATCGAGTCCGGGACCGTCGATCTCGCCGTCGCGGAGGTGTCCCTGAACGACGTGGTGGCGCGCTGCGTCGCCCACCTTCAGCCGGAAGCGTCCCGTCGGCGAATCGTCCTGCGCACCAGCTTCTCCGCGGACCTGCCGAACCTGATGGCCGACGAGCGCTCGGTGCATCAGGCGGCGGTCAACGTGATCGCGAACGCCATCGCGCTCACCGAACCCGGCGGACAGGTCATCGTGTCGACCACCCTGGCGGATCGCGGCGAGATCGCCCTGCGCATCCGCGACACCGGGACCGGCATGACGGCAGCCGAGGTCGAGGATGCGCTCCGGCCGTTCGCGACGGGCGCGACGGCGGCGCCACGCCGGGGGACGGGCCTCGGTCTGCCGCTGACCAAGGCGCTGGTCGAGGCCAATCACGGCCGCTTCCGGATCTCCAGCCGCAAGGAGGAGGGAACGCTGGTGGAGATGCTGTTTCCGGTGTGCGGCGCCACGATGCGGGCCTGACCCCGTACGGCCGCCGCTGCAACCGGCCCGGGCAGCGCGCGTTGGATCGTCAGCGAGGGAGAATCGCCCTCTGCCTCCCATGGAGACGACGATGCGTGCCGTGACTCTGATCGCTGTCCTCGGAATCGGATTGCCGGGTCTGGCCCTGGCACAGCAATCCGGCACCGAGCCGAATCTGAATTCCGCCGGCCAGTTCCGCAACATCACATCCACCGGAGTCACCAAGCCTCCGGGCCGGGCGGAGGCGCCGTCCGACGACCGCCCCTCCGAGACCACCCGCAAGCAGCAGGCGATCGACAGAAAGGTCGAGACCGGCATCTGCATTGGGTGCAATTGACTAGCGCGCAAACAAAATATCGGTCCTGTCCCGCACCGACCCATATGGGCGCTTGCGGGGAATATCTCGTTGAGCCTATGACGGTATTCGGAAGACCCGGCTGCGTGAACAGTCGCGATACGATCGGGCACCGATAGGGAAAACGCGATGGACGAGAAGGTGGTCGAAGTGCGTTCGACGTGGAGCCAGGGTGCCCACGTCGACAACGCGAAGTACCTGGCCCTGTATGAGGCCTCCGTCTCCGATCCAGAAGCTTTCTGGAGCGAGCACGGTAAGCGCATCGACTGGATGACGCCCTTCACGAAGGTGAAGAACACCAGCTTCGAGCCGGGAAACATATCGATCAAATGGTTCGAGGATGGGCGCACGAACGTCGCCCATAATTGCATCGACCGTCACCTCGAGACGCGCGGCGACCAGGTCGCGATCATCTGGGAAGGCGACGACCCGAGCGAGTCCAAGCACATCACCTATCGCCAGCTTCATTCGGAAGTCGGCAGGATGGCCAACGTGCTGCGCAACCGCGGCGTGTCGAAGGGCGACCGGGTCACGATCTACCTGCCGATGATCCCCGAGGCCGCCTACGCGATGCTCGCCTGCGCTCGCCTCGGCGCGATCCACTCCATCGTCTTCGGCGGGTTCTCGCCCGATTCCCTGGCCGGCCGCATCGAGGGCTGCGCGTCGAAGATGGTCATCACGGCGGACGAGGGCCTGCGCGGCGGCCGCAAGGTGCCGTTGAAGGCGAATGTCGATGCCGCCATCGCCCGCCTGCCGAAGGACAGCGTCGACCACGTCGTCGTGGTCCGGCGCACCGGCTCGACGATCGCGATGGAGCCCGGCCGCGACGTCTATTACGACGAGGCGGCCGCCCAGGTGACCGACGCGTGCCCGGCCGAGCCGGTGGAGGCGGAGCACCCGCTCTTCATCCTCTACACCTCGGGCTCGACGGGTCAGCCGAAGGGTGTCGTCCACACCACCGGCGGCTACCTCGTCTACGCCTCGATGACGCATCAGTACGTCTTCGATTACCGCGAGGGCGAGGTCTATTGGTGCACGGCCGATGTCGGCTGGGTCACCGGTCACAGCTACATCGTATACGGGCCGCTCGCGAACGGCGCGACCACGCTGATGTTCGAGGGCATCCCGACCTACCCGTCGAATTCCCGCTTCTGGGACGTGGTCGACAAGCACAAGGTCAACATCTTCTACACGGCGCCCACCGCGATCCGTTCGCTGATGGGCGGCGGCGAAGGCCCGGTGAAGAAGACCTCGCGGGCCTCCCTGCGCGTTCTCGGCTCGGTCGGCGAGCCGATCAATCCGGAAGCCTGGGACTGGTACTACAAGGTCGTCGGTGACTCGCGCTGCCCGATCGTCGACACCTGGTGGCAGACCGAGACCGGCGGCATCCTCATCACGCCGCTGCCGGGCGCGACCAAGCTGAAGCCCGGTTCGGCCACGCGTCCGTTCTTCGGGGTCCAGCCCATCGTGGTCGACGCCGAGGGCAAGACCCTCGACGGTCCTTGCGAGGGCAATCTCTGCATCAAGGATTCCTGGCCCGGCCAGATGCGCACGGTCTACGGCGACCACGAGCGCTTCGAGCAGACCTACTTCTCGACCTATCCGGGCAACTACTTCACCGGTGACGGCTGCCGCCGCGACGCGGACGGCTACTACTGGATCACCGGCCGCGTCGACGACGTCATCAACGTCTCGGGCCACCGGATGGGCACGGCGGAGGTCGAATCCTCCCTCGTCGCGCATCCGAAGGTCTCCGAGGCCGCCGTCGTCGGCTATCCGCACAACCTCAAGGGCCAGGGCATCTACGCCTACGTCACCCTGATGGAGGGTGAGGAGGGCTCGGACGAGCTGCGCAAGGAGCTCGTGACCTGGGTCCGAAAGGATATCGGGCCGATCGCCTCGCCGGACCTGATCCAGTTCGCCCCGGGCCTGCCCAAGACGCGTTCGGGCAAGATCATGCGCCGCATCCTGCGCAAGATCGCCGAGGACGAGTTCTCGTCGCTGGGCGACACCTCGACCCTCGCCGAGCCGGCGGTGGTCGACGACCTCATCGAGAATCGCCAGAACCGGACGCACTGAGCGCTCCGGCCCTTCGATCGCGCGGATGCGGTGACCCCGCATCCGCGCGGACCTGCCGCCCACCTCTTCTCACATCCGACAATCCAAGAAGCCTTCAATCCGGAAGCCGCCCTGCCAAGAGGCGGATCCTTGGGAGAAACACGTCATGGCCGACCTGGAGACTGCGCGCATCGCGCAGAGCCCGCACTTCAAGGAACTCGTTCACGAGCGCACGCGCTTCGGCTGGACGCTGACCATCATCATGCTGCTGATCTATTTCGGCTTCATCGGGCTGATCGCCTTCGACAAGGCGCTGCTGGCCGTGAAGATCGGCGGCGGCACCGCGTCGCTCGGCCTCCTCCTCGGCGTCACCGTGATCGTGCTCGCCTTCATCCTCACCGGCATCTACGTCCAGCGCGCCAACGGCCGCTTCGACCAGCTGACCGCCGCCCTCAAGCGGGACCTCGGCCGATGATCCGCCTCAAGCACCCCCTCGTCCTGGGCACGACACTGGCGGCGCTCGCCGTCACGGCCGCCTTCGCCGCCGGTCCCGACCTCGGCGCGGTCAAGCAGTCGGCGACGAACTGGCCGGCCATCGGCATGTTCGCGTTCTTCGTGCTGTTCACCCTCGGCATCACGTACAAGGCCGCCAAGGGCACCAAGTCGGCGGCCGACTTCTACGCCGCCGGCGGTGGCATCTCCGCCGGCACCAACTCGCTCGCCATCGCGGGCGACTACATGTCCGCCGCCTCGTTCCTCGGCATCTCGGGGCTCGTCTACACCTCAGGCTTCGACGGCCTGATCTACTCCACCGGCTTCCTCGTCGGCTGGCCGATCGTGCTGTTCCTGATCGCGGAGCGCCTGCGCAACCTCGGCAAGTTCACCTTCGCCGACGTGGCGAGCTTCCGCCTCGACCAGACCTCGATCCGCATCATCTCGGCCACCGGCACGCTGGTGGTGGTGGCGTTCTACCTGATCGCCCAGATGGTCGGCGCGGGGAAGCTGATCCAGCTCCTGTTCGGCCTGCCCTACCTCTACGCCGTCATCATCGTCGGCGTCCTGATGATCGTCTACGTCGCCTTCGGCGGCATGAAGGCGACCACCTGGGTGCAGGTGATCAAGGCCTGCCTGCTCCTCGGCGGCGCGACCTTCATGGCCGGCGCCGTGCTCTACAAGTACGGCTTCAACCCCGAGACCCTCTTCGCCGCCGCCGTCGCAACCCACCCCAAGGGGGACGCGATCATGGCGCCGGGCGGTCTCGTCAACAATCCGATCGAGGCGATCTCGCTCGGTGTCGGCCTGATGTTCGGCACCGCCGGCCTGCCCCACATCCTGATGCGCTTCTTCACGGTGTCGGACGCCCAGGCGGCCCGCAAGTCGGTGTTCTACGCCACCGGCCTGATCGGCTACTTCTACATCCTCACCTTCATCATCGGCTTCGGCGGCATCGCCCTCTTGATGTCCGACCCGGCCTACTTCTCCCTCGACGCGGCCGGCGCCTTCGACAAGCTCAAGGGCATGATCGGCGGCACCAACATGGTGGCGGTGAACCTCGCCAACGCGGTGGGTGGCCCGTACTTCCTGGGCTTCATCTCGGCCGTGGCCTTCGCGACCATCCTGGCGGTGGTGGCCGGCCTGACCCTGGCCGGCGCGTCCGCGGTCAGCCACGACCTCTACGCCCAGGTGATCGCCCGCGGGCGCACCAACGAGGCCGCCGAGGTCCGGCTCTCCAAGATCGCCGCCGTGGTCATCGGAATCGTGGCGATCTATCTCGGTTACGTCTTCGAGAACCAGAACGTCGCCTTCATGGTCGGCCTCGCCTTCTCGGTGGCGGCGAGCTGCAACTTCCCGGTCCTGACCATGTCGATCCTGTGGAAGGGCACCACCACCTGGGGTGCCCTCATCGGCGGCCTCGTCGGCCTCGTCGCGGCAGTCGGCATGGTGGTGCTGTCGAAGGCGGTCTGGGTCACGACCTTCGGCAACCCGGTCGCGATCTTCCCCTACGACAACCCCGCCCTGTTCTCGATGCCGCTGGCCTTCCTGACGATCTTCATCGTCTCGAAGCTCGACAACACCCGCAGAGCCCAGCGTGAGCGGGCGCTGTTCGACGCACAATTCGTGCGCTCGGAGACGGGTATCGGCGCCGACGGGGCACACGCCCACTGAAACCGGCGCTTCGGCGAGCGGGCGGGACCAGAAAGGGCGCGGCGCAGGCCGCGCCCTTTCTTTCGTTCGGACCGCTTTAATCCCGCCTCATGACAAAAAATACTTCGCTGGTGATTAAAAAAGATCTGAATTCGGTAGTCCGAGGCGGCCTTTCGGACTTGGGCGAAAACAAGGCATCGCTTAGCATCGGCCCGTGGGTATCGGGCACGAGGACAGACTTGAGTCCGCTCGACTGGTCGTGCGGGACGCCAACACCGTGCAGCGATCCCCGCAAGGTCCAACAAGCCACGGGCGGACTACGCCCGGGCGACACAAGACTTGGAGAAACGCCACATGGTTGCGTCGAGCGCAATTCCCGCCAGCGAGTTGGCCACACGGCCGATGAGCGCGGGCGAGAAGAAGGTCATTCTCGCCTCGTCCTTGGGTACCGTCTTCGAATGGTACGATTTCTATCTCTACGGATCGCTCGCGACGATCATCGGAGCGCAGTTCTTCTCGGCCTACCCGGAAGCGACGCGAAACATCTTCGCCCTCCTCGCCTTCGCGGCCGGCTTCTTGGTCCGGCCCTTCGGCGCCCTGGTCTTCGGCCGGCTCGGCGACATGGTGGGCCGCAAGCACACCTTCCTGATCACCATCCTGATCATGGGCATCTCGACCTTCTGCGTCGGCCTGCTGCCCTCCTACGACACCCTGAACGGCTACGGCATCGGCTGGGTCGCCCCGGTGACGCTGTTGGCCCTGCGCATGCTCCAGGGCCTGGCCCTGGGCGGTGAGTATGGCGGCGCGGCCGTCTACGTGGCCGAACACGCGCCGCGTGGCCGCCGCGGGTTCTACACCGCCTTCATCCAGACGACGGCGACCCTCGGCCTGCTGCTCTCGCTGATCATCATCCTGTCGACGCAGGGCTACGTGAACGGCGCCTACGCGCCCACCGTGACCACCGCCGCCGACGGCACCCAGACCACCATCACGGCCTTCCAGGCCTGGGGCTGGCGCATCCCGTTCCTCGTCTCCTGCGTGCTGCTGCTCATCTCCGTCTGGATCCGCCTGCAGATGAACGAGAGCCCGGCCTTCAAGAAGATGAAGGAGGAAGGCACGCACTCGAAGGCGCCGCTCTCGGAGGCCTTCGGCCAGTGGCGCAACGCCAAGTGGGCGCTCCTCGCCCTGTTCGGCCTCACCGCCGGCCAGGCCGTGGTCTGGTATGCCGGCCAGTTCTACGCCCTGTTCTTCCTGCAGAGCATCCTCAAGGTCGACCAGTTCACCGCCAACGTGCTGATCGCCTGGTCGCTGCTCCTCGCCACCGGCGGCTTCCTGTTCTTCGGCGCGCTCTCCGACAAGATCGGGCGCAAGCCGGTGATCCTCGGCGGCTGCCTGATCGCGGCGCTGACCTACTTCCCGCTGTTCGAGCAGCTGACCGCCAACGCCAACCCGGCCCTGTACCAGGCGCAATCCACGGTGCCGGTGGTGGTGAAGACCAACCCGGAGGCGTGCTCGTTCCAGTTCAATCCGGTCGGGACGGCCAAGTTCACCAAGGAGTGCGACGTCGCCAAGGCGCTCCTCGCCCGCTCCGCCGTGAACTACACCACCGAGCCTGTCGCCGCCGGTGCACCGACCATCGTGACCATCGCGGGCAAGGACTTCCCCGTCGCCGACCCGGCCTTCGCCAAGGCGGTGCCGGCGGCGCTCACCGCGGCGGGCTACCCGGCGCCCGCCGGCAACGCCACCATCGTCAAGGCTGCGAACCCGATCGACATCTTCACGGGCCAAAAGCTGATCGTGGTCGGAATCCTCACGATCCTCGTCCTCTACGTGACGATGGTCTACGGCCCGATCGCGGCGGCGCTGGTGGAGCTGTTCCCGACCCGCATCCGCTACACCTCGATGTCGCTGCCCTACCATATCGGCAACGGCTGGTTCGGCGGCCTGCTGCCGGCCACTTCCTTCGCCATCGTCGCCCAGACCGGAAACATCTATAACGGCCTGTGGTACCCGATCGCGATCGCGGCGATGACCTTCGTCATCGGCCTGCTCTTCATCCCGGAGACCAAGGACCGCGATATCTTCACCTATGACGAGAACCCGGTCCGCTGAGGATCGCGCGCCCGAGGGGCCCCGCCGCGAGGCGGGGCCCTTTTTGTTTCAGTGGGCCTGGGGCTCGGGCGTGGTCAGGAAGTCCGTGACCAGCAGGGCGTGGTCCGCGATGCTCTGGCGCGCATAGGCCATCGCGAAGTCCGCGACCGCCTCGTCGAAGGCGGATCCCTTGCCGAGGTAGCCGGCGATCATCGCCGCGTCGCCGGAGCGGGCATGGGCGCGGGCGAGGGTCGTGCCGCAGAGCTGGGCATAGGGCTTGGCCCCACTCTCGGCGAGGATCCCGCCCACCGCCGACAGCTTCCGGTTCTTGAGCTGGCGCACGTAGTAGCGGCGGCCGCTCGCGTCGGAGAACGACGTTCCGAGGAACAGGTCGCTCGCCGCCTGCATGATCCGCTGGCCGTCGATCACCCGCTGGCCCTCCGAGACCACGCTGAAGGGGCTGAGCGCGAGTTGGCCGATCACGGAGGGACGGGCTTCCTTGATCTGCAGGAACAGCGGGGCACCGTCCGCATCGGTGTAGATCCCGACGGCGCAGACCAGCCCCACCGATCCGATGCCGACGACCTTGAAGGCGACGTCGCGCTGCGCGTAGCGGGAGAGCAGGGTCCAGCGGTCGGCGGTGAGGCTGTCCGGATAGGCGCGCAGCGCCTCCGCCGCGTCGCGCACCGCCTCGGTCAGGCCGCCCGGCCCTTCGTGGAAGATCGTCGGCGCCTTGTCGGCGATTCGCCAATCCGCCGGGTCGGTCTCGCCCGGGGCCACCGCGAGGGTGGGGACGTCGCCGCGGCTCAGCCCGTCGGCGTTCTCGGTCGCGGCCTCGGACAGGAGGCGCCGGCACAGGTCGTCGTCGCCGAGGCGGCCGACCTCGTGGTCGAGGTCGATCCGGCTGTGCCAGATCGCCAGGGGCGAGAGGGCCGCGAGCTCGCGCATGTGTTCGCGATAGGCGCGGACGCCGGCCCGGGCCGCGCGGCGGGCCTTGTCCTCGCCCCGCGGCAGGGCGGCCAGGGCGATGCTGGCGGCGAGGCGCTTCACGTCGACGGTGAAGTCGACGTTCCACAGGGTCTCGTCGAAGTCGTTGATGTCGAACAGCGTCTGCCCCTCGGGGCTGCGATAGACGCCGAAATTGCCGATATGGCAGTCGCCGCAGGCCTGGACCGGGATGCCCGGCACCGGCACGCCCTCGAGATCGGCCGCCATCACGGCGGCGGCCCCGCGCAGGAAGGCGAAGGGATCGGCCCGCATCCGCTCCCGGCGCAGCGGCAGGAGCTCGGCGAGCCGGCCCGCTTCCCCGGCCTGGAGGATCGCCAGGGGATCGCGCTGCGGCGACGGCCGCCACTCGGCATGCGATTCCCGCGAGACCTGCTCGCGCAGGCGCTTACCCGCCGCACGGCGCTCCTCGCGGCGGGTGGAATGTTGCGTGTGGGTCATGGGGTCGGGCCTCGTGGTACCGGGTCGCAGAGCCGTTCCCGGCGGCCCGAGCGGGAAGTCAGTGCCGGAAATGGCGGTGGCCGGTGAACACCATGGCGAGGCCGGCCTCGTCGGCGGCCTTGATCACGTCGGCGTCGCGCACGGAGCCGCCCGGCTGGATCACCGCCGTGGCTCCGGCCTCCGCGGCCGCGATCAGGCCGTCGGCGAAGGGAAAGAAGGCATCGGAGGCGACCACCGAGCCCTTGGCGAGGCTCTCCGCCGCACCGAGGCGCTTGGCGCCCTCGGCCGCCTTCCAGGCGGCGATGCGCGAGGAATCCACCCGCGACATCTGCCCGGCCCCGATGCCGACCGTCGCGCCGTCGCGCGCATACACGATCGCGTTCGACTTCACGTGCTTGGCGATCCGGTAGGCGAAGCGCAGATCGGCGTATTCGCGCTCGGACGGCGCGCGCTGCGTGACGACCGTCAGGGGCATGTCGTCGACCACCGCCGCGTCGCGGGCCTGGACCAGGAGGCCGCCCGCGAGGGTCTTCACGGTCTCGCCGGCCCCGCGCGGGTCGGGCAGACCGTCGGCGAGGAGGAGGCGCAGGTTCTTCTTGCCCGCGACGATCGCGATCGCCTCCTCGCTGGCGTCCGGCGCGATGATCACCTCGGTGAAGATCTCGACGATCCTGCGTGCCGCCTCCGCGTCCAGGGGACGGTTGAGGGCGACGATCCCGCCGAAGGCCGAGGTCGGGTCGCAGCTCAGGGCGCGCTCGTAGGCCTCGAGGAGGCTCGCACCCTCGGCCACGCCGCAGGGATTGGCGTGCTTGATGATCGCCACCGCCGCCGACCGTGCCGGATCGAACTCGGCCACGCACTCGTAGGCCGCATCGGTGTCGTTGAGGTTGTTGTAGGACAGCTCCTTGCCCTGGAGCTGGCGCGCGGTGGCGACGCCCGGGCGCGGCAGCCCGGAAGACCGGTAGAACGCGGCGCTCTGGTGGGGGTTCTCGCCGTAGCGCAGGGGCTGGGCGAGGCTCCCGCCGAAGGCGCGATAGGCGGGCGTCGCCTCGCTCTCGATCTGTCCGGCGAGCCAGTTGGCGATGGCCGCGTCGTAGGTCGCGGTGCGGGCATAGGCCTTCTGGGCGAGGCGACGGCGGGTCTTCTCGTGCAGGCTGCCGGCATTCGCCTCCAACTCGGCGAGGAGGTCGCCGTAATCGGCGACATCCACCACGACCGCGACGTCGGCGTGGTTCTTCGAGGCGGCACGGATCATCGCCGGTCCGCCGATGTCGATGTTCTCGACGCACTCGTCGTAGGAGGCGCCCTTCGCCACCGTCGCCTCGAACGGGTAGAGATTGACCACCAGGAGATCGATGGCGCGGATCCCGTGCGCCGCGAGGGCGGCCTGATGCTCGGGGTTGTCGCGCACGGCGAGCAAGCCCCCGTGGACGCCGGGATGCAGGGTCTTCACCCGCCCGTCCATCATTTCGGGAAAGCCGGTCAGGTCGGCGACCTCGGTGACCCGGAGCCCGGCCGCGCTCAGGGCCTTGTGGGTCCCACCGGTGGAGACGAGCTCGACGCCGAGGCGGTCGAGGGCGCTGGCGAACGCGACGAGGCCTTCCTTGTCCGAGACGGAGAGGAGTGCGCGGGAGACCCGCACCTGGTCATGCGACATGGCGTTGCGTCCGAAGGCAAGCGACGAGGAACTGACGGGCGCCTACCACGAAATTGTGCGCTGCGGCCAGTCGTCCCCCCGGCCCTGCCGCGCCGTCGGCCGTGCCGCTCCTTCAACCCTGCCGTGTCGGGGCCCTGGCGAAGCCCCAGCGGACGCGGGCGTCCTCGCTCACCGACAGGTAGAGCACGATCTGGTCGGTGCGCCGCGCGCCGGTGATCCCGGCGAAGTAGACGCTCTCCTCCAGGGCGACCGGCGCGCCCTCGGCCCCGAAATGCCAGACCTCGCCGATCGGCGAGGTGAGTTCGAGGCGTCCGTCGTCGAGGCCGCGCGCGGCGATGGCGGGATGCAGGTGGAAGCGCACCGCCACCTCCTGCGGCCGGTGCCGGACCTTGCCCCGCTTGGCCGCCGGCGGGCGCACGAAGGCGTCCTCGCCCTCGAGCAGGTTGCCGTTGCCGGTGAGGCGCCAGCGGCGTTCGTGGATGAGCCCAAGGTCGCGGGCATAGCCGTCGTGGCGCGCCGCCAGGATGGTGGCGCCCTCCTCCTTCGTGCGCTCCGACTTCACGTCGCGCGGGCCGCGCAGGATGACGGGGCCGATCCGGTGCGAGAGCCAGGTCACCGCCCAGCGCTCGTACCAGGCGCCCCCGCCGACCAGGAAGCGGCAGGACGAGGTGTCGCCCACCGTGGCGGTGGAGTGGGCGGCCGTGCTGCGGGCGAGGCGACGCAGTTCGGGCCCGCTCGCGGGAAGGCCGCAATTGACGACGATGCGCTGCGGTCCGCTCGACATCTCGAAGGACAGGCACCCGGCGCCCGCGTTGATCGAGTCGGGCAGCGGGGGCGGCGCGCCGACATCGGCGACGACCAGGACGCGCCCGCCCTCCAGGCGCTCGTAGCCGGAATTCGGCGCGTGCATCATCGGCTGGGCCAGGGCGCCGTCGTAGACCAGCAGGGTGGCGAGGTGGTCGGCCGCCGTCGCGCCCATGCCGTTGAAGTGGCTGAGCGAGGCATCCGGGTGCCGGAGCAGGCGCAGCAGCGGCAGCATCCGGTCGATGGCGTGCAGGAGCGCTTCCGGCGGGTCGACGCTGCGCGAGAGGAAGCTCTGGCGCAGGGGCAGCAGGTCGAGGAGCAACTCCATGGCGAAGCGCGGGTCGCGGCTGCGGTGGCCGCCGTCGCGCAGGATCTGCCGCTCGAGCTCGCGCACCAGGATGCGGGTGGCGCGGCGCAGGATCGGCTGAATCCCGTCGCAGCACAGGCCCGCGTAGCAGAGCGCCACCGCCGCGAGCAGGCGGCTCTGGGGCGAGATGCCCCGGCGCAGGTCGCCCTCGAGGTCGCGGGCCGTCTTGCCGAGGGCCTTCAGGAATGCCTGGTAGAAGGCGTGGTCGGCCCCCTCCAGGACCAGCGGCGATTGACAGAGGAAGGAGATCAGCCGGCGGGCCGCGACGGGGGTCGGCCGGGCGAGCGCCGCATCGCCGCGGCCGGCGATGAAGTCGGCCACGAAGGCGCGGGCATTGGCGCGGGCCAGGGCCGTGTCGGCGGCCCGCAGGTGGCGCAGCCACCCGAAGCCGTAGAGGATGTCGGCCCATTCCGGCGAGGGAGGCGCGTAGTCGAAGGGTGAGCGGCCGCTGACCGAGAGCGAGCGCCCGGCAAAGACGAACAGGCCGGCATAGATGTCGTCCGCGAAGGTCGCGTCGCTGGTGCGCAGGTCGTGCGGCGCGATGACGAGGGCGGTGACGCGTGCGCGGGCAAGGATATCGGGCCGGCCGGTCACCCGGGCATAGGTGTCGCGCACCGAGCGCGCGATCTCGCGTCCGATCAGCCGATAGAAGCGCCAGCGATCAGCACCCCAACGCACGCACTCTCCTCTTCCGCCGGCACGGCCGCGAGCCGGCGCCGCGTGGCGCCATGTCGGTTTGTGACTAGGCCGTGGGCCTTAACCTGCGGTTAACCTCAAGTCACCCGCCCCATCGGTGGCAGGCGGCCTCACCCCGCCGGCCGCGCGGCGGCCTGGCGCACGGGCCGGGCGCCGCGGCCATCGGCGGCCTTCAGGGCCTTCCAGCTGTTCGGCTGCGCCACGAAGGCGCGCAGCGCCACGGTGTTGGCCGCGGCCTCCTCCGGGGAGAGGTCCTGGCGGGAGACCGCCTCCGCCTCGGAGAACTTGCCCTGGAGCCCGAGCACCAGGGCGAGGTTCTGGCGCACGCGCGCGTCGGCCCGCGGCTGCTCGGCGGCCCGGCGCAGGGTCGCCTCCGCCTGGGGCAATTGCCGGCCGAGGGCATAGGAGAGACCGAGGTTCGACAGGATGACCGGATCATCCGGCTGGATCTTCAGCGCCGCCTCGTAGAAGCCCTGCGCCCGGGTGTGATCGTCGAGCTGGTCGGCGACCGCGCCCTGCGCCGACAGCACGCGCCAATCCGGCCGGGCCGGCGTGTGGGCGTTCTGAAGGACGTCCGCCGCTTCCTGGAAGCGGCCGACCTCGGACAGGCTCTTGCCGTAGGCGGCGAGCACGGTGTTGTTCTTCGGGTTGCGCAGGGCCGCCTGCTGCAGGACCGCGACGGCCTGCGGCTTCTGGTTCGTGGCGCGCAGGGCCTGCGCGTAGCGGAGCGCCAGGGACACGTCGTTCTGATCGGAGGCGTATTTCTCGCCCAGGGCCTCGACCTCCCGGCGGCTGATCACCGCGGGATTCTGCGGGCGGCCGAAGCCCGGCAGCGAGAGGCCGCCGAGGGAGCCGGTGGTCTCGGGGGAGCGGGATTGGCAGCCCGCCGCGAGGGCGGCGAGGAGCGTCGCCGCCAGCAGCGGTATCGGGCGCACCCGGGAGAACGTGAACAGCGGCGTGACCATGACGCGCTCCGCGACGGCCCGATCGGGCGCAGGATTTGCTCGGGCGAACGCTTCGCGCCGCCGTTCCGCCGGTGATAGAGCGTTAACCCTAACCCGCCGTTAATCCGCCGCCCCTGCCCTCACGAGATCCATGACCCAGACCCTGTCCCGCCTCGTCGCCGATCCGGGCGACGCCGTCCCGATCACCTGCGTCACGCCGGAATCCTGGTCCCGGGTCGAGGACGCGCTTCCGGCACCCCAGGCCGCCTATGCGCGCGCGACCGAGTTCGCGCCGAAGGCCGGGCGCATCGCCCTCCTCCCGGCCGCCGACGGACGGCTCGGCCAGGTGCTGTTCGGCCTGGGCGATGGCGGCGACCGGATGATCGCCGGCAAACTGCCCGGCGCGCTCCCGCCCGGCACCTATCGCTTCACGCCCGTGGACGGGTTCGATGCCGGCGCGGCGGCGCTCGCCTGGCTCCTCGGGAGCTACCGCTTCGGCCGCTATCGCGAGGCCGGCTCCGAACGTCCGGCCCTGATGGTGCCGGAGGGAGTCGATGGCGAGGCCGTCAGCCGCATCGCCGAGGCGGTGGCGCAGGGCCGTGACCTCGTGAACACCCCGGCCAACGACCTCGGTCCGGCGGAGATCGAGGCGGCGGTGCGCGCCGTCGCCGGGCGCCACGGCGTCACCGTCTCGGTCGTCACCGGCGAGGAGCTCGCGCGGGCGTTTCCCCTCGTCCACGCGGTCGGGGCCGCTTCCCCGCGGGCGCCGCGCCTCATCGACCTGTCCTGGGGGCCGGTCGATGCGCCGCGCGTGACGCTGGTCGGCAAGGGGGTCGCCTTCGACACCGGCGGCCTCGACATCAAGCCGTCGAGCGGCATGCTCCTGATGAAGAAGGACATGGGGGGCGCCGCGGCGGCCCTCGCGGCCGCCGACATGGTGATGGGTGCTGGACTGAACCTGCGCCTGCGCCTGATCGTGCCGGCCGTGGAGAACGCCATCTCAGGCGGCGCCTTCCGCCCGGGCGACGTGATCCGCAGCCGGGCCGGCCTGACCGTCGAGATCGGCAACACCGATGCCGAGGGACGGCTGATCCTCGCCGATGCCCTCGCGCTGGCGGATGCCGAAGGCCCGGAGCTGCTCCTCGACTTCGCGACCCTGACGGGCGCGGCGCGCGTCGCCCTCGGACCGGACCTTCCGGCGTTCTTCACCGAGGACGATGCCCTGGCCGCAGCGGTCTCGGAAGCCGGGATCGCCGTCGCCGACCCGGTCTGGCGGCTGCCCCTGCACAAGCCCTACGCGAGCCTGCTCGATTCGAAGATCGCCGACCTGAACAACGTCTCGGGCGGCCCCTTCGCGGGGGCGATCACGGCGGCCCTGTTCCTGCGGCGCTTCGCCCCCGGCACGCGGGCGCACGTGCATTTCGACCTCTACGGCTGGAACCCGTCGACCAAGCCCGGCCGGCCGGAGGGGGGCGAGGTACAGACCGCCCGCCTCGTCCACGCTCTGCTCGCGGGTCGCTACCCGCGGGCCTGACCGGCTCAGAGGCCCAGCATCGCCTTCTCGGATTCGTAGGCCGCGCGCACGGGCGCGGCGCCGTAGGTCCGCTCCAGCCGCCGCACGGTGAAGTGCGCCCGGGCGGTGGACTGGAAGTGGTCCATGAAGGCGGCGTTCACCGCCGCGCCGCCGACGGCGCCGAGGATCGGCACGGCCTGCGCCGCCACCTTCTGCGAGACGACGAGGCCGAAGCGCGCGGCGATCTGCGTCGAGAAGCGGATCAGGGCCGGCGCGGCCTCGTCGAGGAGCGCCCGGTTGCCGGCGTAGCGCGCCGCCTCGACCATCGTCTTGGCCAGCGCCGCGCGCACGGCGAAGTAGCCGCTCTCGGTCAGGGCGCTCCCGGCCGCCTCGCGGCCGCCGAGGGCGAAGACCTGCACGCAGGCGAGCGCATTCTCGGGATCGGTGAGATCCTCGCCCTCCTCCTGCGCGATCTGCGCGATCGAGCGCAGCATCAGCGTGGTGGAGACCGGCAGTTCGACCGCGAGGGTGGCGAGGCCGAAGGCGCCCCCGACGGCGCCGGAGACGGCCGCCATCGCCTTGTGGCCGAAGGCGCTGGACGGCAGGTACTTCGCCAGGCGCGTGGCGGTGCGGACCGTGGCCGATTCCGTGCCGGCGGGGCCGGCCAGGAGCGGATCGGACGGGGCCGCGACGGTGATCTCGCCGCCGGTCGGCAGGGTCGCCAGGGCGACCTTGAGCGAGGCGCGCATGGCGCTCTCGGTCGCCTGCGACACCGCGTCGGTCACCGGCGCGGGCAGTGCCCGGCCGATCATGTCGAGGGGCGCACCGGCCACCGCCGAGAGCCGCGCGGCGAGCCCGGGCTTCTCCAGGGCCGCGACGGCGCGCCGGAGCGCCGCGCGATCGGCGTCGCTGAGGTCCGGGGCGCCGGGGGTGACGGCCGGAACGGTGACGGTGTCGTCGACGAGTTTGATGTTGCTCACGTCTGCGCTCTCATCCGTGTGCCGGGTGGGGGCGTCCGGTCCGGCCCGCCCCGGGTTGGTCGTTGCCGGTGGAAGCAAGGCCGGGACCCCGCGCATGGTTCCCGCCGATCTCGTCGCCGGCGGCGGCCTCCGGGCGGACCGGATCGGTCGCGGTCTCCTGCGCCGCGGCCGCCTTGCGCACGCCCGCCCGGCCGACGAGGAGGCAGAGGACGACCACCGGGATGCCGACGGCCGCCGTGAAAGCGAAGAACACCGGGTAGCCGAAGGCCGCGACGATGTAGCCGGAGGTTCCGGCCACGAGCTTGCCCGGTAGCGCGTAGAGCGACGAGAACAGGGCGTACTGGGTGGCGGCGAAGCCCGGCGCGGTCAGGCTGGACATGTAGGCGATCAGTGCCATCCCGGCGAAGGACCCGCAGAAATTGTCGATGGAGATCGCGGCGGTGAGGCGCCAGACCTCCGGTCCGCCGAAGGACAGCCACGAGAAGGAGAGGTTCGAGGCCGCGCCGAGGAAGGCACCGACCACGAGGGTGGGAAACAGGCCGAAGCGCGTCATCGCCCAGCCGCCCACGAAGGCGCCCGCGATGCCGACCCAGATGCCGTAGAGCTTCGACACCGCGCCGATCTCGACCAAGCTGAATCCAACCTCCCGGTAAAGCGGGCTCGCCATGACGCCCGAGATGAAATCGGGCAGCCGATAGAGGGCGACGAGGATGAGGATCGCCCAGAGGCCGGCCCCGAGCCGGGTGTGCAGTTCGGTGAGGGGCTCCAAGACGGCGCCGCGGAAGGTCCAGGTCCTCGGCGGTACGGGCGAGGCCGCCTCCGCGGTCGCGCGGTCATAGGCCGGGGCGAGCAGCGCGGCGACGATGCCGACGCCCATGAGCCCCGCCATCGACAGGTAGGCGACGCTCCAGCCATAGGCGCTCGCGATGAACAGGGCGCCGGCGCCGGCTGACATCAGGGCGAGGCGGTAGCCGAGATTGGAGGTCGCCGCCATCACGCCCTGGAGGTCCGTGCCGGCCGCGTCGATGCGCCAGCCGTCGATGACCACGTCCTGCGTCGCGGCGCCGAAGGCGACCAGGAACGCACCGAGACCGAGAAGCGCGAGGCTGGTGCCGGGGTCGGCGGAGGCCATCAGCGTGAGCGACAGGGCGACCGCGCACTGAGTCGTGATCATCCAGGCGCGCCGGCGACCCAGCAATCCGCTGAGCACCGGCACGTCGAACCGGTCGATGAGCGGGGCCCAGAAGAACTTCAGCGAATAGGGCAGCGCCAGGTAGCTGAACAGGCCGATGGATTTGACGTCGACGTCCGAGTAGGCGAGCCGCGTCGAGAAGGTTCCGAGCACCAAGAGCAGCGGCAATCCCGAGGAGAAGCCCAGCGCCAGCATCAGGAGGATGCGCGGATCCTCGACGATGTCCTTCAGGCGGAGGCGGCGGCTCGGGCTGTCCAGCGCGTCGCTTTGGGCCATGGCATGGAACTCCTGAGGGCCGAAAGGCTTGATGCCCGCAAACCAAGCAGACCTTGGCGCCCGCCCGGGACGGGGGTAGCCGCCGGGCCGGCTTGCCGTGGCACATCGATTACCACCGACAGCATGCCTTCCGAAATCTTAACGCGAGGTCTCGCATCTTCCTGTTAGCGGTCCGGCCGCCCTCCAGATGTTCTCCGATCCAGGTGTTGACGGCGGGTCCTCCCGGCAGTTCAAATCCAGGTTCGCGTTCCAGTCGACAGGCGACCGGCCACCGTTCAGGTCGACAGTGCAGGTGTCCCGTCTTGGCTGAAGTCGATCATGACGCATAGGGAAACGCCGGCGACGGGAACCCGCGAGCTGGGTATCGGTGCAGGCGCGTTCGTGGCGGCCTTCACCGCGAGCCCGACGCCCATGGTCCTGACCGACCCGCACCAGGCCGACAACCCGATCGTGTGGGCGAACGACGCCTTCCTGTCCCTCACCGGCTACGCCTGGGAGGAGATCTCGGGCCGGAACTGCCGGATGCTGCAGGGTCCCGAGACGGATCCGCGCGCGGTGCGCCGCTTGCGCGAGGCGGTGGCCGCCGGGCGCCCGATCGAGATCGAGCTCGTCAATTACCGGAAGGACGGGACGTCGTTCTGGAACGGCATGACGGTGGCTCCCGTGCACGACGAGACCGGCCGGATCGCGCATTTCTACTCGGCCCAGGCCGACATGACCGGCAAGTACCGGCACGAAGTCGCGATGAAGGACGCGCATGACGAGCTCGAGCGCCGGGTCAGTGAGCAGACGGCGGATCTGCGGGCTGCCCTTGAACAGAAGACGGCGCTGCTCCATGAGGTCGACCATCGGGTCAAGAACAACCTCCAGGTCATCTCCTCGCTGATGCTCCTGAAGGCGCGCCGGACGCCGCGCGGGGAGGCCCGGGATGCCCTCCAGGGCATGGCCGAGCGCATCGGGGCGCTCTCGACGGTGCACCGGATGCTCTACTCCACCGGCGACGTGACGCGCTTCGACCTGCGTGAATTCGCGGACGACTTCGTCTCGGAGCTGGTGGCCGGCCTCGATACCGACCGGACGGCCGTCAGCGCCGAGATCGACTCCATCGCCGTGTCCGCCGCGATGGCGGCGCCTTTGGCGCTGATGATGCACGAACTCGCCACCAACGCCGTCCGGCACGCCTTTCCCGACA
Organism: Methylobacterium sp. AC433; assembly: GCF_979253015.1. Lineage (NCBI taxonomy): Bacteria > Pseudomonadati > Pseudomonadota > Alphaproteobacteria > Hyphomicrobiales > Methylobacteriaceae > Methylobacterium > Methylobacterium sp. AC433. The sequence continues at coordinate 36,474 of NZ_CEEDBN010000007.1, read as the reverse complement.
GCCGGCCCGGGCGGATCACGATCACCGCCCAGCGCAGCGCGGACGGCCTGCGCATGCTGATCGAGGACGATGGGGTGGGTCTCGCCGGTGGAACGCCGAACCCGGCGGGTTTCGGCCGCTCCCTGGTGGAGATGGTGGTGCGCCAGCTTCGCGGTGTCATCGCCTGGAGCGATGTCGGGCCCGGAACCCGCGTGGAGATCGTGGTCCCCCTCGACGCGATCTCGCTCCAGAGCGCCATCACCGATCGGGCTCCCGGCCCCGAATGGGCCTCCCCATGACCGGATCGCCGCTGCGCATTCTCGTGGTCGAAGACGAGGTCCTGATCGCCCTCGAACTCGAATGCCTGCTCGACGATCTCGGCCACGTCACGGTGGGTGTCGCCGGCAGTTCGGCAGAGGCGATCGCCCTCGGGCAGGCGACCGCGCCCGACGTGGCATTCGTGGACATCCACCTGATCGATGGTCCGACCGGCGTCGACGTCGCCCGCGCGCTCAGCGCCGACCCCAATGTCACGGTCGTGTTCATGACGGCGAACGCCAAGCGGATCCCCGACGATTTCGCCGGTGCCGTCGGGGTGATCGCCAAGCCCTACTCGGAGCGGGTGGTGGCCGGCGCCCTCCGGTACGTCGCGGACCGTCGGGCGGGCCTGGAAGCGACGGTCGAGGGCCTGGATGGCTTTCGCCTCGCCGTCGACGGGGCGGCCACGCATCGCCAGCCGCTCGGCGGGTGAAGCCTGAGGCCATGGCCCGCCGCGCCGCGATCCCGCACGCGAGGGGCGCGGATCTCGCTCAGCGGTGTCCGGCGCGGGCGGCCCGATGGCGTCTCGCCGGGACCCGGACTCGGACTAGCGGCTCGCGGCGGCGCCGCCCGTCGCCATGCTGCGGCGGCTCTCGGCCTGGCTGCTGACCTCGCCATAGAACTTGTTCGCATCGCCGAGCTGGATCGACGGCTGGCAATTCGGCGTGCAGGAGTAGGATTCCCGCTCCAGACCACGCTGGACGGTGATCACGGCGGCCTGCGGCGCCTGGACGCTGATCGTGGACTCCGCCAGCATCTGCCCCATGGCGTCGAGGGCGATCAGGTTCGTGCTGCCGAAGCTCTTGCCGGTCAGGATCAGGATGCCGTTCCGCTGCAGGGCGACGTCGGCGATCATCGGGTTGCCGACGATCACGGTCTGGGTCTTCTCCGGCAGGCGCATGACCTTGGCGTTGTCGACCGTCACCGCGACGATGGTGGGCGGCGCATCGATCGCCTGGGCGCGCGCATGGGAGCAGCCGAACACGGCGTAGCCGGCCAGCATCAGGGCCGTCAGGACCCGGAGCGGAATATGCGATGGGTTGGATGGGGGGTGCATCGGACGCTCACTCGGACCGGACGGCACGACGCAAATCGTGAACGATCTCGGCGAGGAGGCACGCGCCCGGCTGCCGAGGCTTGATCCTCAGGAAGCACGGGCAGGGTAAACGAACCGATAACCGGAAGACCTCGCCATCGGTCCGGACGCGTCGGCGCGGATACGGGCACGGCGCCCGAGGTGAACTGAAGTCGCGATGGATCCAAGCGTCACCGATCCTTGCGGGCCGGCGACAGCCGCCCGCGAAATCTTGGGCTTTACCAATGCTTCACTACAACGAGAGGCCCGCGGATCTGCCTCCGTTTCGGCGACTGATTTAACGCAATGGCAAGGGCCGTTCGGCAATATGAACCCGTCGCCGATCGAGACGCCCAGAGCGTGAACGGCACATTCACTCCCAGGGGAATTTTGCCATGACCACCATGTTCAAGCGTTTCGTGGCTGACGAGTCCGGCGCCACCGCCATCGAGTACGGCCTGATCGCCTCGCTGATCGCCGTCGCCGTCGTCGCCGTTCTGACCACCGTCGGCACCAACCTCAAGGCGACGCTGACCACCGTGGCGAACAACCTGAAGACCTCGTAATCGCGCGGGGCGTAACCCGCGCCTGCGGTCCGTCGACACGGCACCGCGGAGCGCACTCGATAGCCCGACCTCATCGGTTCCGAGGAGTATTGCGGTCATCCGCAATGCTCCTCGCTCCGTTCGGCGGTGATCGCATCTCGATACCGCGGCGCCCGGCCGATCCCGCCGGGGCGGCGCGACGACGCTTCCGAAGGCTTCGATCGTCGGACCGATCGGGCCTTCGTCCCACCTCACAGGTCCACCCACCGGCAGGAACGAAAGCGACATGGCCAGCGTCAGTCTCCTCGTCGTGTTTCCCTTCCTGATGGCCTATGCCGCCGCCAGGGACCTCCTGACGATGCTGATCCCGAACATGGTGTCGATCGCCCTGGTCGCGGCATTCGCGGTCTTCGCCGTCGCCGGCGGTCTCGGCTGGGACGATCTGGCGGGCCATCTCGGCGCCGGCGCCGCGACCCTCGCCGTCACCTTCACGCTCTTCGCCCTCGGCTTCATCGGCGGCGGCGACGCCAAGCTCGCGGCCGCGACGGCCTTGTGGATCGGCTTCGACCAGCTGGCCGGCTACCTGATCATCGCGTCCCTGGCCGGAGGCGCGCTGACCCTGACGCTTCTCGCCGTGCGCCTGCAGCCGCTCCCCTCCCCGGTCGCGCGTCTGCCCTTCGTCCGGCACCTGCACGACGCCAGGACCGGCGTTCCCTACGGCATCGCCCTCGCGCTCTCGGCCCTGGTGGTGATGCCCGATACGGCCATCTGGCTTCGTCTCGTCACGGTCTGATCTGCCGCTGCCTCAGGTTTCGGCATTCCTTCGCATCGATTACTCCTTGTTAACCGTAATTTGAGGAATGCGACGTCATTCTCGACCGACACGGCGATGTGCCGCGCAGGTTCGAGTTCGGCGATGAAACCAGCCAGACTGGCCGTCCTTGCCATTGCCCTCGTGGCAGGTGGTGGAGCGGCATTGTTGATCAGTGGGGAGGACAAGCCGGTGGTGCAGCCGGCGGCCGTCGTGCCGCCGCCCGTCGTGCCGATGACCGACGTCCTCGTCGCCGCCGCCGAACTGCCGATGGGGCAGAACATCCAGGCGCCGGACCTGCGCTGGCAGCCCTGGCCGAACGATGCCGTGACGACCGGCTACATCACCCGCACGAACGCGCCGAAGGGCATGGAGGAGATCGTCGGCTCGATCGCCCGGTCCGGCTTCCTCGCCGGCGAGCCGATCCGGCCCCAGAAGCTCGCCCGTTCCGACGGCGGCTTCATGGCGGCGATCCTGCCCGCAGGCATGCGCGCCGTGGCGATCACCATCGACGCGGTCGGCAGCAGCACGGCGGGCGGCTTCATCCTGCCCAACGACCACGTCGACGTGATCCGGACCTACCGGGACGACGATTCCGCACGCGGGACCGCCGAGGTCCAGCTCTCCGAGACCCTGCTCCAGGACGTGCGCGTCCTCGCCATCGGACAGGTCGTCCAGGAGAAGAACGGCAACACCGTCGTCACCGGACAGACGGCCACCCTGGCGCTGACGCCGGGCCAGGCCGAGACCGTGACCCTCGCCCAGAAGGTCGGGCAACTCTCGCTCTCGTTGCGCAGCCTGGTGGACAGCGGACGCAGCAGCGATCCGAGCCTCGAGAGCCGCCCCGAGACGGCCCTGACCGTGGTGCGGTTCGGCGTCGCGAAGCAGCAATCGCGACGCTGAGACCGGCGCACGCACGATGACAGAGGACGCGTCGATGACCCTCTCCCCCTGGCCGGCCCTGCGGCGCGCCCCGCTGCTCGCCTGGCTCCTCGCCGGATTCCTGCCCTTCGCGGCCGTGAGCCCCGCATCCGCTCAGTCCCATGGCGGCCTGACCGCGGCACCCGTGCTGGCGGTCGGGGCCAACGAGGGGGCGACGTCGCGCCGGGTCGACCTCACCATGGGGCGCTCGCTGGTGATCGACCTGCCGCGCGACGCCAAGGAGGTGTTCGTCGCCAACCCGAAGGTGGCCAACGCGGTCGTTCGCTCGACCCGCAAGGTGTTCGTCATCGGCATGGAGAACGGGGCGACCTCGATCTTCATCATGGATGGCGAGGGCCGGCAGATCACCGCCCTCGACGTCACCGTGGCGCGCGACCTCAACGTGCTGCGCCAGACCCTGAACCAGAGCATCGCGGGCGGACGCTTCGACGTCCGCGCGGCCGGGGATTCGGTCGTCATGACCGGGACGGTGAATTCCGCGTCCGAGGCCGCCCAGGCCCTCGACATCGCCAACGCCTTCGTGGGTGTCTCGGGCGTCGGTCCGGCCGCGCGCGGCGCCGTCATCAACAACCTCACGATCCGCGGCAAGGATCAGGTGATGCTGCGCGTCACCGTGGTCGAGGTCTCGCGCACGGTGCTCAAGCAGTTCGGCGTCAATCTGAGCGGAGGCTGGTCCGGCCTCAACCTCGTCAACACCACGCCGCTCGCGCTCAACGGCGGCGCCTTCCCGACCGGCAACCTGCTCGCGGGCACGATCAACGGCCCGGGCGGCGCGAACCTCACGGCCACCCTTCGGGCCTTCGAGCAGGCCGGCGTCTCCCGGGTCCTCGCCGAGCCGACCCTGACGGCCATCTCCGGCGAATCCGCGACCTTCACGGCCGGCGGCCAGATCCCCGTTCCCTCGAACCTGAGCTGCACCTCCGTCGGGACCAGCACGATCCAGACCTGCGTGCCGAGCGTCAGCTACAAGGATTACGGCGTCAGCCTCAACTTCACGCCGGTGGTGCTGGCGGAGAACCGGATCTCGGTGCGCGTCGGAACCCAGGTCACCGAGATCGATCAGCAGAACGCCCTGAACCTGAACTTCACCGGGACCACCACCGCGGTGCCCGGCTTCACCGTCCGCAAGTCCGAGACCACGATCGAACTGGCGTCCGGCGCCACGATGATGACGGCCGGCCTGATCCAGCAGCGCAACAAGGCGGCGATCACCGGGCTGCCGGGCCTCATCAACCTGCCCGTCATCGGCGCGCTCTTCCGGTCCCGCGACTACCAGCGCCAGGAGACGGAGCTGATGATCATGGTCACGCCGTACATCGCGAAGCCGATGGAGCCGCGTCAGGTCGCCCGTCCCGATGACGGCTTCGTCGATGCCCAGGATGCGCAGGGCATCCTGCTCGGGCGCTTCAACCGCCTCTACGGGGTCGCCGGCGCGAGTCCGCTCGGCAGCGCCTATCGCGGCCGCGTCGGCTTCATCACCGACTGATCCGGCGCATCCCCGAACGATCAAGGTACCGCGGCCCCGGCCCCAGCAGGACCCTTCCCCGATGTTCCTCCCTTCCCTCCGCACACCGCTGGCTCTGGCAGCGCTGGCCGGCGTCGCCGCCCTGCTCGGGGCCTGCCGCGCCGATCCAGCCGCCACCACCGGCTCGCTCTACCCGGCCGATTATCGCGCGCGGCATCCCCTCGCCCTCGCCGAGGGCGTGCGCACCCTCGACGTCTTCGTGACCGGCACGGGCCATATCGATCCCCGCCAGGCCGCCGACGTCGACGCCTTCCTGCTGGAGTACCGGCGCTACGGGCGCGGCACACTGGTCCTCGACGTTCCCGCCGGCGGCACGCCCGGGACCGCCGCCGCGGTCGACCGGACGGCCGCGGCCCTGCAACGGATGAGCCTCGAGGGCGGCGTGTCCGGCCGTCAGGTCGCGGTCTCCCGCTACGTGGTGGCCAATCCGAACCTCGCTGCGCCCCTGCGGCTGAGCTTCCAGCGCATGGAGGCCAAGGGCGCCAGCCAGTGCGGAAACTGGCCTCAGGATCTCGGCGTCGGCGATCCGGCGTTCAGCGGCCGCAACGAGATCTACTGGAACTTCGGCTGCGCAACGCAGTCGAACGTCGCCGCGCAGGTGGCGGACCCGGTCGATCTCGTGCGGGCCCGCCCCGAAGGGCGGATCGACACGATCCGGCGCACCAACGACATCGGCAAGATCCGAGACGGCAAGGATCCGTCAATCGAATGGCGTCAGGATGGGAAGACCTCGATCAAGGCGCAGGTCTCGCAATAAGCGCGCTGGGCGGGCGCCCCGCTTCGCCCGCGACCTGACCCGCCCTCGCATCCGCATCGGCGGCAACCTGAACCGGAATTCTCCTCATGGCGGATCTGAACGAGACGTCCGAGCGCATCATCGCTCCCGTGCCGCGGATCACGATTCAGGCGTTCTGCGAGACGCAGGAAAGCGCGGCGCTGATCGAGTCCGTCGGCGCCGACCGGCGCATGCAGAAGGCGCACGTCAAGGTCCAGATGGGCGGTGGCGCCGCCGCGGTGGAGGCCTACCGGCACGCGCCGACGCCGAACGTCATCGTCATCGAGACGCAGGGCACGAAGTCCCGCCCCCTCGAGAGCCTCGATTCGCTGGCGGAGGTCTGTGACGAGGGGACGAAGGTCGTCGTCATCGGGCACGTGAACGACGTGGCGCTCTATCGCCAGTTCATCCAGCGCGGCGTGAGCGAATACCTGATGGCGCCGGTGCGCCCGATCGACCTGATCCAGGCGATCTCGGATCTGTTCACGGCTCCGGGCGCCAAGCCGGTCGGTCGGACCGTCGCCGTCGTCGGCGCGAAGGGCGGGGTCGGGGTCTCCACGCTCGCCCACAACCTGGCCTGGACGATCGCCCGGGAGCAGGACACCGCGACCGTCATCGCCGACCTCGACATCGCCTTCGGAACAGCCAGCCTGAACTTCAACCAGGACCCGCCGCAGGGCATCGCCGAGGCGGTGTTCGCGCCGGACCGGCTCGATTCGAACCTCCTCGACCGTCTGCTGTCGAAGTGCAGCGACAACCTCTCGCTCCTCGCCGCGCCCGCCACCCTCGACCGCACCACCGATCTGGCCGAGCCGGCCTTCGATCACCTGCTCGATCTGCTGAGGGCCGCCGTGCCCTGCGTCGTGCTCGACGTCCCCCATCAGTGGACGGCCTGGTCGCGCCGGCTGATGATCAGCGCCGACGAGATCCTCATCGTGGCGAGCCCCGAGCTCGCCGCTCTGCGCAACGCGAAGAACCTCCTGACCCTGCTGCAGCAGAATCGTCCGAACGACCGCAAGCCGCGCATCATCCTCAACGGCGTCGGTGTTCCCAAGCGCCCCGAGATCGCATCGGCCGAATTCGCGAAATCCCTCGATACGACGATCACGGCCGCGATCCCCTTCGACGCCGCCCTGTTCGGCACGGCTGCGAATAACGGGCAGATGATCGGCGAGGTGCAGTCCGGCGCGAAGGCGGCCGAGATCTTCTCCTCCCTCGCCGCCGCGATCACCGGCCGCGCCGAACTGCGGCGCGCACGGCCGAACCTATTCGAGCCCCTGCTCTCCAAGCTCGCGCGCCGTAAGGCCTCGTGATGCGTCAGCCGGTTTCGCACGACCCGACCGCCAGGAGGCCGCCCCATGTTCGGTAGACGATCCGGCAGCGCGGCGGCGACGGCGCCGCGTCCCGTAGCCGTCATCGCCACGCCGCAGGTCTCGCTGCCGGTCCACGACGATTCGGCCCTCCGCCCGAAGGTGGAGGCGCCCCGTCGTCCCGAACCCGTGGCCGTCATGGAGACGGTGAAGTCGGAGGACTACTTCCGCACCAAGAGCATGATCTTCGGTGCACTGATCGAAGCGATCGACCTGTCGCAGCTCTCGCGCCTCGATGCCGAGTCCGCGCGCGAGGAAATCCGCGACATCGTCTCGGAGATCATCGGGCTCAAGAACATCGTCCTGTCGATCGCCGAGCAGGAGGAACTGCTCGACGACATCTGCAACGACGTGCTCGGCTACGGCCCCCTCGAGCCGCTGCTCGCCCGCGACGACATCGCCGACATCATGGTCAACGGTGCCAGCCGGGCCTTCATCGAGGTCGGCGGCAAGATCCAGCTCACCAATGTGCGCTTCCGCGACAACCAGCAGCTGATGAACATCTGTCAGCGAATCGTGAGCCAGGTCGGCCGGCGCGTCGACGAGGCCTCGCCGATCTGCGACGCGCGTCTCCCCGATGGCTCTCGCGTCAACATCATCGCCCCGCCGCTGGCGATCGACGGGCCGGTGCTCACCATCCGTAAGTTCAAGAAGGACAAGCTCACCCTCGACCAGCTCGTCACCTTCGGGGCGATCTCGCCGGAAGGCGCCCGCATCCTGCAGATCATCGGCCGCGTCCGCTGCAACGTCGTGATCTCGGGCGGTACCGGCTCGGGCAAGACCACGCTGCTGAACTGCCTCACCCGCTACATCGATGAGGACGAGCGCATCATCACCTGCGAGGACGCGGCCGAGCTGCAACTTCAGCAGGCGCACGTGGTCCGCCTCGAAACCCGGCCGCCCAACATGGAGGGATCCGGCCAGGTCACCATGCGCGACCTCGTCAAGAACTGCCTGCGCATGCGGCCCGAGCGCATCATCGTCGGCGAGGTCCGCGGCCCGGAGGCCTTCGACCTCCTGCAGGCGATGAATACGGGCCACGACGGTTCCATGGGAACGCTGCACGCCAACTCGCCGCGCGAGGCCCTGGCGCGTATCGAGTCGATGATCACCATGGGCGGCTTCAGCCTGCCCTCCCGCACGCTGCGCGAGATGATCTGCGGCTCCATCGACGTCATCGTGCAGGCCACCCGCCTACGCGACGGCTCGCGCCGGATCACCCACATCACCGAGGTGATGGGGCTCGAAGGCGACGTCATCATCACGCAGGACCTGTTCCTGTACGACGTGCTCGGCGAGGATGCGAACGGCAAGCTCATCGGGCGCCACCGCTCCACGGGCATCGGCCGGCCGCGCTTCTGGGAGCGCGCGCGCTACTACGGCGAGGACGAGGCCCTCGCGGCCGCCCTCGATGCCGCGAGCGCCGGCGGGAGCGCCCTGTGAACGCCAGCGGCCTCGCCCTCGCGTCCGGCCTCCTCGCGCTCACGGCCGGCGGGCTCGCCTACGTCTTCGTGTTTCCCTACCTCTCCGGCGAGAAGCGGTCCGCCGAACGCCGCCGGACCGTCAGCGTCGTCGCCGCGCCGGGGAGCCGGACCGCGACGGTCAGCCGCCGCGAGCAGGTCGCCAAGAGCCTCAAGGAAGTCGAGGCCAAGCGCGAAGGCACCAAGGTCACGCTCGAACTGAAGCTCGCCCGGGCCGGTCTGTCCTGGTCCCGAAATCAGTTCTTCGCCATCTCGGTGGTGATGGCGATCGTGTTCGGCTTCGCGATCCTGATCACGACCGGCAATCCGCTGGCGGGTCTCGGCGCGGTGTTCGCCGGCGGCTTCGGCCTGCCGCTCTGGCTGGTCGCCTATCTGCGCAAGCGCCGGATCAAAGCGTTCATCAACGAGTTGCCGACCGCCATCGATATCATCACCCGTGGCGTGCGCGCCGGTATCCCGGTCGGCGACTGCTTCCGGATCATCTCGCGGGAGGCCGAGGAGCCGATCCGCAGCGAATTCCGCCAGGTCGTCGAGGCCCAGACCCTCGGTCTCTCCCTCGGTGAGGCCCTGCTGAAGATGCACGAGCGGGTGCCGGTCTCCGACGTCAACTTCTTCGCCATCGTGATCAGCATCCAGGCCAAGTCCGGCGGCAATCTCTCCGAAGCATTGGCCAACCTCTCGCGGGTGCTGCGCGAGCGCAAGAAGATGGCCGGGAAGATCCAGGCTATGAGCATGGAGGCGAAGGCGTCCGGCGGAATCATCGCGGCGCTGCCCTTCATCGTCGCGACCCTGACCTACCTGTCGAGCCCGGATTACATCTCGCTCCTCTGGCGCACCGATATCGGCAAGCTTGCCCTGGTGGCCTCCGCGATCTGGATGTCGCTCGGCGTCTTCACGATGAAGAAGATGATCAACTTCGACGTCTGAACCGCCCCGCCGCAAGACGCCCCGCCGCAAGACGCCCCGCCGCAAGACGCCCCGCCGCAAGACGCCCCGTCACCCAGAATCCTCGGCCGGTCGGATCGTACGGAGACACCGCATGCTGGATCTCATCGCCGCGAAGGTCACCGACCCGCGATTTCTCGGCACCGCCCTGGCGGCGGTCGCCGCGGCTGCCACGGCGTTCGCGCTGCTCCAGCCGATCCTGGAGCCGGACCGTCTCGGCAAGCGCATGAAGCTGCTGGGAGAGGAGCGCGAGGAGATCCGGCGCCGCGAGCGCGAGCGCATGAGCTCCAAGGCGACCCTGCGGGTCGCGCCGAAGGCCTACATGAAACGGGTGGTGGAGCAGTTCAACCTGAACCGCTGGCTCGGGACCGAAACCTCCCGGAAGCAGCTGATGATGGCGGGGTATCGCTCGCCCGGCGCGGAAACCGGCTTTCTGTTCTTCCGCCTCGTGACCCCGATCGTCCTCGCCCTCGTCGCGATCTTCTACGTCTTCGTCCTCGGGGTTCTGGACCAGCCCTTCGCGATCCGGACGATGATCGTGATCGCCGTCCTCCTCCTCGGAATCAAGGCGCCCGAACTCTACCTGCACAACTGCGCCAACAAGCGCCAGACCGAGATCCGGGCGGCCTGGCCGGACGCCCTCGACCTGACGCTGATCTGCGTGGAATCGGGCATGTCGGTCGAGCACGCCTTCCGCCGCGTCAGCACCGAGGTGGTGGGGCAGTCGATCGTCCTCGCCGAGGAACTCGCGGTCCTGACGGCCGAACTCTCCTACCTTCCGGATCGGCGGATCGCCTTCGAGAATCTCGCCAACCGCATCGGCCTCGACCAGATCAAGGCGGTCACGACCGCCCTGATCCAGGCCGAGCGCTACGGGACGCCCGTGGGCCAGGCGTTGCGGGTCCTGTCGCAGGAGAGCCGCGACATGCGCATGAACGAAGCCGAGAAGAAGGCTGCCGCCCTGCCGCCGAAGCTGACGGTGCCGATGATCCTGTTCTTCCTGCCCGTGCTGTTCGTGGTCATCCTGACCCCGGCGATGATCCAGATCTTCCGATAGGGCGCGGCCGGCGACACGGCCTGGACCCGGACGTCTCACAGGATGGGGAGGTGCGCAGACCCTTCGTGAATCGAGGATGTTCGGAGCATCGGAATCCTGCCATGCGGTCGGCGTGCCTCTGACCCCGTCACCGGATCCTGCATGAACGACCTGACCTACGCGATCGGCGACATTCACGGCTGCGCAGGCGCTTTGCTCCGCCTGCTGCGCCGGATCAACGTGCATCGCGCCGGCCGTCCCGCCCGGATCGTCTGCCTCGGCGACTACGTGGACCGCGGTCCCGAGAGTGCACGGGTGATCGAGATCCTGAGACACCTTCAGCGCGGTGCCCCCAACGCCATCACCTGCCTCCTGGGCAATCACGAGCAGATGATGCTGGACGCCTATCGGGACGCGCTCGGTGCCACGGTCTGGTTGACCAATGGCGGCCAGGAAACGCTGCGCTCCTTCGGGATCGCGGATCCGGAAGATTTTCCGCACGACGTCCTGACTTGGCTCTCGCTCCTGCCCACCGTCCACGAGGATGCCCTGCGCTACTACGTTCACGCGGGCTTTCGGCCCGGACGCCAGGGGATCGATCCGGACGTGTCCGCCCGCCTCTGGATCCGCGAGCCGTTCCTGAGCGCGGCCTTCGACTTCGGGAAGCACGTGGTCCACGGGCATACCCCACAGACGAGCGGCGTGCCGGACCAGCAGCCATTCCGTACCAACCTCGACACCGGGTGCATCTACGGCGGAGCCCTCACCGCCGGGATCTTCGACGAGACCCGGCCCGGCCCGATCGGCTTCCTCCAGGTCGATCGGGACGATGAGTCCGACCGCTGATCCGCGATCGAGACCTTGCCGTCGCAGGTTTTCGTCGACGATCGCGCACCGTTCCGCGTCGCGTGATGGGCTGCGGTCGGTGCGACGACGAGCGTAAGCGCCGCGGATGTCTCGGAATGCATCCGCCTGATCTTCGAAAAGCATTGCCTATCCTGGTGATCGACCCCTAGTCTCCCGGACATCGGGGCCGACGAACGAGCGCCGAGACCAGGGAGTCGAATCCATGCCGAGCAGGGCAGTGATCCGCCGTGCGGTCGTGATCCGGGGGCGAGGCCGTGGATGAGCCGACGCGCCGCGCCTGGCTCGGCGGCGCGGCCGCGGCCGGTCTCGTCGCCGCGACCGGCGTACGCGCGGAACCGGATCCGAACGGGCCCTTCGACCTCGTGATCCGGGGTGGCGAGGTGATCGATCCGAGCCAATCCCTGCGCGCGAAGCGCGATGTCGGCATCCGCTACGGGCGGATCGCGGCCCTCGCGCCGGACCTGCCGACGGACCGGGCCAAGCAGACGATCGACGCCTCCGGCAAGCTCGTCCTGCCCGGCCTCGTCGACCTCCACGCCCATACCTTTCCGTACGGCTCGGCGATCGGCATTCCGGCCGACGAGACGGTGCCGTTCTCGGGCGTGACCACGGTCGTCTCGGCGGGCGATGCGGGCGCCAACACCATCGCCGCCCTGCGCCGGCACATCGCCGCCCAGACCCGGACGCGAATGTTCGCCTTCGTGCACATCGCGAACAACGGGTTGTCGGCCTTCCCCGTCGCCGAACTCTACAACATCGACAATGCCCAGGTGGAAGCCTGTGCGCGCGCCATCGCCGAGAACCCGGACTTCGTCCTGGGGGCCAAGGTGCGGATGTCGGAGAACGTCATCTTCAAGCATGGTGCCGAACCCCTGCACCGGGCGATCCAGGCCTGCGAGATGTCGGGGCGGCCCGCCAAGGTGATGGCGCATATCGGCGGCGTCGAGACCGCCGACCTGATGAGCCGGATCCTCGACCTGCTGCGGCCCGGCGACATCCTCACGCACTGCTACTCCGGCGCGCCCAACATGGCGGGCCAGTTCACCAACATCGTCCAGGACGGCAAGCTCCTGCCGGCGGCGCTCGCCGCCAAGCAGCGCGGCGTCGTGTTCGACATCGGTCATGGCGGCGGCTCCTTCGACTTCACCGTGGCGGAGGCGGCCATCGCCCAGGGAGCGCCGCCCGATACGATCTCGTCGGACCTGCACGTCGTCTCCGGCAACACGCCGGGCATGCCATTCCTGCCGCTGGTCATGAGCAAGTTCCTGCCTCTCGGCTTCGGCCTGGAGCAGGTGATCGCGATGGCGACCGCGGCACCGGCCCGCGTCATCGACCGGGACGCGAAGCTCGGAACCCTGCAGGTCGGTGCGCCGGGCGACGTCTCGGTGATGGAGTGGGTCGAGCGGCCGCTCTCCATGGTGGACACCCGCAACAATCGCCGGGACGGCAGAGGCTTCCTCGCGCCCGTCCAGACGGTGAACAACGGCGTCCCGTTCGGGCGTCCCTACCAGCTCCCCTTCTCCGTTCGGTGAGGCCGCGATGATCGCATCGTCCGACGCCCCGGCCACCTGCACCTGCTGTCTGCCGCGTCGCGGCTTCATGCGGGCCGTGGCGGCCCTGGGCGGTGCGGTGGCCGCGGGCTCGCACGCGGCGGCGCAGCCGGCGGATCGCGCGCCCTATCGCGGCCCCGTCGTCGATTGCCACGGCCACTACACCACCGAGCCGCCGGCCATGCTGGCCTGGCGCAAGCGCCAGATCGACGCCATCAACGATCCCGCCCAGTCCCCCTCGCCCGCCGCCCTGTCCGTCAGCGACGACGAGGTCCGCGCGAGCGTCGCCGGGCGCCAGGTCAAGCTCCAGACCGAGCGCGGCATCTCCCTCGCCCTCTTCTCGCCGCGCGCCGGAGGCATGGGGCACCACATCGGCAATGCCCGGACCAGCCTCGACTGGTCGGTCGTCTCCAACGACATGATCCACCGCGTCGCCACGCTGATGCCGCGCAATTTCGTCGGAATCTGCCAGCTGCCGCAGACGCCCGGCGTCTCGCCGAAGAACTGCACGGCGGAACTCGAGCGCTGCGTGACGCAGCTCGGCTTCGTCGGCTGCAACGTGAATCCCGACCCGTCCGGCGGCCATTGGAGCGATCCGCCCCTCTCGGACCGGTTCTGGTACCCGCTCTGGGAGAAGATGGTCGAGCTCGACGTGCCCGGCATGGTGCATGTCAGCGCCTCGGCCAATCGCAACTTCCATGCGACCGGCGCGCATTACATGAACGGCGACACCACCGCCTTCATGCAGTTCGTCACCTCGGACCTGTTCAAGGATTTCCCGACCCTGCGCCTGATCATCCCGCACGGGGGCGGCGCGGTCCCTTATCACTGGGGCCGCTACCGCGGACTGGCGCAGGACATGAAGCGCCCGCCGCTCACGGACCTGCTGCGCAACGTCTATTTCGACACCTGCGTCTACCACCAGCCCGGCATCGACCTGCTGTTGAAGGTCGTGCCCACGGACAACGTGCTCTTCGCATCCGAGATGGTGGGCGCGGTGAACGGGATCGATCCCGAGACCGGCCACGCCTACGACGACACCAAGCGATACGTCGAGGCGGCCGCGATCTCCGATGCGGATCGGGCCAAGCTCTATGCGGGCAACGCCCTGCGGGTGTATCCGCGCCTCGCGGCCAGGCTCGCGCAGGTCGGGCTGGCTCCCTGAGCGCCCCGATCCTCATGCGATCCTTATAAGAACGCGCCGGACGCCCTCTCGAACCCTAATGCGGTTCCCGTCCATTCTTCGGGCGAGGCGCGATCGGTCGTGACGACCCGAGTCCGATCCGCCGCACCGGATCGGACGCACCATGCTCGACATCACCTTCCTCGCCGCGGGCCTCGCCTTCTTCGGCCTCGCCGCCGGTTACGCCCGGCTCTGCGAACGCCTCTGAGCCGGCTGCCGGGAGCGCGCACCATGACCCTCGACCTGACCTTCGGCGCCCTCGTGACCCTGGGGCTGCTCGGCTACCTCACCTACGCCCTCGTGCGCCCCGAGCGGTTCTGACGAACCCTCCGGACGAATTCCCAAGGACCACCTCCATGACCATCAACGGCTGGCTTCAGGTCGCGCTGTTCTGCGCGATCGTGCTGGCGCTCGTCAGGCCGCTCGGCGGGTACATGACGCGCGTCTTCCAGGGGGAGCGCACGCTCCTCTCGCCCGTCCTCGCCCCCGTCGAGACCGGACTCTACCGCCTCGCCGGCATCGATGCCCGGGGCGAGCAGAGCTGGCTCGCCTACGGGCTCGCCATGCTGGCGTTCCACGCCCTCGGCTTTGCCGCCCTCTACGGTCTGCTCCGGCTGCAGGACGTCCTGCCCCTCAATCCGGCCGGGCAATCGGCGGTGGCGCCGGATCTCGCCTTCAACACGGCCGCGAGCTTCGTGACGAACACCAACTGGCAGAATTACGGCGGCGAGAGCACCCTCTCCTACCTGTCGCAGATGCTGGGCCTGACCCACCAGAACTTCCTCTCGGCCGCCACCGGCATCGCCCTCGCGGTGGCGCTGGTCCGGGGCTTCTCCCGGGCCTCGGCCCGGACGGTGGGCTCGTTCTGGGTCGATCTCACCCGCTGCACGCTCTACGTGCTGCTGCCGATCTGCGTCGTCTACACCCTGTTCCTGGTCTCGCAGGGCATCCCGCAGACCCTCGGGGCATCCATCGAGGCGACGACGCTCGAGGGCGCCACCCAGACGATCGCGGTCGGCCCGGTGGCGAGCCAGGTCGCGATCAAGATGCTGGGGACCAACGGAGGCGGATTCTTCAACGCCAACGCGGCGCATCCCTTCGAGAACCCGACCGCGCTGTCCAATCTCGTCCAGATCCTGTCGATCTTCGTCCTCGGGGCGGCGATGACCAACGTGTTCGGCCGCATGGTCGGCGACGAGCGGCAGGGCTGGGCGATCCTCGGCGCCATGGGCGTGCTGTTCCTCGCGGGCGTCCTCGTCACCTATGCCAGCGAGGCCGCGGGCAGCTCCGTGCTGAACGGGTTCGGGCTCGACGGCGGCAACATG
This sequence comes from Methylobacterium sp. AC433, assembly GCF_979253015.1. Classification (NCBI taxonomy): domain Bacteria; kingdom Pseudomonadati; phylum Pseudomonadota; class Alphaproteobacteria; order Hyphomicrobiales; family Methylobacteriaceae; genus Methylobacterium; species Methylobacterium sp. AC433. The sequence continues at coordinate 20,747 of NZ_CEEDBN010000007.1, read as the reverse complement.
GAGGGCAAGGAGCTGCGCTTCGGCATCGTCGCCTCCGCGCTCTTCGCGGTGGTGACCACCGCCGCCTCCTGCGGCGCGGTCAACGCGATGCACGACAGCTTCACCGCCCTCGGCGGCCTGGTGCCGATGATCAACATGCAGCTCGGCGAGATCATCGTCGGCGGCGTCGGCGCGGGCCTCTACGGCATGCTCGTCTTCGTCATCGTGGCGATCTTCGTCGCCGGGCTCATGGTCGGCCGGACCCCGGAATATCTCGGCAAGAAGATCGAGGCCCGCGAGGTGAAGATGGCCATGCTCGCCATCCTGTGCCTGCCCCTGATGATGCTGGGCTTCACCGCCCTCGCCACGGTGGTGGCCGCCGGTCTCGCCGGCCCCGCCAATGCCGGGCCGCACGGCTTCTCGGAGATCCTCTACGCCTTCACCTCCGCGGCGGCCAACAACGGCTCCGCCTTCGGTGGACTCAGCGGCAACACCCCGTTCTACAACACCACGCTGGCCGTCGGCATGCTGGTGGGGCGGTTCTTCGTGATCATCCCCGCCCTGGCGATCGCGGGCGCCCTCGCCGCCAAGAAGACCGTGCCGGCCTCCGCCGGAACCCTGCCGACCCATGGCGGTCTGTTCATCGGCATGCTGGTCGGCGTGATCCTGATCGTTGGCGGCCTGACCTTCTTCCCGTCCCTGGCCCTCGGCCCGATCGTCGAACACCTCGCGGGCGGCGCGGGTCAGACCTTCGCGGCGGGTGGCTGAGCGATGCGGCCCGCTTTTCCGTCCCGTCGGGGCCGGCGCCATCACCTGCATGTGCCCCGCGCCGGCATCCGCCCGCCCCTCTCGGGCTCCGGCGCCCGGCCGATCCGGCTCTCCGACCTGATCCTGGCGCTGCTCGGGGTCACCCTCCTGGGCGCCCTCGCCCTGGTGCTCGCTGCCGGTCTCGCGAGCCGCGCGCTCGCGCCCTGACCCGCCTCACCGATCCGGCGCCGCGCGCCCGGTCTCCCCGCGACCCTTCGTGGAAACACCCGTCATGTCTCGCCCGTCCTCCTCCCTCTTCAGCGCCGCCCTCGTCGGCCCGGCGCTCGTCGGTTCGCTCAGGAAACTCGATCCCCGGATCATGATCCGCAATCCCGTGATGTTCGTGGTCGAGGTGGTGGCCGCCCTGACGACCGTGCTGTTCGTTCGCGATCTGGCGACCGGCGCCCCCGGGCTCGGCTTCTCGGGTCAGATCATCCTGTGGCTCTGGTTCACGCTGATCTTCGCCAATTTCGCCGAAGCCCTGGCCGAGGGCCGCGGCAAGGCGCAGGCCGACAGCCTGCGCCGTACGCGCACCGAGATGACGGCCAAGCGCCTCACCGGTGCGGGCGATACCTGGGAATCCGTGCCCGGCACGTCGCTGAAGGTCGGTGACGTGGTGCTGGTGGAGGCCGGCGACCTGATCCCGTCCGACGGTGAGGTCATCGCGGGCGTCGCCTCCGTCAACGAGGCGGCCATCACCGGCGAATCCGCGCCGGTGATCCGGGAATCCGGCGGCGACCGGTCGGCGGTGACCGGCGGAACGCAGGTCCTGTCCGACGCGATCCGGGTCCGCATCACGGCGGCGGCCGGCTCGACCTTCGTCGACCGCATGATCGCGCTGGTCGAGGGGGCATCCCGGCAGAAGACGCCGAACGAGATCGCCCTCAACATCCTGCTCGCCGGTCTGACCCTCGTCTTCGTCTTCGCGGTGGCCAGCATCCCGAGCTTCGCGAGCTATGCCGGCGGCGCGATTCCCCTCGTCGTGCTCGTCGCCCTGTTCGTGACCCTCATCCCGACCACCATCGGCGCGCTCCTGTCCGCGATCGGCATCGCCGGCATGGATCGCCTCGTTCGCTTCAACGTCCTCGCCATGTCGGGCCGCGCGGTCGAGGCGGCGGGCGACGTCGACACCCTCCTCCTCGACAAGACCGGCACCATCACCCTCGGGAACCGCCAGGCGACCGAGTTCCGGCCGGTCGGCGGCGTCACCGAGCAGGATCTCGCGGACGCGGCGCAACTCGCCTCCCTCGCCGACGAGACGCCCGAGGGCCGCTCGATCGTGGTGCTGGCCAAGGACCGCTACGGCATCCGCGCCCGCGACATGGCCAGCCTGAATGCCACCTTCGTGCCCTTCACGGCCCAGTCGCGCATGTCCGGCGTCGATCTCGACGGCGCGTCCATCCGCAAGGGCGCCGTCGAGGCGGTGATCGCCTCCCTGGGCGGCCAGCCGATGGTCTCGCGGGGCTCGAATGCGGCTCTCGCCTATCGGCCGGAGGAGGATTCCCGGACCGTCGCCGAGATCAGGGACATCGCCGAGACCATCGCCAAGGCCGGCGGTACGCCCCTGGCGGTCGCCCGCGACGGTCGACTCCTCGGCGTCGTCTCCTTGAAGGACATCGTGAAGGGCGGCATCCGCGAGCGCTTCGCCGAACTCCGCCGCATGGGCATCCGCACGGTGATGATCACCGGCGACAACCCCATGACCGCCGCCGCCATCGCGGCCGAGGCCGGCGTCGACGACTTCCTGGCGCAGGCCACCCCGGAGGACAAGCTCGCGCTGATCCGCAAGGAGCAGGCGGACGGCAAGCTCGTGGCCATGTGCGGCGACGGCACCAACGATGCGCCCGCCCTCGCCCAGGCCGATGTCGGCGTCGCCATGAACACCGGAACGGTGGCGGCCCGCGAGGCCGGCAACATGGTCGACCTCGATTCCGATCCGACCAAGCTCATCGAGATCGTCGGGATCGGCAAGCAGCTCCTCATGACCCGCGGCGCCCTGACGACCTTCTCCATCGCCAACGACGTGGCGAAGTACTTCGCCATCATCCCGGCGATGTTCCTGACGCTCTACCCGCAGCTTCAGGCCCTGAACGTCATGGGGCTCGCCTCGCCCCAGAGCGCGATCCTGTCGGCGATCATCTTCAATGCCCTGATCATCGTCGCGCTGATTCCGCTCGCCCTGCGCGGTGTGGCGTATCGCGCCGTGGGTGCCGCCGCGCTCCTGCGGCGCAACCTGCTGATCTACGGCCTCGGCGGCATCCTGGTGCCGTTCGTCGGCATCAAGGCGATCGACCTCGCCGTGAATGCCCTGCACCTCGCCTGATCCCCTCCCCGCTCCGAACCAGAGTCGCCCCCATGCTCGCCACCCTGCGTCCCGCGCTCGTCCTCTTCCTCGTGCTGACGGCGATCACCGGTCTCGCCTATCCCCTGGCCATGACCGGCCTCGCCGCGGCGATCTTTCCCGCCAAGGCCGCCGGCAGTCTGATCCGCCGCGACGGCGCGATCGTCGGCTCCGGCCTCATCGGGCAGTCCTTCACCAGCCCGCGCTACTTCCACGGACGCCCCTCGGCGACCGTCGCCACCGATCCGGCCGATGCCACCAGGACCGTTCCGTCGCCCTACAACGCCTCCAACTCGGCCGGCTCCAATCTCGGCCCGACCAGCGCGGCCCTGGCCGAGCGCGTGAAGGGCGAGCTCGATGCCTTGAGAGCCGAGAACCCCGGCGCACCGGTGCCGGTGGATCTCGTCACCACCAGCGGATCCGGGCTCGATCCGGATCTGTCGCCGGAGGGCGCCCTGTTCCAGGTGCCGCGGGTGGCCCGCGCGCGGGGCGTCAGCGCGGATCGGGTGCGCGACCTCGTCGTTGCGCAGGTCGAAGGCCGGACCTTCGGTCTCCTCGGCGAACCGCGCGTCAACGTGCTGGCGCTGAACCTCGCTTTGGACGCGCGCCTCCGGCAATAATCCATCCCGCGGGAAGCAGACGATGGGGTTTCGATGAACGAGGATGGCCGCGAGCGCCAGCGTCCCTCGCCGGAGGCGTTGCTCGACCGCGCGCGCCGCGACGAGGCGGGGCGCGGCCGCCTCAAGGTCTTCCTCGGCGCTGCACCCGGCGTCGGCAAGACCTACGAGATGCTGACGATCGGCCGGGCGCGGCTGAAGGCCGGAACCGACGTGGTGATCGGCGTCGTCGAGACCCACGGCCGCAGCGAGACCGAGGCCCTGGTCGAGGGCTTCGAGGTCGTTCCGCGACGCAGGGTCGCCTACCATGACGCCGTCCTCGAGGAGATGGACCTCGACGCCCTGCTGGCGCGGCGCCCGGCCCTGGCTCTCGTGGACGAACTCGCCCACACCAACGCGCCCGGCTCGCGCCATCCCAAGCGCTACCAGGACGTCGAGGAACTGCTCGATGCCGGCATCGACGTGCACACCACCCTCAACATCCAGCACGTCGAGAGCCTGAACGACGTCGTCGCGCAGATCACCCGGATCCGGGTGCGCGAGACGGTGCCGGACGGCATCCTCGACCGGGCCGAGGACATCGAGGTCGTGGACCTCAATCCCGACGACCTGATCGAGCGCCTGAAGGCCGGCAAGGTCTACGTGCCCGCCCATGCGGAGCGCGCCCTGCGCCACTACTTCTCGCGCGGCAACCTGACGGCCCTGCGCGAACTCGCCCTGCGGCGTACGGCCGAACGGGTCGACCACGAACTCCTGAGCCACATGCAGGCCCATGCCATCGCGGGTCCCTGGAGTGCCGGCGAACGGGTGATGGTCTGCGTGAGCGAGGATCCGCGCTCCGCCGGTCTCGTCCGCTACGCCAAGCGCCTCGCCGACCGCCTGCACGCGCCGTGGACGGCCGTCACGGTGGAGGGTGCGCGCAGTCTCGGCCTCAGCGAGGCGGACCGCGACCGGATCGCCGACGCCCTGCGCCTCGCCGACAGGCTCGGCGGCGACGCCGTCACCCTGCCGGGGAGCCGGCGCGTGGCCGACGACCTCCTGTCCTATGCCCGCGGCGCCAACGTCAACCACATCGTCGTCGGCAAGGCGACGCGGTCCTGGATGTTCGAGCTCGTCAACGGCTCCGTGGTATACGACCTCGTGCGCTGGAGCGGGGCCATCAGCATTCACGTCGTCCCCGGCGAGACCCTGCCGATGCCCGCGCCACGAAAGGCGGTGGCGACGGCCCCGGCGCGCCCTGCCCTCGATAGCGCCGGCTACGGCTTCGCGGCGCTCGCGATCCTCTCTGGCCTCGGCCTCGCCCTCGGGCTGCAGCCGTATCTCGGGGTCGAGAATGCCGACCTCTTCCTGCTGACGGCTGTGGTGGCGGTCGCGGCCCGCTTCGGCCTGGGTCCTGCGCTGGCCGCCGTGGTCGCCGCCTCGCTGGCCTACAACTTCTTCTTCCTGCCGCCGGTCTACACGCTGACCATCGCCGACCCGACCAACGTCGCCGCCTTCCTGCTGTTCACCCTGGTCGCCGTCCTGGTCTCGAACCTCGCCGCCCGGGCCCGGACGGTCGCGGTGGTCAGCCAGCGCCGGGCCCGGGCGACGGAGCGCCTCTACGGCTTCAGCCGGAAGCTCTCCACCTGCGGCACCCTCGACGACGTGCTCTGGGCGACCTCGGCCCAGATCGCCGCGATGCTGCGCGTACGGGTCGTGCTGCTGCTGCCCGAGGGGGACACGGTCACGGTCCGGGCTGGTTATCCACCCGAGGACCGCCTCGATGCGGCGGATCTGGCCGCGGCTCAATGGGCCTTCGCCAACGATCGGCCGGCGGGGCGCGGTGCCGATACGCTTCCCGGCGCGCGTCGCCTCTTCCTCCCGACGCGAACAGGTCGCGGTCCCGTCGGAGTCATCGGCCTCGATGCGGATGGCAGGGGGCCGATCCTCACACCCGAGGATCGACGCCTGTTCGACGCGCTGGCCGACATGGGGGCTCTCGCCATCGAACGGGTCCGGCTCGTGGAGGATCTGGCGCGGGCAGAACGCGATGCCGAGACCGACCGGCTGCGCCAGGCCCTGCTGACCTCGATCTCCCACGACCTGCGGACGCCATTGTCATCGGTCCTCGGCGCCGCCACGACCCTGCGCGACCTCGACGCCGAGCTGGACCGGGAGGCCAAGGGCGATCTCCTGGCGACGATCATCGCCGAGTCGGAACGGCTGAACCGCTTCATCGCCAACCTCCTCGACATGACCCGACTCGAGGCTGGCGCGGTCGCGGCAAACCTGACCGCGCAGGACGTGGCGGAGATCGTCGACACCGCCCTGCGCCGCCAGGGTCCCATCCTGGCGGAGCACCGGGTCGTGCTGGAACTGGCGCCGAACCTGCCGGCCCTTCGCCTCGATCCGGTGCTGTTCGAGCAGGTCCTGGTCAATCTCCTCGACAACGCCGCCAAGTACGCTCCGGCCGGTTCCGCCGTCACGGTGTCGGCGCAACTCGTCTCCGGCCAAGCCGGCGGGCCGTCGAAGGTCCGTCTTCAAGTGCTCGACGAGGGTGACGGCCTGCCCGAGGCCGAGCGCAAGCGGGTGTTCGACAAGTTCTACCGCGCCCGGAAGGGCGACAGCGTGCGCGCCGGGACGGGCCTCGGCCTCGCCATAGCGCGCGGCTTCGTCGAGGCGATGGGCGGCACGCTGACGGCGGGGAACCGTGAGGATCGAAGCGGCGCCGTCTTCACCCTCCACCTACCGGTGCCCACCGCCCGTCCCGCCGCCCCAGACCTTGCCGCATGACCCTCGCTGTCCTCGTGGTCGACGACGAGCCACCCATCCGCAAGCTGCTGCGGATGGGCTTGGCAACGCAGGGCTATACGATCTTCGAGGCACCGAGCGCGCGGGTCGCCCTCGAGGTCCTGGCCCGCGAGACGATCGATCTGATCATCCTCGATCTCGGCCTGCCGGACATGCGCGGACACGATCTCCTGCGCCGGATCCGGGAGGGTCACCGGGATCTGCCGGTGGTCGTCCTGTCGAGCCGCGACGACGAGCCGGGCAAGGTCGAGGCTCTCGATCTCGGCGCGGACGACTACGTCACCAAGCCCTTCGGCATGGGCGAACTCCTGGCGCGCCTTCGCGCCGCCCTGCGCCACCAGTTGGCAGTCCAGGGCGAGCGCGCCTTGTTCGAGGTCGATGGCCTGAGCGTCGATCTGGTGCGCCGCATCGTCCGCGTTCGCGGCGTCGAGGTGAAGCTGACACCGCGGGAGTACGACTTCCTGCGGATCCTGGTGCAGCATGCCGGCAAGGCCCTGACGCACGCCCAACTCATGAACGCCGTCTCGACTTCCTCGGACCCGCAGTACCTCAGGGTCTACGTGCGCCAGCTTCGCCAGAAGATCGAGGCCGATCCCGAGCGCCCGCGTCTTCTCCTCACCGAGACCGGTGTCGGATACCGCCTGCGTGCGCCGGACGACGAGGGCGGGCCGCTCCAGTGAGCCGGTTGAACGCCGGTCCCGTGAGGCTCGAAGAGTTTCCGCCGCCCGGACGTGTCTTTTGCGGCCTGCGCGTTGCCGGCAAGGCGGCGCTCCTCGAAGACTTCGCGCGCCCGGCAGCGTTCGCTCTCGGAAGGGAATCCGCATCGATCCGCATGGCCCCGGAGAAGCGCGAGCGCTTCGGCTACGCCGGGATCGGAGCCGGCATCGTCCTGCCGCCTGCCCGGCGCGAAGACCTGGAACGGTTGTTCGGTTTGTTGGACCACCTGCGTGCTCCCATCGAGTTCGAGGCGAGTCCACGAACGTTACGTGGAATCTCGTCGCTCCGCTGTCCCTGCCGGCTGTCTCGCGGGACGCCTCGGCGAATGGCCTCGCCTGCATCGTCCGGCGGCTGCGCGATCCGGCCGTGCCGAGCGCCTTGCGCGCTGCTCGCGATGCGCCCGGCCTTCATGTCGCCCGGAGCCGAGGTTGGTGCGAGGCCGATGGCTGAGAGCCCGACCAGCGGCCCGCTCGTCAGATCCGAAGCTCGACGCGGTCCGCCGCGATCCGAACGGCCTCCGGCCGATGCGCGGTCGCCTCGACGGCATAATGCACCGCCGCTTGGCATGTGCGGAACAGACCGCCGGCACGGCCATGGATCTCGACGGCAACCCAGCAGCCTTGCCCGTCCCGCCCGATGATGTAGCGCGGCGTGTCGTCGGCGGAGACCGGGCTGTCGATGGCGGCCGGGAGAGGAATGGACATGATCGTCTCGTCGGTTCGGGCGGTCCAAGTGGCGGACCGCACGGGAAATCTACGTCGCATCGTGTGAGGGTTCGAGCGGCAACGCGGTGTCATTTCATAAGGGTCGCAGCAGGATCGCCCCCGGAGCCGTGGCCGCGCCGGACCGGAGACCACCTCCGATAACCTATGTGGTTTGCAGGGCGGGCGAGCTTTCGCACGATGCCGATAGGGGACGACGCTTCGGATATGGCGGACCCCCGAGGCGTCAGGACCCTGCCGGAGCCCTGCCCCGGGCGGACATGGAGGCGGGCAACGCCCTGCCGGCGCCGCAGGCCGCCCTGATGACCCAGATCGCGACCGGCATCGTCCATGGCGAACTGCCCTGGACGATGGTGGCGGTCGGTGCAGGGCTCGGCGTGATGTTCGTCGCCCTGGAGGCCGTCCTGCGGCGGCGGGACCTGTCGTTTCCGGCGCTGACGGTGGGGATCGGGAGCTACCTACCCCTCGAAGTCGTGGTGACGATCGCCATCGGGGGCATCATCGGCTGGTTCGCCCGAAGGCGCCTTCAGGCACACCCTTCGAAAGATGGAGAGACCCTGGCTCGACGACGGGGCGTTCTCGTCGCGTAGGGATTTCTCGTCGGCGAGAGCATCGTCGGCGTGCTCCTCGCCGCTGCCGACACGCTTGCTGGGCGCGGCTCGTCCCTCGTGCTGGTCGGTCCAGGATTCGCACCGGTGGCGACGGGTCTCGGAGCGGCTGTCTTCGCCGCGGCCGCCCTCGGCTTTCACCGCTTGGTGTCCCGTGCGTCGCCTGCCTAAGCGCCCCGCGCTGCCTCGGCAGCGCTTGACCCTAGCTCGACCGCGCGGGACAGCAGCGGACCGGACCCGAGCCAAGGATTGCCGCGATGGCCACGCCCCGCGACCTAAAAGTTCAGATGGCGGGCGAGACCCGCGCCCGCGAACGCGCGCAGGCCCTGGCCGCGACGCAGGCGGCGCGGGCCCAGCGAGCCGAGATCGCAGCCCGCGAAGCCGAGGCGGAGCGCGACGGCTGGAAGACGCGGGCTCTGGCGGCCGAGGCGGAACTGGAGCGACTGAAACGAGGCTAAGTTTTTCGCAGATCGACAAGCGCGGCAATTGATCCGCGTACTTCGGAGGTAGCCCTGGGTGCCTCTCTGTCGCACGACTGCGTTTTAAGGACCTCCGGATCCGCGCGGAACAGGAGTCGGCGCGGACATCTTCTCGTGACGACAGCGAATGTCTTCGCAAGCGATGAGGAGAACGTCCAGGTGGCCATCGACACGCGCGAAATCTATGTGACTGCCCTGAAGAACACCCATGCGCTTGAGATGCAGGCGCTCCAGATCATGGAGCGGCAGGTCGAGCGCCTGCAGCGTTACCCCGAGATGGAAGCGGCCCTGCGCCGTCACATCGAGGAGACGCATGGCCAGCGGACCCGCCTCGAGCAGGCTCTGCACGGCGTTTCGGAGAGCCCTTCCACCATCAAGGAGGGCGTGCTCGGCTTCTTCGGTAACATGATGGCCCTCGGCCACATGCCGGCCCAGGACGAGATCCTGAAGAATGCCTACGCGAATCACGCCTTCGAGAACTTCGAGATCGCTGCCTATGAATCGCTTCTGGCCATCACCGAGGCCGCGGGCCAACAGACGGCGCTCACAGGCTTCCAACAGTCCCTCCGCGAAGAGGAGGCGATGGCGCGCAAGGTCCGTGAACTCGTACGCCCGACCACTCTCCGCTACATCGAGCTCACCACGGCTGGCGACAAAGCAGACCGCTGACCTATGACACGGTACTTTGGTACCGCAAACTCGAAGGGCCTCCAACAACTACGCTTTTTGGTCTCTTTGAGAGATTAAGCACGCGAAAGGCGGCTTGACGGAGCCGTCGCATCTCCTTAATGGAACCTCCAACGCCGCCGCGTCCTGCACGCGGCGGCGCATCGTTTTGTCCAGACACCATTACGGAACGCCACGGGATGAAGACCTTTTCTCTGAAGCCCGCCGACGTCGACAAGAAGTGGATCATCGTCGATGCGGAGGGCCTGGTCGTCGGCCGGCTCGCCTCCATCGTCGCCATGCGCCTGCGCGGCAAGCACAAGGCTGCGTACACGCCCCACGTCGATTGCGGCGACAACGTCATCGTCATCAACGCCGAGAAGGTGAAGTTCACCGGCCGCAAGCGCGAGCAGAAGGTGTACTATCATCACACCGGCTATCCGGGCGGCATCAAGGAGCGCACGGCCAAGTTCATCCTCGACGGTCGCTTTCCTGAGCGTGTCGTGGAGAAGGCCGTCGAGCGCATGCTTCCCCGCGGCCCGCTCTTCCGCCAGATCATGGGCAACCTTCGGGTGTACAAGGGCTCCGAGCATCCCCATACCGCCCAGCAGCCGCAGGCGCTCGACGTCGGCAGCCTCAACCGCAAGAACGTGAGCGCTTGATCATGGCGACCCTTCAGTCCCTCTCCGACCTGAACCGCGCGAACGTCGAGTCGCCGGAGAACGCCGCCCCGGTCCACGTCCAGAAGCTCGACGCCCAGGGCCGAGCCTACGCGACCGGCAAGCGCAAGGACGCGGTCGCCCGCGTCTGGATCAAGCCCGGTACCGGCAAGGTGGTCGTCAACGGCCGCGCCGTCGAGACCTATTTTGCCCGTCCGGTGCTGCGCATGATCCTGCGCCAGCCGCTGCAGATCGCCAATCGCGTCGACCAGTACGACATCACCGTCTCGGTTCACGGCGGTGGTCTTTCGGGGCAGGCCGGCGCCGTGCGCCACGGCCTCTCGAAGGCGCTGACCTACTACGAGCCGGAGCTGCGCTCGCCGCTGAAGCGCGAAGGCTTCCTCACCCGCGACAGCCGCGTGGTCGAGCGCAAGAAGTACGGCCGCAAGAAGGCGCGTCGCAGCTTCCAGTTCTCGAAGCGCTGATCCGGCCCTTCGATACATGTCCGGACAGGGCGGCTTCGGCCGCCCTTTCCTTTTGAGCCGCGGCAGAGAGACCAGTACCCATGGCGAAGCCCTTCCGACGCGTCACCAGGCCCGACGCCGACGCGGTGACCCTTTGCCTGGCAGAGACGGACGGTGCGACGACCGGGGAGGTGAAGCTCGCCGACGGGCGCCTGTTCAGCACCACCGGCGTGCTCCCCATCGCCCAGGCCTTCGGCATCGCCGTCCACGTGGCCAACGAGAGCGGGCGCGAGATCGTGGTGATCGATGACCGGAACTTGTGGAAGCCGTCCTGGGGTACGCTCAGCGCCTGAGCCCTCAGGCGTGCAGGGCGTGTTCCAGTTCGCCCTTCGACATCTTCGAGCGGCCAGGAATGTTCTTGTCGCGCGCCGCTTTCATCAGGTCGGCCTTCGTCTTCGCCGAGCTTGATTTGCCTGAAGCGGATTTGCGCGCCGCTGCAGTCTTCTTGGCGACGTCGGCGGGCTGTTTCGAGAATTGCTTGCCCTTGGCGGAATCGGCACGCTTCTTCTTCGTGGACCGATCGTATTCCGACTTGGACACCGACTCGCGGGCCTTCTTCGGCAGGTAGCGCTCGCCCGTCTCGCCGCTCTTCTTGCCGGACTTGGTGTCCCACTCCTCCTCGGTCCACTGCTTCAAGTGATTGTCGGAGGACTTCTTGCCCTCGTAGCCGCCGCCGGCATCCTTGTATGCCTTCGTGGCGGCCTGGGCCTTGCGGGCCGACCACTGACCGGGCTTGCCGCCCTTGTCGGATTCGGTGACCTGCTTCTTCACCTTCTCCCAAAGCTTGGGATCGCTCTTTTCCGCGCTGGCTGACATCGGTTCGACCTCGATCGGGTGTGTCGTCCGGCGAATAACAGCCGTCCGATGCGGCCGTTCCAGGCCACTCCGAGTGATACACAGGCTTGATCGAGCGTCATCAAGCCTTGTCCCGGTGGCGAGAAGACGTTGACTTGACGAAGCGTCCCGGTCACCTGCGCTCACGGGCCGGTGCGAGACGTGTCTTCGTCGGTGCGATCAAGAGGATGTCAGGCAACCATGAGCGAGAACGATGCGGGGCGGAAGCCCACGGTCTTCATCGATGGCGAGGCGGGAACCACCGGCCTCGGAATCCGCGAGCGCCTCGAGCGCGAGGGCCGTGTCGCCCTGAAGAGCATCCCGCATGAGAGCCGCAAGGATATCGCGGTGAAGCGCGACCTGCTGCAGGCGGTCGATCTCGTCGTGCTGTGCCTGCCGGATACCGCCGCCAAGGAGACCGTTGCCCTTGCTGACACCCTGCCGGGCGGCGGACCTCGCATCCTCGACGCCAGTACCGCGCACCGGGTCGATCCGGCCTGGGTCTACGGATTCGCCGAACTCGAACCCGCCCAGGCGCAGGCGATCCGCGGCGCCAGGCGCGTGGCCAATCCAGGCTGCTATCCGACCGGCGCGATCGCGGTGCTGCGCCCTCTGGTGGAAGCGGGCCTGATCCCGTCGAATCACCCGATCAGCATCAATGCCGTCAGCGGCTACAGCGGCGGCGGGAAGGGCATGATCGAGACCTACGAGGCCGGAGAAGGAGAGTCCTTCCTGCTTTACGGGCTCGGTCTCGGCCACAAGCATCTGCCCGAGACGCAGGCCTATGCCGGCCTCACGCGGCGGCCGATCTTCATTCCCTCCGTCGGTAACTTCCGGCAGGGCATGCTGGTGAGCGTACCGCTCCACCTCGACACCCTCCCGGGTTCGCCGACGGTACTGGAATTGGAGAAGGCCCTAGCTGCCTATTACGAGGGGCAGGATCTCGTGCGGGTCATTCCCAACGACGGTGCCGAGCGCCTCGAGCCGGAAGCGTTGAACGATACCGACCGCCTCGAGATTCGGGTTTTCGGCAACGAGACCTATCGACAGGCTGTCCTCGTTGCCCGCCTCGACAATCTCGGCAAGGGTGCATCCGGCGCGGCGGTACAGAATATCGGCCTGATGCTCGGCCTCGACTGATGACCAAACTCGGCCCCGCCGGACTTCCGGCGGGGCCGTCACGCGACCCAGTCCCTCGACCCTGCTATCCGACCATCGCCTCCACAGCCCTTCGATGGGTGAGTGCCACGTCGGACATTCCGTTTCGCTATCGAGGTCACGCCGATTCGCCAGTATGCGGGCGTGGTGCGGAAGCCTTCATCCCAAGCCTTGATCGACAGAATTTCTTCGGGCCTTCGAACGAGTATCATCCGTGCGAGATCCTCGACGCGCGCGCGAAGATGAGTGGTAGCCAGGCAGCTAAAGACGCACAGCAGGGCCACTTCGATTCCATTGGGGTCTGATCGGCATCTGAGCCATCGCCAAGCATCTGCTGCCAATGCTGTGCAGAGTCTCTTCGCTTCATTGCGAACACCATAAAATTGTTTTATCGAACGAAACGTTATGTCCGCTGATCGGGCAGACGTTCGTTGGAGATCGACGCGAGCGCATAAGTGTCGATGTAGGGAAGCGCGCCACCTTCAAGCCTGGGAGCGTAAAGGCACCGATCCTGCGAAAGCCAGCGGCACCGAGTGGATCGGGGCACGAATTCGGATTGCGGTCGAACATGTTGCGCTGATGGAGTGACTTATCAGCATTGCCGCGAGCATCCGACAAATTCGATCGGGCGCGAACGAGCCTTCGACGATGTGTTCGGGCAACTGGAGCGTGATCGCCCCTACTAGTGCAGGCGATGCGCGAAAATTTGATAAACGATCCACTTAATGCCGATGGAAAAAACGTTCATTCTTCGACGTAACATCTTGCTTGTGAAAAGAAGCGAGCCTACGTTTGAAGACAAGATCAACACTTATGCAGATCGGCGAAGTCACATGAATGAAACGGATAACGACGCGGCTCGGCTCATCACCCTGGCAGCCGATATCGTCTCGGCCTACGTCAGCAACAATCATGTACAGAGTGCAGAGCTTCCCAAGCTGCTGAGTGATGTCCATGAGGCGATCCGAGGCGTGACTGCCAGCGGTACGCCAGCTGCGGATGCTGGTCCGCCGAAAGCGACCCCCCAGGAAATTCGCCGTTCGATCACGCCGGATTACCTGATCAGCTTCGAGGACGGAAAGCAGTACAAGACCCTGCGCAGGCACCTTACTCTGCGCGGCCTGACCCCCGAGCAGTACCGCGCCAAATGGGGTCTGGCGCCCGATTATCCGATGACGTCGGCAAGCTATTCCGAGCAGCGCTCCGAACTGGCCCGCGCCCTCGGCCTCGGTCAGCAGCGCCGCAAGGGCGTTGCCAAGACCGCATCGGAGGAGACCGTGTCGGCTCCCCCGCCTGAGGAAGCTCAGGCCGAGGCTCCGCAGGTCGAGAAGAAGCGGCGCGGACCGCGCAAGAAGGTCGACGCCTGAGTTCTTGATCATCGGCGCGCTGTTCCAGTGCGCGTCGTTCAATTCGTGACCGCAACGCAGGCAGCATGCTGTCTGCGTTGCTTCCATTGGCGATCGATGTGCACCGGTCGTGCCGGTTTTGGGTTCAGCGCGCGGATGCCTTCGGTCGAACGAAGCGCCGCTTATCGATTCGTTTCCTACCGCTCTTCACCTCCGATCGGCACGAACAGGCCCTTGTTCGGCGACCCTAACGTCGTGGTCGAGCGTATCCATGAGAGAGGCTCATCGGGACGGCCTGCGCATTCACTGCTCTGCCCTGAACTGCTCTGCTCAGAGTAGCCCTATCGATGCTGAAAACATCGTCGCGCCGGCCAAGGAGCTTACCCCAACAACACCTCAGTCGCCGCAATCCGCCGTCACGGGCCGAACCATCGCCCGGCAGGTGTTTCCACGAAGTGTCGCGACCTTACTCGGTCGTTCCCGACAGGGGCGTCGCCAGGACCTTGTCGATGCGCCGCCCATCCATGTCCACGACCTCGAACCGCCAGCCGTGGGACTCGAAGAGGTCGCCCGTTCCCGGGATGCGGCCGAGGCGGAAGATCACGAAGCCTGCGAGCGTGGTGAAGTCGTCGGAATTCGGGTGTTCGGCGAAAGCGAGCCGGTCGAAGGCCTGCGACGCCGGCATCATACCGTCGATGAGGAGGGATCCGTCCTCGCGCTCGACCACGCTCGGCTCGTCGCCCACTTCCGGGATGTTGCCGGCGATGGCCTCCAGAAGATCGGTCTGCGTCACGATCCCCTCCAGGCTGCCGTACTCGTCGACGACGACCGCCATCCGCACGGGTTTCGCCTGGAAGGTCTCCAGGACCGCCAGGATCGACATGCTCTCGTGCACGACGATGGGCGGCTGAGTGGCCGCCAGGACGTTCACGGGCTTGCCGTCGAGGAGCTGGTTGAGCAGGTCCTGCTTGCGCACGACGCCGACGATCTCGTCGACTTCGCTGCGGCTGACCACGAGCTGCGCATGGTCGCATTCCCGCACCGACTTCAGGACCGCCTCCGGCTCCTCATCGGCGTCGACCCACTCGACCTCGTGGCGCGGCGTCATGATATCGCGCACCCGCCGCTCGCCGATCGAGAAGATGCGCTGCACCGCCTCCTGCTGAGCCTCGCGGATCAGGCCGGCCTCCTGGCTTGCCTGGACCAGGAGGTTGAGCTCCGCCGTGGAGTGCAGCGAACCCTCGCCATGGCCGGCCTGCAGGCCGAACATCCGCACCACGCCGTTGCCGAGGCCGTTCAGGAACAGGATCGCCGGCCGGAAGACGAACAGGAAGACACCCAGGGGGCGCACCACGGCGAGCGCGGTCCGCTCGCTGCGCTGGAGAGCGAGGCTCTTCGGGGCCAGCTCGCCGAGGACGATGTGCATCGCCGTGATGATGACGAACGAGATCACCACCGCGATCGTGTGGGCGGCGGTTGTGCCAACCGGCTCCGGCAGGAAATGCAGTGCCGGAACAATGAGATGGGCTAGGGCCGGCTCGCCGACCCAGCCCAGGGCCAGGGACGAGATGGTGATGCCGAGCTGGGTCGCGGCGAGGTAGGCGTCGAGCTGGTCGGTGGCGCGCTGGAGCGATCGGGCGTTGGTCCGGCGCTCGGAGACCAGCTCGGCGACGCGGCTCTTCCGGACGGAGACCAGGGCGAACTCGGCGGCAACGAAGAAACCGTTGGCCAGCACGAGGGCAAAGACGGCGAGGAGGCCCAAGCCGGTCACCCATACATCGTCGGAAATCGTCGTCTCCCCTGGTCAGCGGCGGATCTCTAGCAGCAACGCACGGGGCGGGCCACAGCGAACCCGGTGCCGGGCTCCGGATGGATCGCGGGCGCGCGGGGAGGCCGGCGTATACCGCGAGGGTCGTGTCGAGGTCGTGGGGATCGGGCGGCCCACCCGGTGTCATGACTTGGCCCCCGGTGGAATCGCGTAGGTGCCGGTGGCGTGGCAGACCAGGGGGGCGCCGTCCGGGCCGGCGATGTGGACTTCGCCGACGGCGAGGCGCCGGCCGAGCTTGAGCAAGCGGGCGGTGCCGAGGAGTCCGGTTGGGCCGGGTTTGCGCAGGAAGTTGAAGTTCAGGCTGGTGGTGACGGCGAGCGCCACCGGGCCGAGGCTGGCCAGGATCGCCGCGTAGAGGGCGTAGTCGGCCAGCGCCATCATGGAGGGACCGGAGACCGTGCCGCCGGGGCGCAGGTGGCGCTCGTGGTGGTCCATCCGCATCCGGGCGAGGCCGGGGCCGACCTCGACCAGGTGGTAGGTCCGGCCCCCGGCCTCCATCTGCGGGAAGGCCGATTCGAGGAAGGCCACGGTCTCTCCCAGCGTGAGGGCCTGCGGCAGGGTCTCGGACATGGACGCGAACTCCGGCTCACCGTGACGCGGCCGGCCCGATGACCTGGGAAAACCGCGCGACGTCTTGCGGACGACCCGCGAAGCCTTGCAGCACGCCCCCGCTTGCCCGACAAGATCGAGGATGCGCCAGTCCCACGATGCCTACGACCCCGCCCTGATCCGCCGGGTGCTCGCCGAGACCCGGACCATCGCGTTGGTCGGCGCCTCGGCCAACCCGGCCCGGCCGAGCCACCACGTCATGGCCTTCCTGCTGGAGCGCGGCTACCGGGTGATCCCGGTCAATCCCGGGCTCGCCGGGCAGAGTCTCCAGGGCCAGCCCGTCTTCGCCTGCCTCGCCGACCTGCCCGAGCCCGTCGACATGGTCGAGATTTTTCGGAGCTCCGACGCCGCCGGCGGCGTGGTGGACGAGGCCCTCGCCCTCCCCCAGCCGCCGCGCTTCATCTGGATGCAGATCGGGGTTCGGGATGATGCGGCAGCGGAACGGGCTGAGGCGGTGGGGTGCGTCGTGGTGATGGATCGGTGTCCGAAGATTGAAATCATACGGTGATAGGAATTGTTAATTTCAATCTATAATGGTACTAAAAACCTAATTTATGAATATGAATAGTTGAGATTTTGGATGACGAATCTCCGGTCAAATCTAGTTAAGCGCATTGCCAGACTACCAAAGCCATCTAGCGTAGCTGATGCGCTCCAGCCGCTATTTGAAGCACTGAGCAACGGTATCCATTCGACGCAGGCCAAATTTGGAGACAGAGTTGCGAGTGAGGGTTACATTATTGTCAATATTAGTAAACGAAAATCAAAAAATGACATATCTATAACTATCGAAGACAATGGCCCGGGCCTCGATGAAAAAAACTGGGAGGCATTTATAACTACAGATACAGACAATAAAATAGATATAGGTGGAAAGGGCGTCGGCCGTCTGCTGTGGCTGGATTGCTTTCAGCATATCAATATTAAAAGCATTTTTAAAGATGACGATAATTTTAAAAAAAGGACCTTTAGATTTGTTCTTGATGTAGATGATCAAATTAGAGATTTAAATTTAGAGGAATTTGAAGGGCAAAGTGGATCGTTTTTCCACGTCGAATTTGGCGGCTTAAGATCTAATGGATATAGGGAAAAATTCCCCGCTAGGGAGAAATCAATTTTCCAGCATCTGACATCACATTTTCTCCCGACATTTATTGGAGGCAGATGCCCACGTATATCTGTATCTATTGGAGACGAAGATCGAGAGTACCCGTCTGCAATCAATGAGATTGTCTACAGGAAGGAACTTGCAGATATTCCAGATACAAACGGCTACGGAATTCTTCAATTTACCATGATGGAATGCAGCAAGGTTGCGAGTGCTGACTTAAAAGGCTCTCATTTCGTTCATTTTATTGCACACGATCGAACTGTTCATTCACAGTGCATTGACGGAAAGCTCGGATTAAAATATTTTGGAATTAACTCAGATCGAGTATTTCACGCAATTCTCACAGGCGATTTTCTTGATAAAAATGTAAATCAGGAGCGTACAAAATTTCAATTTGAGGATGCTATTCTGGACCGAATGATCAACGAGAGTTGTTGGCCATTCGTCGAAAATTTCCTGGCGGCGCCCATTTTGATTTTACGCGAAGAGCAACGGAATAAAATTAAGACAATCACAGCCACTTATCCCTCTGTTGCATTCGGTGATGTCGACGAATTGCAGCAGAAAGTGCCCTCTGGTGAGCTAAAAGATGATGCGATCTATGGCCATCTGGCTCGCGAGCGTTTTAGACGAGATGAGCGACAAGCCGAAAAAATACGTTCGGTATTGAAAAGACTGAAAAGCGACAAGATTGACGCAAGTTCTTTTTCAGAAACGATCAAAGAAGCAAGCGCGGCTATAGAAGACGCTGAGCAGAGAAGCTTGGCGGAATACGTTGTAAGAAGAAAGGTCGTATTGGATTTTATCGAAATACTTCTTGAAAAAGTTCGTGATGATAAAAGAGATGGCGCCTATCAGCGAGAGGATGTCCTTCACTCTTTCATTTGTCCCCTCCGCGTGAATACCATTGCGGATGAGGGCCGAAAAGTCGAGGCGGCAGCCTCTCATGATCTTTGGATTATTGATGAAAGACTAGCTTTCGCGCAGTATTTCAGTTCAGATGTAGAATTTTCAACATTAGCAGAATCTATTGACAGTGAAGAGCGGCCAGATATTTTGATATTCGATTATGTACATGGACTCCGTCAGAAGGATGGGCCATCCAAAATCTTGCTTGTGGAATTTAAGAAGCCTGGCCGCAAAAATTACGAGGACGACGAAAATCCACAGCTACAAATCGAGCGATACGTTCGGCGGCTCCAAACTGGAAAGATGGAGGACGTCAAAGGTAGACCAATAAAGCTAGATGCAAATACAATATTTTATTGCTTCATAGTCGCGGACGTGGTTGGCCGTCTTGATGACTGGACGTTCTCATGGCAGAGGACGGCAGACGGGAGAGGTCGTATCTACCGTCCTAACGACGGATTCCGCGGCTCTATTGAACTCATCGGTTGGGACGACCTCGTCAAGGATGCAAGAGATCGAAATCAGGCATTTTTTGATGCCGCTGGAATTACGGGTGAGAGCTTTTTTAGCGATCGATAGAGGTTAGAATTGCGAGTTCAAATCGAAGTCTCCCGCGTCTCACGCATCAACGCCACAGCGACAAAGCTAATCCCCGCCGCCACCGCCAGATAAAGCCCAACCCAACCCACACCACCCCACTCGCTCAACCGCTGCGCCAGGTACGGCGCAGCGGACGCCCCCAGGATCCCCGCGAGGTTGTAGGTCACGCTCGCCCCGGTGTAGCGCACGCGGGTCGGGAAGAGTTCGGGCAGCAGCGCGCCCATGGGGCCGAACAGCCAGCCCATCGCGAACAGGCCGAGGCACAGGAAGCCGAGGACGAGGCCGCCCTGGCCGCTGCCGAGCATTGGGCCCATCAGCAGGCCGAGGCTCGCGGTGAAGATCAGGCCCGAGAGCAGGACGGGGCGGCGTCCGTAGCGGTCGGCGGCCCAGCCCGAGAGCGGGATTCCGAGGCCCATGAACAGCACGGCCACGCACTCGAAGAGCAGGAAGGTCGGCCGGGTGAAGCCGAGCGTCGAGACGCCGTAGCTCAGGGCGAAGACGGTGGAGAGGTAGAAGACCGCGTAGCAGGCCACCATCGCGAAGGTGCCGAGCAGCGTCGCGCGGATGTACTTGGTGAAGATCACCGCCAGCGGCACCTTCTCGGGGGCGGCCTTCTCCAGGGCGGCCTTGAAGACCGGGGTCTCGGTGAGCTTGAGGCGGACATAGAGCCCGACGCCCACGAGGACGGCCGAGGCCAGGAACGGGATGCGCCAGCCCCAGGCCTGAAAGTCGGCGGGGCTGAGCGCCAGGGCGAGGCCGAGGAAGCCCAGATTGGCGGTGATGAAGCCGACGGGCGCGCCGAGCTGCGGGAAGATGCCGTAGAGCGCGCGCCGGCCCGGCGGCGCGTTCTCCACCGCCAGCAGGGCCGCCCCGCCCCATTCGCCGCCGAAGCCGACGCCCTGGCCGAAGCGCAGCACGCAGAGGGCGAAGGGCGCCCACCAGCCGGCGGTGGCATAGGAGGGCAGGCAGCCGATCAGCACCGTCGACAGGCCCATGATCATCAGCGAGGCCACCAGGGTCGCCTTGCGCCCGACCCGGTCGCCGAAATGGCCGAAGAAGGCCGCGCCCATGGGCCGCGCGATGAAGGCGATGGAGAAGGTCGCGAAGGCGGCCAGCGTCTGCACCGCCGGATCGCCGGGCGGGAAGAAGATCGGCCCGATCACCAGGGCGGCGGCCGTGGCGTAGACGTAGAAGTCGTAGAACTCGATCGCGGTGCCGACGAAGCTGGCGATGAGGATGCGCGCCGCCGGCACGGCCGCCTCGGGCGTCGTCTGCGGGCGGGCGAGGGTCGGGCGGGTCGCGGTCTGGCTCATGGCGTGGGGCCATAGCTCAGGCGCGACCGGCAGGATAGCGCTGGTTTCGGGGCCGGGCGCGGCGCCGGCATGGATGGCCCGCGTGTTGAAGCCAGGCAGACGATCGGTCATCGAGAAATCCTCCCGGGCC
>NZ_CEEDBN010000006.1:0-254987 GCF_979253015.1 Methylobacterium sp. AC433 | reverse complement strand
CCTCGGGATAAGCAGACATCGGTTCCCATCCATCCGCAGGCGCTGACGCGAAACAGGGCAGATCTGTCCCGTTTCGCGGCAATCTTCGGCTTCCGATTATCATTTAGCAGAAACCAAGCCAAATGTCTCGTGAACCATACGAGTAGAATACGACAATGTATCGGCACCATCCGGCAAAAAACTTCCGGATTTTGTATCCGGTGGCGAAAAGCATGGATAATATTTCCGAAACACGGCCCAAACCTGCAGAATATCTGTCTATCATCCAGTTCAAGGGTCTCGATTTGATGAAAAATCAGATTTCCAGGGACGACATTCCATACATCTACGCGCGTCGGAATTAATTCCGCCGAAAAATCGAGCATCGTATGGAGCGATCAACGGAGATCCGCTGTGCCTGTACTCGACAGATCAGGAATCAGGGCCGCGGGGTGAGGCAGAGAGGGATGTGCGGTCGACTTCGCAGCCACCGGGAAGGCTGCGGGAGCGGGACGGCCAAGGCAGGATTCACGCGACGGGGCAGCGATCTCGGATCGGGCTCCCGTCGCATTTCGAACCACGCCGGCTCATGGGGGCACGTGCCCGCGGCTACTGTAACCGGCCGGCTTCGGACCGGGCCGATCGGAGGCTCAGCCGGAACGGAAGGCCGCGGACAGGACGCGCGGTCGGAAGACGGAGGTCGACCACGCGGTCCCGACGCTGCGCCAGATCGAGTTTCGAACGGCACAGGGCAGACGTCTGGCGCTATCCTGCAGGGGAGCCGAACGCTCAGCGCCGGCGCCGGGGGTCTGGGGACCTTCTGCTCGATCGGGCTTGCCGGATGCGGGATCTCGGGCGTCGGAAGGTTTGCCTGCGCCCGTTCGTGACAAGGCTGTCGCTGGATGGTCAGGCGCTGCCGGATGTCGTCTCGGGACATTGTTCGCCCCCGATCGGCCCCGGATGCGATCGGGGAGCCGTACGGTCTCTCGGGTTTGGCGATTGGTCGGGCTAGGTCCTGCCTCGTGCCTCCGGCGGCGCCACGCCGGCCGAAGCGCGCCCCTGCTCGGCCCGTCCGGTGGTCCTACGGGCTCGACGGATCGCCCTCGGGCACCGAGGGGTTCGCTTCACCGCTTCGCGGCGTCAATGCGAGGTTGGAGCGGGTACCGGGAATCGAACCCGGGTATTCAGCTTGGAAGGCTGCTGCTCTACCATTGAGCTACACCCGCATCGCCGACCTTCGTAGCAGGTCACCGAGGCTCGAGACAGCCCGAACGGGTTCGGGATCTCGGTAAAGGTTTGGTGGGGGAAGTAGGACTCGAACCTACGAAGCTTACGCAGCGGATTTACAGTCCGCCCCCTTTGCCGCTCGGGACATTCCCCCAAACCGGCCGCCTCTCGACGGCGCGCCGTCCTTATGATGACCGCCCGACGCCGAGTCAACCGCGTCGCTCAATCGAAATACGCGAGATCGCAGATCCGCATTTGTGCCCTCTCGGCGCCGCGCCAGGTGTCCACCGAGAGCGTGCCGGCGACGTGCACTTCGCGGCCGATTCCGGAGAGGATGGCCTGTCCGAGCGGTCCCTGCGCGGCCCGGAACGCGATGGCGCCGATGGCCTGGCCGTCGCGGCTCCGCAGGCGGGCCCGCACGTGCCCGTTGCCCACGACGGCGGCATCGACGATGCGGTGGCGCGGAAGGACGAAGGTCGGCTCCGGGGCCGCCGATCCGAACGGGCCGGCCCGGTGGATCGTGCGGACCAGCTCGGCGGTGACGCCGCCCGCACTCATCGCGCCGTCCACCAGGAGCGCTTCCACGGCCCGCGCCTCGCTGACGGGCGCGGCCAGGGCGGCCGCGAGGTGATCGCGAAAGCGCGTGACATCCGGACCCGGCAGCGTCACGCCCGCCGCCATGGCGTGGCCGCCCCCCTTGAGGGCGAGCCCCGCCTCGACCGCCGTGCGGACCGCCTGGCCCAGATCGGCGCCCACGATGGAGCGTCCCGAGCCGGTCGCGGTGCCGTCGGGCCGGAGCGCGAAGGCGAAGGCCGGGCGGCCGAAGCGCTCCTTCAGGCGCGCGGCGATGAGCCCGACGACCCCGGGATGCCAGTCGGCGGATGCGGTCACCAGCACCGGATGCTCCGGATCGAGGCTGAGGGCGCGGTCCATCTCGGCCTCGGCGGCAGCGACCGCCTCCGCCTCGATGACCTGCCGCTCGCGGTTGAGCCGGTCGAGTTCCGCCGCGATCCGTGCGGCCTCGGCGGGATCGGCGGTGGTGAGGAGCGTCGCGCCGAGGCCCGCATCCCCGATCCGGCCGCCGGCATTGATGCGCGGGCCGACGAGGTATCCGAGATGCCAGGCCTCCGGCGCCTCGCTGAGGGACGCGGCGTCGAGGAGGGCGGCGAGGCCGACGCGGCCCCGGGCGCGCATCACCTTCAGCCCCTGGACCACGAAGGCGCGGTTGAGGCCGGTGAGCGGGACCACGTCCGCCACCGTGGCCAGGGCGACGAGATCGAGGGACTCGGCGAGATCGGGCAGCCGGTCGGCGAAGGCGGCCTCCCGGCGCAGGCGCCGGTTCAGGGCGACCAGGGTGAGGAAGACGACGCCGGCGGCGCAGAGATGCCCGAGGCCGGAGAGGTCGTCGAGGCGGTTCGGATTCACCAGGGCGTGGGCCGGCGGCAGGTGCTCGGGTGCGCCGTGATGGTCGAGGACGACGACGTCGAGGCCGAGCGCCGAGGCGGCCTCGAGGGGGGCGTGCCCGCTCGTCCCGCAATCGACGGTGACCAGCAGGGTCGCGCCGGCCGCGCGCAGGGCCGAGACGGCAGCGACGTTGGGGCCGTAGCCCTCGGTGATCCGGTCGGGAATATGGATCTGGACGGTCAGGCCGAGCCTGCGCAGGTAGCCGGCCAGGAGGGCGGCGCTGGCCGCGCCGTCGACGTCGTAGTCGCCGAACACCGCCACCCGCTCGCCGGCCACGACCGCACGGGCCAGCCGGTCGGTGGCGGCCGCCATGTCGACCAGGCAGTCCGGGTCGGGCATCAGGTCGCGCAGCCGCGGGCGCAGATGCGCCTCGGCCTCGGCCGGTCGGATGCCGCGTCCGGCCAGGACGCGGGCCAGCAGTTCGGGCAGGGCATGCGCCTGCACCATGGTCGCCGCATAGGCCTGGAGGGCCGGATCGGCGCAGCGGTCACGCCAGGGCCGGCCGAGGACCGAGCGGCTGACGTCGAGGAACGCGCGGGGCACGTCGAGGGAGAGGGCGGCTGACACGGGGCGGATCATAGCGCCATGCGCGGCGCAGGGCTGCATCCCAAACGACAAAGGGGCCGGCGAACGGACGCCGGCCCCTCGTGATCCGCGCCGCGGGCCGTCGCCCGCATCGGACTCAGAGGTTCTTGACGATGCTGTCGACCACCTTCTTCGCGTCGCCGAACAGCATCATGGTGTTGTCGCGGAAGAACACCTCGTTCTCGACGCCCGCGTAGCCGGAGCCCATGCCGCGCTTGATGAAGAGCACGGTCTTGGCCTTCTCCACGTCGAGGATCGGCATGCCGTAGATGGGCGAGGTCTTGTCGGTCTTGGCGGCCGGGTTGGTGACGTCGTTGGCGCCGATGACGAAGGCCACGTCGGCCTGCGGGAAGTCGCCGTTGATGTCTTCCAGCTCGTGAACCTCGTCGTAGGGCACGTTGGCCTCGGCGAGCAGCACGTTCATGTGGCCGGGCATGCGTCCGGCGACGGGGTGAATCGCGTACTTCACGTCCACACCCTCCTTCTTGAGCAGATCGACCATCTCGCGAAGGCTGTGCTGGGCCTGGGCCACCGCCATGCCGTAGCCGGGCACGATGATGACGCGCTCGGCGTTCTTCATGATGTAGGCCGCGTCGTCCGCCGAGCCCTGCTTGACCGGACGCGTCTCCACGGCGCCGCCGGCCGCCGCGGCGGTATCGCCGCCGAAGCCGCCGAGGATGACCGAGATGAACGACCGGTTCATCGCCTTGCACATGATGTAGGACAGGATCGCGCCCGACGAGCCCACCAGCGCGCCCGTGATAATGAGCGCGAGGTTGCCCAGGGTGAAGCCGATGCCGGCCGCGGCCCAGCCCGAGTAGGAGTTCAGCATCGAGACGACGACCGGCATGTCGGCGCCGCCGATCGGGATGATGAGCAGCCCGCCCAGCACGAAGGACAGGACGACGATCAGCCAGAAGATCGCCTTGCTCTCGGTACCGATGAAGATCGCGATCATCGCCACCAGGGCGATGCCGAGGGCGATGTTGATGGCATGCCGCTGCGGCAGCATGATCGGCTTGCCGGACATGCGACCGTCGAGCTTGGCGAAGGCGATGACCGAGCCCGTGAAGGTGATGGCGCCGATGGCCACGCCGAGGGCCATCTCGAACAGCGACTCCTTGTGGATGTGGCCGTTCTCGAGGATGCCCACCGCCTGCGGGGCGTAGAGGGTCGCGGCCGCGCCCATCACGGCCGCGAGGCCGACGAGGGAGTGGAAGGCGGCGACGAGCTGCGGCATCGCCGTCATCGGCACGCGCTTGGCGATCACCGCACCGGCACCGCCGCCGATGCCGAGGCCGAGCAGCACGAGGATCCAGGCGCCGAGCCCGGCCGGCGGATGGCCGACCAGGGTGGTGAGCATGGCCAGCCCCATGCCGATCATGCCGTACAGGTTGCCCTGCCGCGACGTGGTCGGGTGCGAGAGGCCCCGCAGCGCCATGATGAACAGGACGCCGGAGACGATGTAGAGAAGGGATGAGACGTTCTGGGACATGTCTCAGGCCTTCTTCTTGTACATGCCGAGCATGCGCTGGGTGACGAGGAACCCGCCGAAGATGTTCACGCTGGCGAGGATGATGCCGACGAAACCGAAGAAGCGGGCCCAGCCTGTGCCGTGCTCGACATAGGGAACGCCGGCAGCGAGGAGCGCGCCGACGATGATCACCGACGAGATCGCGTTGGTGACGGACATCAGGGGGGTGTGGAGGGCCGGGGTCACCGACCAGACCACGTAGTAGCCGACGAAGATCGCCAGCACGAAGATCGCGAGCTGGAAGACCGTGGGGTCGACGGCGCCGTGGGTCACGGCGCTGAGGCCGTGGCCGAGGCCGTCGGCGTATTTCTGCGCCTGGAGCGCGTGCTGCTGCGCGATGTCGGCAGCGGTTCGGGCCGCGGCGGCGGCGGCGCGCGCCTGCTCGGCGGCCTGATCGGGGGGAAGCGTGGCCATCGTATCCTCCGGCGGGATCAGGATTTGGGCTGGAACGAGGGATGCGAAACCTGGCCGTCGCGGGTCAGGTTGGTCGCCTTGACGAGCTCATCGTCCCACTTGACCGCCAGGGTCTTGGCCTCCTTGTCGATCAGCGTCTCGACGAAGGCGTAGAGGTTGCGGGCGTAGAGGCTGGAGGCCGTGGCCGCGAGGCGGCCGGGCACGTTGAGGTGGCCGACGATCTTCACGCCCTTGTCGGTCGTGACGACCTCGCCGGCCTTGGCGCCCTCGACGTTGCCGCCGCGCTCGACCGCGAGATCGATCAGGACCGAACCCGGCTTCATCGATGCGACCATCGCCTCGGAGACGAGCTGCGGGGCCGGGCGCCCGGGAATCAGCGCCGTCGTGATGACGATGTCCTGCTTGGCGATGTGGGTCGTGACGAGGTCGGCCTGCTTCTTCTTGTACTCGGCCGACATCTCCTTGGCGTAGCCGCCGGACGTCTCGGCCTGCTTGAACTCCTCGTCCTCGACGGCGACGAACTTCGCGCCGAGGGACTCGACCTGCTCCTTGGTGGCGGGCCGCACGTCGGTGGCGGTGACGACCGCGCCCATCCGGCGCGCCGTCGCGATCGCCTGGAGGCCGGCGACGCCGACGCCCATGACGAAGACGCGGGCCGCCGGAACCGTGCCGGCCGCGGTCATCATCATCGGCATGGCCCGGCCGTACTCGGCGGCGCCGTCGACCACGGCGCGGTAGCCGGCGAGGTTCGCCTGCGAGGAGAGCACGTCCATCACCTGGGCGCGGGTGATGCGCGGCATCAGTTCCATGGCGAAGGCGTCGAGGCCGGCCTCGGCCATCGCGCCGAGTTCGGCCTCGTGACCGTAGGGGTCCATGATGGCGACGACGGTGGCGCCGCGCTTCAGGAGCCCGATCTCGTCGGAGGACGGGCGCCGCACCTTCAGGACGAGGTCGGCCGAGCCGGCCGCGTCGCTGGCCGAGCCGGCGATGGAGGCGCCGGCGGCCTCGTACTCGGAATCCGGAACCCCGGCCTTGACGCCGGCTCCCGACTGGACGGCGACCTCGGCCCCGAGGCCGATGAATTTCTTGACCGTCTCTGGCACCGCCGCGACCCGCGGCTCCGCGGGATCGGTTTCCGATAATACAGCGATGCGCATGCAGGAATGCTCCTTAAAGGACGGCCCGAAGGCGACCCGCAAAATCAGTCAAGAAGTGTTCGGACAGGGATCAGGCGAAGGCGAGGTACAGGGCCAGCAGGATGCCGACCGCCAGGGGCGCTTTCCAGCCGATCGCGGGCGCGAGGGCGCCCACCGCACCGGCGATGCCCGACAGGATCACACCGAAGATGGCCGTCAGCCACGCCTCGCGGATTCCACCGACCGCCAGGGCCAGCACCCAGCACAGCACGACGCCGGTGCCGATCTCAACGAACCGAACGAAGCCGCGATAAGTCTGCTCGTGGGTCTTCTCATCCATCGCCGGGCTGTAATGCGCGCCGGACACGGTCTTGGTATCGGCCATCTTGTGGGCGTCCCCTTGGGCGTCGTCTTGATTTGTTCCAAGGGGATTTAGCGCAAGCCAAGGTCGCTCGCAATCGACATGCGCGCCCTGTAATCGGCTCAAACGGCTTTTTATTGCCACGCTTTCAAGCCGGCAACGCAAGTCCTGCCGTCGTCAGCGCCTTGCCCTGGCGAGCTTCGAGCTCCGCGAGGGAGAATCGATCGATCTCGGCCTCGAACAACCGGTGGTAGTTCAGCTCCGACCGGAGATGGAGGAAGACGGCGCCGAGGCCGACGGCGGCGCGGTCCATGAACACGAATTCCTGCGGGATCGTGACGGGACCGCGCGCCTTGAGGGCCTGATGCACTTCGAAGGCCTGGCGCCGCCCGTACTCGCCCGGCTTGACGCCGTCGGCCACCGTCCGGGTCCGGTCCTCCAGGATCGGCCCGTAGATGAAGCGCGCCCAGATGTTCAGGATCTCGACGAGCTCCTTGTTGAGGTTCTTGAAGCCCCAGGTCTCGTAGGCGTGGACGATCCGGGCGTTGTCGTTGGTGAGGAGGCCCCGGTACAGGTCGACGACGCCGCCGACGAAGCGTGGATGGAAGATCCGCACGCAGCCGTAATCGAGCAGGTTGATGCCCTGGGCTTCGCCGTCCTCCGAGAAGACCGTGTAGTTGCCGAGATGCGGATCGCCGTGGATGACCGCCGCGCGGCTGAAGGGATGCCACCAGGCCTTGAACATCGACTGGGCCAACCGGTTGCGAATCTCGACGGGCGCCTCGGCGAAATCGAGGATTCGCTGGCCGTCGAGCCAGCCGAGGGTCAGCAGGCGTTTCGTCGAGAGATCTTTGTGGATGGCCGGGACCCGCACCGCATCGACGTCGCGCAGGACGTTCCCGTAGAGGACCGCGTGCTTGGCTTCGCGCTCGTAATCCAGTTCCTCGCGCACGCGGGCGCCGATCTCCTTGGCGATCTCGCGGGTATCGAGCCAGGACGACATCCGGCGGTGGAGCGCGAAGGCGACCTCGAGCTGCTTGAGGTCGGCCTCCACGGCCGATTGCATGTCCGGGTACTGGAGCTTGCAGGCGAGCCGGGTCCCATCGAGGGCGGTGGCGCGGTGGACCTGCCCCAGGGAGGCGGCCGCGGCCGGCTTGAGGTCGAAGTTCTGGAAGCGGGCCTGCCAGTTGGCCCCGAGCTCGGCCATCATGCGGCGCTTCACGAAGGCCGCGCCCATCGGAGGCGCGTCGGCCTGGAGCTTCTGCAGCTCGGTGGCGTATTCCGGCGGCAGAAGGTCCGGCACGGTGGCCAGCAGCTGCGCCACCTTCATGATCGGCCCCTTCAGGCCGCCGAGGGCCTGCGCCAGGGCCGCGGCGTTGGTCGGAGCCTCCTTGCCGCCGAACAGCTTCGCGCCGGCCATCCGCGCCGCCACCCCACCGACATTGGCGCCGACGCGGGCATAGCGGCTCGCGCGGGCGGAGAAGCGGTTGGCTTCGCGATCGGTGTCGGCCATCGGGATCATTCAACTCGTGGGGAAATGCTCACCCCGAGATAAGCGCGGCGGCCCGGCCTGCCAGGGCGGCGGGCTCATGGGTCGCGGCTCGGCGCCGAGGGCGTCGGCCAATTGTCACGGATCCAGCGGGCGAGGCCCGCCTCCTCGATCTCGCCGGCCACAAGGCCCCTGATCATGACCACGGCCTCGGCCTCTTCCACCAGGAAGTCGATGCCGTTCAGCCCGAGGAACGTGATCAGGGACAGGAAGGCCGCGCGCTCGTTGCCATCGATGAAGGAATGATTCTTCGCGATCCAGAAGGCATAGGCGGCGCCCAGCTCGGCCAGATCGACCGAACCATAGGCGGCGCGGTTCACCGGCCGACCGAGGGCGGATTCCAGAGCACCCGCGTCGCGCAGACCGCTCGGCCCGCCGAACGGTCTGAATTGGCGGGCATGGATCGCCTGGACGAGTTCGCTCGTCAGTCAGACGATCTCGCTCTCCGATGCACTCACTTCGCGAGTTCTGTCAGCGCGTTGCGGTAGGCCTTCATCGCGCGCTCGGCGATTTCCATTCCCTTCTCGAAGGTCGGATCGAGGGGAGACAGCCGTACCGAACCATCGGCGTTCTCGGTCACCGACAGCCAGTCGCCCTGACCCAGGTTGAGTTTTCCCAGGAGTTCCCTCGGCAGGATCAGCCCCGTCGAGTTGCCGATCTTCTTGACTTCGAGTTTCATGGGACGCCGCCTTCCGTTGTACAGAACGTACAACGGAAGGCGGCGAGCGCCACGAGTCTCACCCCTCCATCGCCTCGAGCTCGGCGATCATGCCCTCGATCATCGACAGGCCGATCTGCCAGAAGCCCGGGTCGCGGGCGTCGAGGCCGAAGGGGGCCAGGAGTTCGCCGTAGGGCTTGGCGCCGCCGGCCGAGAGCAGGGCGAAGTAGCGGTCCACGAAGCCGTCCTCCGCCTTGGCATAGACGCCGTAGAGCGAGTTCACGAGGCAGTCGCCGAAGGCATAGGCGTAGACGTAGAACGGCGAGTGGATGAAGTGCGGGATGTAGGCCCAGAACGGCTCGTAGCCCGGGTCGAGGGTGATCGCCGGACCCAGGCTCTCCGCCTGCACCGACATCCAGAGCCCGTTGATCTGCTCGGCGGTCAGCTCGCCCTGGGCCCGGGCGAGGTGGACCTTCCGCTCGAAGGCGTAGAACGCGATCTGGCGCACCACGGTGTTGATCATGTCCTCGACCTTCGCCGCCAGCATGGCGCGGCGCTGGCCCGGGCTGGCGGTCGCGGCCAGGAGGCGGCGGAAGGTCAGCATCTCGCCGAAGACGCTGGCGGTCTCGGCCAGGGTCAGGGGCGTCGGCGCCATCAGGGCGCCGTTCGGGCCGGCGAGGACCTGATGCACCCCATGGCCGAGCTCGTGCGCGAGCGTCATCACGTCCCGCGGCTTCCCCTGGTAGTTGACCAGCACGTAGGGATGGGCGGAGGGCACGGTCGGATGCGCGAAGGCGCCGGGTGCCTTGCCGGGCCGGGTCGGCGCGTCGATCCAGTTGCGGTCGAAGAACGTCCGGGCGATGTCGGCCATGCGCGGCGAGAAGGCCTGGTACGCATCGAGGACGGTGTCGCGGGCCTCGCTCCAGGGAATGGTGCGCTGGTCGACCTTCGGCAGGGGCGCGTTGCGGTCCCAGTAGGGCAGCGCATCGCGCCCGAACCACTTCGCCTTCAGGCGATAGTAGCGGTGCGACAGGCGCGGATAGGCCGCCTGGACGGCCTCCACCAGGGCGGCGACCACCTCGGGCTCGACCCGGTTCGAGAGGTGGCGCGCATCCGCCACGTCCTTGAAGCCGCGCCAGCGGTCGGAGATCTCCTTGTCCTTGGCCAGCGTGTTGGTGATCAGCGTGAAGGTGCGCAGGTTGGCGCGGAAGACCTCGCTCAGGGCGCCCGCCGCCTCCTTGCGGATGGCGCCGTCCGGATCCTGAAGCTTGTTGAGGGTCGGCTCCAGGGTGAGCTGCTCGCCCTGCACCGAGAAGCGCAGCGAGGCGATGGTGCCGTCGAAGAGGCGGTTCCACGCCGAGCGCCCCGTCACGGACTTCTCGAGGAACAGCTTCTCGGTGCGGTCGTCGAGCTGGAACGGCTTCTCGCGCCGCAGGTCCTCGATCCAGGGCGCGTAATGCGCGAGCGGGCCGGCGGCCATCGCCCGGTCCATCGCGGCGTCCGGAATGCGATTCAGCTCGAGGGCGAAGAACAGCAGGTGGCTGGAGGCGGCGGTCAGGCGCTCCTGCGTGTCGCCGTAGAACTTCTCGCGCAGCTCGTCGGTGGTGTCGCCGGAATAGACGAGGCCCGCGAAGGACATCAGCCGCCCGAGCAGGTCCTCGATCCCCTCGTAGGCCGCGACGGCCGCGGCGAGGTCGGCCGAGGCGTCGGCGCCCTCGGCCATCGCCAGGAGCCGGCCGGCGTAGCGCTCGGAGAACCCTGCGCAGTCCGCCTCGGCGCGCGCGAGGTCGGCGGCGAAGTCCGGCGAATCGATCCCCGCATAGAGGTCCGTCAGGTCCCATTCCGGCAGGACGCCGAGATCGGCGGCGTGCGCGGCGGCCCTGGCGGCGCTGGCCCCTTCCGCATGCGCGACGATGCCGGAACGAGTGGCATGGGCGACGGCTCGGCTCGGCATGATGATCTGGTTTCCTCTGGGCGCGGTGAGTGCCGTGCGCGGTGATATCGAGTGCGGGGCCCCTCCGATCAATCCGGAACCGGCAGAATCCTGAGGGCCGAGACGGTTTGTCTGGGGGCGGCCTGCCCGGTCCCGCGCGCCGGCGGCCGCCGTGCCCGGAAAAGTCGGATCGTCGTTAAGCGCGGCTTTACGCTCTTGGGCCACCCTACGGTTCGAAACGAAACACGCCGGCGGAGATGGCGCCCGGACGACGCCCCGTCGCCGGCCACCGCACCGCTTGCGAACAGCGAGGCTGCCCCATGTCGACAACGGTCCTGATCGTCGACGATGATCCCGTGCAGCGCCGCCTCGCCGAGGCGATGGTCCGGCGCCTGGGCTTCGAGGCGAAGGTGGCCGAGAGCGGCGAACAGGGCCTCGCGACGCTCCGGTCCGGCGACGCGATCGACGTGGTGCTCCTCGACCTCGTCATGCCGGGCGGCCTCGACGGCCTCGGGGTGATGGCCGAGATGCGCAAGACCGGCCTCGACGTGCCGGTGATCGTGCAGACCTCGAACGGCTCGATCGACGCCGTCGTCACCGCGATGCGGGCCGGCGCCACCGACTTCGTGGTCAAGCCCGCCGGGGCCGAGCGGCTGCAGGTCTCGATCAAGAACGCCCTCAAGGTCGACCAGCTCGAGGAGGAGGTCCGGCGCATGCGCCGGCGCGCCTCCGGTGCCCTCACCTTCAAGGACCTGACCTCGCGCAGCCCCGACATGGAGCGGGTGATCCGCCTCGCGGAGCGGTCGGCCAAGTCGAACATCCCCGTGCTGATCGAGGGCGAGTCCGGCGTCGGCAAGGAAGTGCTGGCCCGGGCGATCCAGGGCTCCGGCGACCGGCGCGGCAAGGCCTTCGTCACCGTCAATTGCGGCGCGATCCCCGACAACCTCGTCGAATCCACCCTGTTCGGCCACGAGAAGGGCGCCTTCACCGGCGCCACCGAGCGCCACGTCGGCAAGTTCGTCGAGGCCTCGGGCGGGACGCTCTTCCTCGACGAGATCGGCGAACTGCCCCTCGACGCGCAGGTGAAGCTCCTGCGCGCCCTGCAGGAGGGCGAGGTCGACCCGGTGGGCGGCAAGCGCGCCGTGCGCGTCGACATCCGCCTGATCTCGGCGACGAACCGCTCGCTCCTCGACCTCGTGAAGCAGGGCCGGTTCCGCGAGGACCTCTACTACCGCCTCAACGTCTTCCCGATGACCCTGCCGCCCCTGCGCGCCCGCCGCGAGGACATCCCGGACCTGGTGCGCTCCTTCTGTGCGCGCTTCGCCGCCGAGGAGGGCAAGAAGGTCCGGGCCATCACGCCCGAGGCGATGGCGCTGCTCACCCGCTACGGCTGGCCCGGCAACGTCCGCCAGCTGGAGAACGCGCTGTTCCGCGCGGTGGTGCTGGCGGATGGCGACGAGCTCACCGTCTCCGAGTTTCCCCAGATCGCCGCGCAGGTCGAGGGCTTCGACATCCGCATCCCCGCCGCGCCGGTCCAGCCCATGGTCCAGGGCGGGGCGCCCGAGCCCGTGCGCGAGATCGTCCGGGTGGAGGTGCGCGATCCGCACGCCATGAGCCTCGTCGCCGAGGAGACCGGCGAGATGAAGACCATGGAGGGGCTCGAGGCGGAGATCATCCGCTTCGCGCTGCAATTCTATCGCGGCCGGATGTCGGAGGTTTCGCGCCGCCTCGGAATCGGCCGATCCACCCTCTATCGCAAGCTCAAGGACCTCGGCCTCGCGGACGAGGACAAGGTCGACGAGGCCGCCGCCTGACGATCTTCCTGCGGCGAGCGTGCGATTGCGCACGCGCCCGCTTGATCCGAGTATCCTAATCCCACCGGCCGGCACGGTCGGTTCCGAGGAGTTGCCATCATGGGCGTTTCGCGCTCCGCCTCCGTCGCGCTGTCCGCCCTGCTGGCGGGCTGCGTCGGCTACGGGGCTCACGCCCAGGTTCCCGAGGCGAAGATCCCCGAGGCCCAGGCGCCCCAGGCCCAGGCGCCCCAGGCCCAGTCGCCCCAGGCCCAGTCGCCCCAGGCCCAGTCACCCCAGGCCGACCCGCCGCGGGCGCAGGCCTCGGACACGCCCGCCCCGACCCCGGTGACGCGGAACGCCTCGGTCGATCCGGGGGCTGCCGCGCCGGCCAGGCCCGACCCCGCCGCGAACGCGTCGAACCCGGCTCCGGCGACGGGACCGGACGCGAACGCCGCCGCTCCGGGAACGCCGCCCGCGAGCGAAGCGGCGGCACCGACGCCCCGGCCGAGCGACCCGCAGGCCGCGGCCATCGCCACCCGGCTCTCCGATTCCGCTCCCCTCCTCGCCAGGCTCTCGACCAAGGACCGCGAGGCGATCCAGGCCTTCTACGCGCTCGGCGCCTTCAAGCCGGTCTGGATCGTCGACGGAAGCCTGACCCCGGCGGCGAAATCCGCCGCGGCGCGCCTGGCCGCCGCCGGCGAGGACGGGCTGACGGCCTCGGCCTACCCGGTGCCGGTCCTCGGGACGCAGGGCGCGACTGAGGCCCAGATCGCCGAGGCCGACCTCAGGCTCTCGGCCGCCGTGGTGCTCTATGCCCGCGATGCCCGCGGCGGGCGCATCCATCTCGCGAGCGTGTCGCGCCTGATCACCCCCGCCCTCGACCTGCCGGCTCCGGAGGCCGTCCTCGCCCGCATCGCCTCCGGCGGCCCGTCGGCCGGATCGCTGCTCCAGGGCTACAACCCGGCCCAGCCGGGCTACCTCGCCCTGAAGGCGCGCCTCGCGACGCTGCGCGGACGCGGACAAACCCCGGCCGCGCCCAGCGTTCAGCTGCCGCCGGGACCGGTGCTCAAGCTCGGCATGACGGACCCGCGCGTTCCGGCGCTGCGCAGCCGCTTCGGCCTCGAGACGCGGACGGCCGGCACCCTCGACGCCGCGCCGGGCAATCCGGACACCTACGATTCCGGCGTGGTCGCGGCGGTGACCGCCTTCCAGCGCGCGCGGGGCCTGCCCGCCAACGGTGCCCTGACGGCGCAGACCGTGGCCGCCCTCGCCCGGCCCGAGGCCGCGGCGCGCACCGACGACGGCGAGGCCGCGCTCATCGTCAACATGGAGCGCTGGCGCTGGCTGCCCTCCGACCTCGGCCGCGACTACGTCATGGTCAACATTCCGGAGTTCCGCGTGCGGGTGATCCGGGACGGGCGCCAGCGCGACGAGGCACGGGTGATCGTCGGCAAGACGGAATCGCCGACGCCGATCTTCTCGGGGATGATGGAATACGCCGTCGTCAATCCGTCCTGGAACGTGCCGCCCTCGATCCTCAAGAACGAATTCCTGCCCGGGCTCGCCCGCGACCCGAACTACGCGGCGCGCCGCGGCTACGAGGTGGTCTACCGCAACGGGAACGTCTCGGTGCGCCAGCCGCCGGGCGAGCGCAACGCCCTCGGGTTCATCAAGTTCATGTTCCCGAACAACCACGCGGTCTACCTGCACGACACGCCCAACCGGACCCTGTTCTCGTCCGCGCATCGCGCCCTCAGCCACGGCTGCGTGCGGGTCGAGGACCCGTTCCGGTTCGCCGACGCGGTCCTGCCGGAGGCGTGGTCGAGCGAGCGCCTGAAGAAGCTCATCGGGAAGGGCGAGCGCCAGATCCGCCTGACCGAGAAGCTGCCGGTCCACCTCGCCTACTTCACGACCTCGGTCGACGAGGCCGGGACGGTCCGCACCCTGCCCGACCTCTACGGCTACGATTCGCGCATGAAGATCGCCCTGGGCCTCAGCCCGGGCAGCCTCCTCGTCGCGCGCGGGACCGACGGCAAGACGCCGGATGCCCGGCGTGCCGCCCAGAAGAAGCCGGCCGTGACCGCGCGGACGGGCTCGATCCTGACGGGCACGCCGAAGCCGATGGCCGAGGTGCGCCGTCCGCGCGTCCGGGAGGTGAATTCCGACGCCGACGCGGCGACCCGCACCACGGCGGCCCGTCCGCCCGCCGATTTCGGCGAGCCCGACCTCTGGACGCCGCGTCCGGGCCGGCCCTTGAACGGCTGGTGGTAGACGGCGGGGCGACCGGCGGCTCGACGCACCGGGTCCCGGCACCGTCTTGGGATCGTGCCGCGAGGAAGAAAATCCGCCCTGTGCGTCCGCGCACACCGGGGCACGATTTTGCCACGGTTGAGACTTAGCCGTTAACGCATGGGCGGAGACGCGCCGGGGATACGGTAAACCGGACGTTTACGGTTTTCGGCAACCTTGCGTTCACCACGATCCGTGCCCCGCGCGCGACTGGGTAGAGGGTGAGACCACGGTGGGTAAGCTTCTGCGACGCGGCCGTTCGGTCATGCGCCTCTCCGTCCCGAAGCGCACCGGGCGCCTCGCCGTCATCGCAGCCAGCTTCGGCCTCGCCCTGGTCGGTGGAACCCGCGGCACCCAGGATGCCGTCGCCAACGGCGACACCCGGACCATCTCGATCTATCACACCCACACCAAGGAAAGCCTGACCGTCACCTTTAAGCGCGACGGACGCTATGACCGGGCCGCCCTCGAGCAGCTGAACTGGCTCCTGCGCGACTGGCGCGCGGACGAGCCGACCAAGATGGATCCCCGGCTGTTCGACACGGTGTGGGAGGCCTACCGCTCGGTGGGCTCCCAGCAGCCGATCAACGTCGTCTCGGCCTATCGCTCCCCCGGCACCAACGCGATGCTGCGGCGGCGCTCGCGGATGGTCGCCGAGTACAGCCAGCACATGCTCGGCAAGGCGATGGACTTCCACCTGCCCGACGTCTCGATCGACCAGATCCGCGCCGTGGGCATGCGGATGCAGCGCGGCGGCGTCGGCTGGTATCCGCGTTCCGGCACACCCTTCGTCCATCTCGACGTCGGCTCCGTCCGGTCCTGGCCGCGCATGACCCACGACCAGCTGGCCCGCCTGTTCCCGGACGGCAAGACCGTTCACCTGCCCTCCGACAACCGCCCCCTCCCCGGCTACGAGCTCGCCCGCGCCGAGATCCTCTCGCGCGGCGGCACCGTCCTCGGCGTCACGGAAGTGGCGCAGATGGACGAGGATGACGGCCCGAGCATCAAGGGGTTCTTCGCGAGCCTGTTCGGCGGCGGCCGGGCGCAGGAGAGCGCGCCGCCGGTCCAGGCGGCGGCCAAGGCGCCCGAGCGGACGCGGGCCAAGCCGGCGCCGGTCCTCGTCGCCAGCGCCGATCCGGAGGACGCGGTCGGCGCCCGCGCCGCCCTCGCCTACGCGGCGCCCGCCACCGACGAGGCGCTGAAGGGCAATCTCCTCCGCCGCGACGGCCGCAATGCGCAGAGCCTGCTGACCGGCGAGGTGCCGGCCGAGGCGGCGACGCCGGCATCGGAGCCCGTCGCCTCCATCGCCCTGCCGCTTCCGCCCCGGCGTCCGTCCGAGTTCGCCGCCGTCACCGCCGCCCTCACGATGCCCCTGCCCCCGCAGCGGCCCGCCGTGCAGGTCGCGGGCCTCGGCAATGCCGGTATGGCCAATCTCCCGTCGACGCCCGTGGCGGCACGGCCGGCGCTGGTTCCGGCCAATGCCGAACCGCGCGTGCAATTGCGCGCCCTCTTCGTCGCGGCGGCGGCGGACGCGGAACCGGCGAGCCGCGCGGCTCCGGTGAAGCTCGCCAACGCCAAGACAAAGCTGGACGGCGCGCCGACGGCGATCGTCATGCCGCCGGCCGGCGTCGCGACCCGCTTCTCCGCCCGCAGCCCCGGCGACGACCTCGCGGCCTCCCGCTTCAGCAGTTCCGCCACGCGCACGGTCCCCGGCGCCCGCTGAGCCGAGATCCAGCGCGATCCGGTCGTCCCCACGACCGCAATCGGCCGGCGCGCTCCCGACCTACGCCCCCAATCCGAAGCGACCGCGAATTGCGGCGCGCGATGGCCCGCAGGCCGCGCCGGCAGCCGGTCGGACCATGCCCTCCGGCGACGCCATCCGGAACCGGATGCAGGCCCCGCGATCGGCGAGCCGTCGCACCATAATGCCTGGAATCGATCCAGAAACGGTTTGGATTGCCACCCGTCCCGCACGGTCGAACCGTAGAGGCCTGCGGCCAGGCAAGATAAAGCAGAGACCAGTGCCCTTTCTATCTCGTCTTGAATTCAATATCAAGACGCAAGCTCAAATTGCATCGAACAACGCGGCATGATCTTCGCTCCTGGCCTCGCCGGGATTGTTGTTCCCCCCTACGAGATGCCAGGCCTGCAAAATCTTGTGATGGATCCTTCCATCGAAATCGGCCGTTACTTTCGCCGATGCGGCCTCTGACCTGACGGTCTGTTTGATTTGGCGACCGATCGAGCGTTGCCTGTACGTATTTTATCGCGTGCGGAAACCACTTCGATCCCCCAAATGGGGTATGCGGGCTGTCCTTCCTTTGACGGACAAGAACCGCACCCAGCCACTGGGAGACTCTGGCAATCGTAGGATGAGGACCGCGATGGCTCCAAGACGAAAGGGAGGCGGTTCGTGATGGTCACCATCAGCGTCAGTTGCCTGCTGGCCGGCGTCGCCCTCGCGGCGGCCGCGCAGACCACGACACGTCGGCGTGCCGCCCTCGAATGGGCTGGCGGCACCCTGCTGATCGCCGGCCTGGGATTTCTGGGCGCGGGTCTTCGCCTCTTCCGATAGATCCTCGCCTGATCCGAGCAGACCGGGATGCTCGCTCGAAGCGGCGTGGCGAGGTGCCCGGCACCCGTCGATGCCGTGAGCGAAGCCGGCGCAGGGGCGAGACGTCGTCGTCGTGACGCCGTCGCCGAGATCTGCGGGACCGTCGCCCTATCTGCACGGCATGATCGCTCCGCCGCTGCACCGCTACCGAATGGCCGCTTTCGCGGCCCTCGCCCTTCTGGCCCCGGGGCCGACCCGGGCCGACGCGCCGGCCCTTCTGCTGGTGGGCCTCGACGGCAAGACCTTCTTCGAACCGGATGGCGGCCGCAACGGGCCGAACGGCCAGGACGCCGTCGGCATCGTCGACGTCAGCGACGAGGCCCGGCCCCGGCTCGTGCAGACCCTGCCCCTCGACAATTCCGTCTACGGACCACCGACGAACCTTCGGATCACGCCCGATGGCAAGCTCGGCCTCGTGGCGAGTTCCGTCCTGATGCGTCAGGAGGGACCGGCCTGGTACGCGCAGGCCGACGACCGGCTGCACGTCATCGATCTGTCCGCCAGCCCTGCGCGCCTGGTCGAGACCGTCACGGTCGGCCGCCAGCCCTCCGGCCTCGCCATCGCGAAGGCCGGGGACCTCGCCCTCGTCGCGAACCGCGAGGGACGCAGCGTCACGGTCCTGACGATCCGGGGCACGGAGGTGCGGCCCATCGCGACGATCGACGTTGGCGACGAGGCCGCGGCGGTCGCGTTCGCGCCCGACGGACGACGGGCCTTCGTGGCCAAGAACAAGGTCGGGCGCGTCGGAATCCTCGCCATCGCGGGGACGCAGGTGCGCTACGAGCGCGACCGGGACATGCCGGTGGGACCGGGCGTCTATGGGCTCGACGTGACGCCGGACGGATCCCTGGCGCTCACCGGCAATACCGGACCCGAGCCGAGCGACGGCCACGCCGATACGGTGAGCGTGATCCGCGCCGATGGCCCGCGCCCCCGCGTGATCGATCATCTGGGCATCGGCGACACGCCCGAGGCCCTGGCGATCGCGCCCGACGGCCGTCACGCGGCCGTCTCCGTGGTCCGCGGTGCGAGCGCGCCGCGCAGCAGCCCGGCCTACACGCCCACCGGCGCCGTCGCCCTCCTGGCGATCTCCGCGGACGGCGTCCGGCTGGTGTCGACCGCCGAGGCGGGTGCCGTGACCCAGGGGATCGCGTTCAGTCCGTCCGGAGGCTACGTCTATGTCGGAAACTACGTCGACCGGACCCTGGGCGTCTATCGCGTCGCGGGCGACAGCCTCGTCGATACCGGCACCCGGTTGGCGCTGCCCGGCCAGCCCGCCTCCCTAGCCGGACGCTAGGACCCGCCGTGCGGGCCGGTCGCGCCTCGGCCTCTCTGCCCGCAGCCGGCGGCGACGGGGCCGCGCGGCCGCCCCGCAGCGTCCACTATGTCGGCTTCCGTGACGACCGATACTGGAACGCCTACCGCCTCTTCGGCGGGCCGCGGGTGATCCACCGGCGCTGGGACTTCTACGCCACGCGCGACGTCGGCCCGGACGATGTCGTGATCTTCGCCGAAGGCGACGAGTCGCAACCGGTCGCCGACCGCAATGCGACGGATCTCGACGAGCGCTGGCTCTAGCAAGACATGAAAAAGCCTCGCAGCGGGGCTGGCGAGGCGGGTCGGCTGGACCGACGAAGCCCCGCGCCATCGACGGACACGGAGCTTCGACACGGCGTGGAGCGGTGGATCAGGCGGCCTGCTTGCGGCTTTTGGCCTTCGGCTGCACGTCCTCGTCCTCGTTGCGGTTGGCGACCTGGCCGAGCCCGATGGACTTCGCCAGTTCCGAGCGCATCGCCGCGTAGGACGGGGCGACCATGGGGTAGTCGGCCGGGAGGCCGTAGCGCTGGCGGTAGCTGTGCGGATCGAGGCCGTGGCTGCTCAGGTGCCGCTTCAGCGTCTTGTAGCTCTTGCCGTCGAGGAAGCTGATGATGCCGTCCGGCATGACCGACTTGCGGATCTGCGCGGCCGTCGGCTTCTCGGGCGCGATCTCCTCGGCGGTCTGCGAAACGCCGCTGACCAGGCCG
Organism: Methylobacterium sp. AC433; assembly: GCF_979253015.1. Classification (NCBI taxonomy): domain Bacteria; kingdom Pseudomonadati; phylum Pseudomonadota; class Alphaproteobacteria; order Hyphomicrobiales; family Methylobacteriaceae; genus Methylobacterium; species Methylobacterium sp. AC433. Next base: position 235,427 of record NZ_CEEDBN010000006.1, on the reverse strand, counting down.
TTGAGGGCAGCGTGCACGCTGCGGATCAGGTCCGGGAGATCGGTGGGCCGGACAGGATTGTTCGACACGTAAGCCGCAACGATGTCGGCTGCGAGATCGACGAAATCGGTCGTTTGAAGTTCGGTGCTTTCGGACATGCGTACTTTTCTTTTCCCTGTGCCCCCAAGGCACCAAATTGCCCATCCGTAGACATTTATCAAGCGCCAGCGGACCATTTGATCGATTTACATGCCAGACATGCACATCACAGATAAGAGATGTGCACAACAGAGGCGCTGCAGCAAGGCACCTACTGGGGATTATTGCTATTGTCGTCAGGCGGTTCGACCGACACAACCATCGGGCCGGCGTCGATAGACCGGGCATCGTCCATGCCGGCCCCGCTTGACGACGAATCAGGGCGCTCCCTGCTTGTTTCCGGGGGGCCGCTCGACCGTCGCTACCCGCCCGTCCGGCTCCGATCCTGGAGGATTTCTTCCTGTTGCCGCTGACGCTCCGCCTGCCGGCGCCCGAGCCAGAGGCTGTTCAGGAGCCAGGCGAGGGACAGCGGCACCGCCGTCACGGCGACGGCCGTCGCGCCGAGCCCGAGGGCCGCGATCCCGGCGAACGACCAGGCCCCGACCTGGTCACCGACGCGGTAGACCACCGTGTCGATGAAGTTCTTCGCCTTGTAGCGATCCTCCCGCGGCACGACGGTGAACAGCACCTCGCGAATGGGGCGCGCGATGGCGAAGTTGCCCGCCCGGCGCAGGACCTGGAACACCACGATGGCGGTGATCGTCGGGGACACGGCCAGCGCCGCGAAGCCGAGGATGCTGGCCGCCGGCAGCAGGGCGAGGCTCGGCCCGACGCCGATGCGCCGCACGATCCGCCCGGTCAGGAAGAACTGTACCCCGAGCGTCAGCACGTTCACCAGGAGGTCGACGCTGGCGAAGAAGGCCGTCTGCGCCCCGCGATCGGGGAAGCTGCGCTTGGCGATGCCGGCCTGCTCGAAATACAGGAAGGTCGAGGTGATCGAGAACAGCAGCAGGAACAGGCCGATGTTGAGCAGGTAGGGCGACCGGAAGGTCCGGGTGATGCCCGCGAAGGCGCTGCCGCCGATGGCCTCGGCGGGCGCGCCCTCGCCGGCCCCTGGCGCCTGGCGCAGGCGGTCCGACAGCCGGGCGAGGCCGCGCATGCTGAACACCGCCGCCTCGAGGAGCAGGGCCGCGCCGATCAGGAGCGCCCAGGTCGGCACGTCCCGGGCCAGGATCGCCGTGGTGGCCGAGCCCGCGATGGCGCCCAGGGTCGCGCCGGCCGCGATGAAGCCGAACAGGCGCTTGCCCTGCTCCGTCGAGAAGACGTCGACGATGGTGGCCCAGAACACCGAGACCACGAACAGGTTGAAGATCGACAGCCAGATGAAGAAGGCCCGGCCGATCCAGATGTCGCCCTCCGGACCCGCGAGGTAGAGTCCGGCGGCGAAGACCAGGATGTTGGCGGCGAAGAACCGGTAGGTCAGCGGCACGAAGCGCGCCCGCGGCAGGGTCTTCACCAGCCAGGCGAAGGGCACGTTGAGGGCCAGCATGCCAACCAGCGTCCCCGTGAAGAGCCAGGGCAGGTTCTCGATGCCGCCGGCCACGCCCATCTGGTCGCGGATCGGGCGCAGGACGTAGTAGGCCGCCAGGATCGAGAAGATGTAGGCCCAGGACCAGGCGAGCGCCGGCGCCTCGCCCGGCCGTACGTCGACGAGGCGCCCGAGCCAGCTGGAAGCAGGCCGCTCCGCCGGCGCATCGGGCGAAGCGCCGGCGGCGGTTTCACCGCTCAAGGCGTGACACCGAGGCGCGTGCGCAGGTCCGGGGCGGTGAGTTCGAGGCCGAAGCCGGGCGAGCCCATGGCGAAGCTGTCGGCCTTGGCGAGCGGCCCGACCACCACCGGGTCGAAGCCCGCATCGGTGACGAGCTTCGACACCTCGGCGACGGCCTTCGGGTCGTCGCCCGCGAGGGGGATCGCCATCCGGCCGCCGTCGCGATGGGCGTTCTTGGCGAACAGCTTGTAATTGGCCGCGTTGAAGGCCCGTACGATGCGGGCGCCTGCCAGGTACTTGGCCGACACGGCGGCGATGCCGCCGGCCTGGACCTCGCCGTAGACCTCGCCGTCGCGGGCCTGGGTGGCGTTGCCGGCATCGATGACGATCTTGCCCTTCAGGGCGGCGCCATGATCCTGCGCGATCTGCGGATAGGCCTTGTAGGGAACGGCGACGAGCAAGACGTCGCCGAAGGCGATCGCCTCGGCCGGAGTCCCGGCGCGGGCATTGGGTCCGAGGCCCTCGACGAGGCTCTTCAGTTCCTCCGGGTGCCGGGAGGACAGCATGACCTGATGGCCGGCCCTGGCCCAGAGACCGCCGAGGGTGCCGCCGATGTTGCCGGCCCCGATGATGCCGATGCGCGCGGGCTGGGACGGCGCCTGCGCCCAGGCCGGACCCGCGAAGGCCACGGCCAGGGTCGCGCCGGCGGCGAGCGCGAGGATCGCGCGGCGGGTCAGAGGGTCAGAGTGCATCGACGAAGGCCTCCATGCGAGTGCGCTGTGCGGCGTCGGGCAGGCGCCCCCGAGCGGCGCCGAGGTTGTCCTCGACATAGGCCGCTTTGGCCATGCCGGGGATCGGGCAGGTCACGGCCTCGTGCCCGAGGACGTATTTCAGGAAGAATTGCGGCCAGGTCGCGCAGTCGAACTCCGCCGCCCAGGGCGGTAGCTCGCGCCCCTGCACGGCCTTGAACAGGCGGTCCCGCCCGAAGGGCACGTTGACCATCACGGCCATGCCGCGCTCCTTCGCCAGGGGCAGGATGCGCGCGGCGGCGCCGCGATCGTCGAGGGCGTAGTTCACCTGGATGAAGTCCAGGGTCTCGCGCGCCATCAGGGCTTCCAGATCCGCGAGCTGGCTGTCCCGCCAGACCGTCGCGCCGAGGTAGCGGATCTTGCCCTCGGCCTTCAGCCCGCGCAGGGTCGCGAGGTTGGCGTCCGGATCGATGAGGTTGTGGACGGCGATGAGGTCGATCACCGCCGTCTTCAGGCGCTGGAAGGATCGCGCGATCTCCGCCGCACCGGCCTCGCGGCCCGGCGTCCCGACCTTGCTGCAGAGGAACACCTTCTCGCGAAGGCCGTCCTGGCCGAGGATCAGCCCGAGCACGTCCTCGGCGGTGCCGTAGCTCGGCGCGGTGTCGATCACCGTCCCGCCGAGCGACACGAAACGCTGCACCGCCTCGCGCAGCGGCGCGATCTTCTCCGGGGTCGGCTCGACTTCGTAGCGCCGCGAGGTGCCGATCCCGATCACCGGCAAGGTTTCGCCGGACGAGGGAATCGGCCGGCGCAGCAAACCCGTGGACTTCGCAGGGTCGGCGATCGCGGGACGTCCCGGCCATGCGACCGAGAGGGGCAGCAGACCGGCACCGGCGAGCACGGCGCGTCGTGAGAGATCCATCGGGGCCTGAACTCCAGCGAAGTCGAGCGTCCGTGACATCTAGGGCCGCCGCTCGGGCTTCGACATGTCCGGGAGTGGACGGATTTTCGGATCGACGCTCCCGAGGCCGGCCGAACCCCCGCGGCGCGGCCGACGAGGGCGCGGAAAGGCCGGCGAGGGCGGGCAGGCCGGCCTCGCCGCCGCATCGGCGGAACACGGCTCGTGCGGTGGCGCACCCTGTAGATTTCAGGACATCCGCTGCGGCAGACGTGGCCGTGAGAATTGGACCAAGGCCGAAAACGAAAGCTTAAGCATGCCGCTTAACGCTCGATAAGCACGAAGGACCTACCGATGAACTGAAGTCAATTTTACCATTCACCGAGACCGTGTGATGACGATTTATTACGTCGACGCATCTTCGTCCGCAGCGAGCGACCAGAACAGCGGCCGTTCCATGGCCACTCCGTTCGCGAGCCTCGACGCGGTCAACAAGCTCAAGCTGCAGGCGGGCGACACCGTCGCGTTCAAGGCCGGCACCGCCTACAATGCCTCGGCGGCCGGAACGGGCGCCCTGAACATCGCGGCATCCGGCACGGAGGCGGCGCCGATCACCTTCACCACCTATGGCCTGGGTGCCGCGGCCGTCATCAACAACAACGCCTCGGGTTATTCGGATGGTATCAACGTCGCCAATTCGAAATACATCGTCGTCGAAGGTCTGAACATCGGCGCGGCCGGACAGGCCGGCATCAACGTCATGAAGACGTCGAGCTACGTGACGATTCGGAACATCGAGGCGAGCAACGTCGGCGAAGGCGTCATGCTCAACGGCACGAACAACCTCGTCACGCGAAGCTATTTTCACGATCTGAAGATGATCAAGAATACGCCCGACATCAAGGATGACGATTACGGCGCGGTCGGGATCCTGATCGGCAACAGCAACAACGAAGTCTCGTTCAATCGCGTCACCAACGGCAAGGCCGCCAGCTACGACTACACCTACGACGGCGGCGGCATCGAGCTGTTCGGCAACATGGACAACATCAAGATTCACGACAACTGGGTCGAAAACAGCGTCGGCTTCATCGAGGCCGGTGGTTATAACAATTCCTTGACGAACATTTCCATCACCAACAACGTCAGCCTGAACAACAACGGCTTCATGGTCCTGCACAACGGTGGCGGCGGATTCGCCAGCAAGTTCTCCAACGTGGACGTCAGCCACAATTCGGTCATCGAACAGAACAACAGCACCAAGCAGATGGCCAGCGTCTTCCTGGACGCCGCCTACAAGGCAGGGCAGATCGCGTTTCACGACAATGCCATGTACCTGAATACGGGCGATTCGTTCTTCAAGCAGACCGGCGACTATCACTACAACAACGTCTTCTACATGCCCTCGTCGGCGACGCATCTCTACAACAATTGGGAGATGACGCTGAATGCCGGCGAACGGTTCTCGACGCTGAGCCTGACCGGGGACGTCTCCATCGTGCAGGCCCTCGCCGCCCAGTCAGGGGGTGCGGGTGCTACGCTCGTGACGACGAGCAACGTCGGCTTGATCGCGACCCTGTCCCCGACCGTGGCGCCTTCTGTGGTCCCGGCGGCAAGCACCGCCACCGCGGCCGCCGACGGGAGTTTCCGCGCCATCTACCGGTTCTTCGACACCAGCACGGGCGATCATTTCTACACCACGAGCGGCGTCGAAAAGCAGCAGATCCTGAGCACGATGCCGACGTTCAACTTCGAGGGCTCTCCCTGGGGGACGCCCGATCAGAGCGCGCTCACCCACGACGTGTTCCGTTTCCTGGAGACGAAGTCCGGCACACACTTCCTGACGGACAGCGTCGCGGAACGCGACCAGCTGATCAATTCCACCTCGAGCTACCATTACGAGGGCGTCGCCTTCCAGGCCTACAACGACGCGAGCGGTGCCGGGCACATGACCCTGGAGCGCTTCTACAACAAGGTGACGGGGCTGCATCACTATGCGGGCAGCGCCGAGGAGGCCGCCGGCATCAACAACGGCGCGGCCGGCGCCGGCTGGGTCGACGAGGGCAAGGCCTTCGTCGTCCATGCTCCGTCCGACACCATGCTGTTCGCCTGAGGCCTTTCCCGGGACACCGGGCTCGGACAGGCGCTCGACGTGGCGTCGGCCCGCTCCCGGCGTCCGGCTCGATCGGGCCGACTCTCACCCTGGCGGATCCGCGAAGCGGCACCAGTCCTGCTTGCCTGAACGAGGCGCCCCTTCAACCCGCCACGGAGATCCCAGGCATGAAGCGCGAAGACCTCACCGAGAAGCTCCTCGACATCAAGCGCGAGAAGGGCTGGACCTGGAAGTACATCCAGGACGAGATCGGCGGCATCTCGCCGATCCTGATCACCGCCGCCTGCATGGGGCAGATGAAGCTGCCCAAGGCCCAGGCCGCCAAGGCCGCTGCCCTGTTCGGTCTGTCGCCGTCCGAGGAGCGGATGCTGAACGAGGCGCCCTACCGGGGCTCGATCGCCCAGATGCCGCCGACGGACCCGCTGATCTACCGCTTCTACGAGCTGGTGATGGTCTACGGCACCACCTGGAAGGAGTTGATCCAGGAGGAGTTCGGGGACGGCATCATGTCGGCGATCGACTTCAACATGACCATGGAACGCGAGCCCAACAACAAGGGCGACCGGGTGAAGATGAACCTCTCGGGCAAGTTCCTGCCGTACAAGTACTACGGCAACGAAGAGGGTGTGCCGGAATACGGCTTCAAGGAAGGCTGAGCGGCCGGCCGGCGTTCAGCGCCGCGGCAGCGCTCCGCGCCGGAACGCGCAGGATGCACCGCGTCGCCGTCCGCCGCGTCCGCGGCGCCATCCTGGCCCGGCGATCCGACCGCGGCGCGCCCTGCGTCGTTCCGGGGCGCCGCAGGCGAGCCCCGGAACGCGCCCGGTGCGTCCGGGGATACGACGCGAAGACCCCCGGCCGGGATGGGTCGCACCGACGCGAATGGTGCCCTTCGAACCTCACTCCATCGTCGGCGCGAGCTTCTTCACGCTCTCGACGTCCTCGCCGAGCCAGGCCGCGTTCTTGGCCGTGCCGTCGAAGGTGGCGGAGGTCTTGAACAGCTCGTACTTGCCCTGGAGCGCGTAGGGCTTGCTGCGCTCCAGGAGCTCGGCCACCGTCGCCTTGTCCATCGGCCGATAGGTCTTCACCGCCTCGAAGGCCTGGTCGAGGTCGCGCTGGCTCTCGATGCCGGTGATCACGACGCTGGTCGGCAGGTTCAGGGAGAAGTGCAGGTATTCGAGCGGCTTGATCGGCGCGTCGCTCTTCAGGATGACCCCGTCGCCGAAGGTCTTCATGCCCAGCGCCGCGATGCCGTGCTGCACGAGATAGGGCAGGACGAGGTGCCCGAACGAGCGGAAATGCGCGTCCATCACGTTGAGGGGCATCTGCACGGAATCGAACTGGAAGCCGCGCTCCGCGGCGACCTCGAGCATCTGCAGGTGGATGCGCGGATCCTTGTGGCCGGTGAAGCCGATGTAGCGCAGCTTGCCGGCCTTCCTCGCCTCGACGAAGGCCTCCATGGCGCCGCCCTCGGCGAAGACCCGGTCCGGGTCGTCGAAGCGCAGGATCTCGTGGTGCTGCACGAGGTCGATGCGGTCGGTGCGCAGGCGCTTGAGGGATTCGTCGATCTGGCGCATCGCCTCCTGCCTGGTGCGCCCGTCCATCTTGGACATCAGGAAGACCTTGTCGCGGTAGCCGCCCTGCGCGAGGGCGGCGCCCATGCGCAGCTCCGAGCGTCCGCCGTTGTAGTCCCAGCAATTGTCCATGAAGGTGATGCCGCGATCGATGCCCGCATGGATGAGGCGGGTCGCCTCGTCGTCGGAGACCGCGTTCTTGCCGAGGTGGAAGCCGCCCATGCCGATCGCCGAGATCTTCTCGTCGTGGCGGCCGAACGGGCGGTAGAGCATCTCGCCCCGGCGCTCGCCGGGATCGGTGCGGAGCGGCAGGTCGGCCGGGTCCTTCGGCCGGGCATCGGGCAGGCCGGGGGCGGTCACGGCCGCGCCGGCGCTGCTGGTGGCGGCGAGGCCGGCGCCGGCGGCGGCGCCCTGAAGGAAGCTGCGGCGTTCCATGTCTGCTCTCCGGTGTGATGGGGGGTGATGCGGAACGGGCGCGGCATGTCAGGCCCGCGCCCCGTCGCTGGACGTGAGATCCGAGAGGGCCCGCGCGGCCTGGAGCAGGCGCATCGCCGCGCAGGCGGCCCCGTAGCCGTTGTCGATGTTGACCACGGTGATGCCGGGGGCGCAGCTCGCCAGCACGGCGTCGAGGGCGGTGCGGCCGCCCGCGGCCACCCCGTAGCCGACGGAGGTCGGCACCGCGATCAGGGCGCTGGCGACGAGGCCGCCGACGACGCTGGGCAGGGCCGCATCCATGCCGGCGGCCACGATGAGGATCGGGTGGGCGCGGATCTCGTCGAGCCGCCGGGTCAGGCGCCAGAGCCCCGCGACGCCGACATCGGCGAAGAGGGTCGAGGCGTGGCCCTGGTAGGCCAGGGTCCGCTCGGCCTCGCGGGCGACCGGAACGTCGGAGGTGCCGGCGGCGACGATGCCGATCCGGACAGGCCCGGTGATCGGGCGGGCCTGCCCGAAGATCGCGGTCCGCGAGACCGCGCAGTAATCGATCCGCGCGCGGTGCGGCGCGGCGAGGGCCGCGTGCTTGTCGGCGTCGAGGCGCGTCAGCAGCAGCGGCGCACCGCGCGCGGCGGCGGCGTCCAGGATCGCGTCGATCTGCACCGGCGACTTGCCGGCGGCGTAGATCGCCTCCTCGAGGCCGATCCGCTCGGGTCGGGCGAAGTCGAGGACGAACTCGTCGGCGACGCTCATCGGGCCGCCCCCGTCAGGAAGGCGCTGCCGGTGCGGTAGGCCATGAAGCGCACCGGCGCCTCCGGCAGGTTCGCCGGCGCGCCGGCCAGGATCTCCGCCGCCAGGGCGCTCCGGCGCGAACCGTCGAGCGCCGCGAGGCTGTCGGGGTCGAGCTCCACCACGATCCCGGCGGCCCGGACGCGGCAGCGCACGGCGCGCCTCGGACCGGTCGACGCGTCGAGGGTGCGGCTGACCAGGCCCTCGACGGCATGGATGAAGGCGAGGGTCTCGGGCTCGATCCGGATTCCGGTCTCGACCCGGCTCGACAGGCAGGGCGCCGCCGGGAGTTCCGCCACCGCTCCGAGGCCGAGGTCGCGGGCGAGCGCCCTCACCGCGGCCTTGTCCAGTCCGGCCTCCACGTAGGGATGGCGCACGCCGTGCTCGCGCGCGGCGTCGAGACCCGGCCGGTACTCGCCGAGATCGTCGAGATTGGCCCCCGACACCATGGTCCGGTCGGTCACCCGGCGAATGGTGACGTAGAGGTTGGTCTTGCAGAAGAAGCAACGGTTGACCGGATTGGCGCGGTAGTTCGGATCGGCGAACTCGCCGGCCTCGACCACGCGCAGGGACCAGCCGGCCCGGGCCGCCGCGTCCCGCACCCGCTGGGTCGCCTCCGCGGGCACGGCCGGCGAGGCCGCGTGCACCATCAGCGCCCGGTCGGCCCCGAGGAGGCGATGGGCGGTCTCGGCGAGGGTCAGGCTGTCGACGCCGCCGCTGACCGCGACCGCGAGCGGCCCGGTCTCCCGGAGGGCATCGTTCAGGCGCTGCCGGGGATCGAGGCTCATGCCGCGCCCCCGTCCTCGGAATCGGCCCGGAGCGCGAGCGCCTCGGCCGCGCGGCGCAGGCCCGCGCGGGTCGCGTGGGTCTCCTGCGCGACCGCGTCGTCGGCCTCTGCCTTGGCGGTGCGCCCCTCCAGCCGGTCGACCACCTTCACCCGCACGGGCCGGCCCTCGACCGTGACCGTGTGCATCCGGCGCGGCAGGGCGGCGCCGGAGACGATGCGATGGCGAAGGCCGATCGTGGTGGTCTCGCGGAAGCAGGCCGCCACCGCCGCGTCGAGGGCGCCGGCGCGGGCGAGCGCCCGGACATGGGTCATCATCCGCCCCTTCTTGCCGAAGACCGGCATCTGCACGACGTCGAAGATGTCGGGATGCGCGCGCAGGCGGTCGAGGCCCATGCCGAGATCCTCCGCCGACTGGTCGTCCACCTCGAACTCGATCACGCCGAGGTCGCGGTGCTCGCCGCTCCCGCGGGCCGCCGCCGCCTCGTAGACCAGGACGCGCAGGCAGTTGCTGAGGCCGGGCAGGACCTTGGTGCCGAAGCCGATGCCCGAGCCCTTCAGCAGCCGCGGCGCGGCGGCGCGCGGCGGCGCGATGTCCCGCAGGTGGCGCAGGATCGCGGCGCCCGTGGGGGTCACCCGTTCGCCCGGCACGCCGTCGTCCAGGGTCTCGAAGCCTTCGAGGAGGAGGCTGGTGGCGGGGGCCGGCACCGGCAGCGGCCCGTGCTGGGTCCGGATCCGTCCCGAGCCGAGGGGCAGCGCCGAAACGCTCCAGGCCTCGGCGTCGAGGGCCGCGATCAGGTGGGCGGCCGCCACGATGTCGGCGATCGAGTCCCAGGCGCCGACCTCGTGGAAGGCGACGTCCGCGACCGCGATGCCGTGGACCCGGGCCTCGGCCTCGGCCAAGCGGGTGAAGATGCCGATGGCGTGGGTCCGTACGGCCGGATCGAGGGGCGCGGCCTCGAGCTCCGCGCGGATGCGCGACCAGTGCCGGTGGCCATGCGCCGCGGGGGCGTCGCCGTGGGGATGCCCGTGCGTGGATTCGTGCTCATGCGCATGATCGTGGTGCCGATGGACGGGCGCGGCCCCGGCGCGGCCGCCCTCCGTCCCGCGACGCGCCACGCGGAAGCGCCGGCCGGCCAGGATACCGTCGTTGTGGCGGACGAGCTCGCAGGACACCTCCGGCAGGGCGGCGCGGATGCTGTCCAGCACCCCGGCTTCCCGATCGGGAAAGGCATCGAGGAGCGCGGCGGCGAACATGTCGCCGGCGATGCCGCCGAGGGCGTCGAGGTGGATCTGCATGCGCGTTCGCGTTCGTCGTCCCGTCACCGCAGAGGGCGAACGCGACATCGTCCGGAAAGGTCCGGCGGCAAGCGCCCGGGCGTGGGGACCGAAGGCCGCAGCGGCCGCGCTCAGTCCGCCCGCATCTGCTGCGGGCCGCCGGTCTTGGCTCCGGGCGAGCAGCCGCAGGCCAGGGGCCGGCCGCCGGCCTTGGTCGGCAGGGTCTCGCAGCTGACGAGGTGCCGGAGCAGCCGCTCCATCTGGGCGATCTGGTAGGGCTTCTGCATCACCGGCACGGCACCATAGGCCGGCTCGATGCCGGCGAGACCGTAGCCGGTGGCGAAGATGAACGGGATCCTGCGCTCGAAGAGCACGTCGGCCACGGGGTAGCTGCAGGTCTCGCCGAGGTTCACGTCGAGGATCGCCATGTCGATGTCGGCACAGCGCGCCAGGGCCACCGCCTTGTCGAGCCGCATGGCGATCTCGACCTCGCAGCCGAGGTCGAGCAGCATGTCCTCGCCGAGCATGGCGACCAGGCTCTCGTCCTCGACCAGCAGAACGCGTCGTCCCCCGAGGTCGATCATCGTGCGGCCCGCCCCGTCACCAAGTCCTGGCCGTGCCAGCCGAGGGCCGTCAGCGGGACGCACAGGTGGCAGGTCACGCCGGTCGGCGCGAAGGCGAGGGTCGCGGTGCCGTCGAACTCCATCGGCAGCTGCCGCTCGATCAGGCGGCTGCCGAAACCCTTCCGCGTCGGCTCGGCGACGGGCGGGCCACCTTTCTCCGTCCAGACGAGGTCGAGCCGCTCGCCCGCACCGGTCGGCTCCAGGGTCCAGGACACGCCGACCCGTCCCTCGGGGACCGAGAGCGCGCCGTACTTGGCCGCGTTCGTCATGAGTTCGTGCAACGCCATCGCCAGGGTCACGGCGACCTTCGGGTGCAGGCGCGTATCGGGGCCGACGAGATCGAAGCGGCCGGTATCCACCTCCGCCAGGGCATGCGGCGCCAGGGCCCCCTCGATCACGCTGCGCAGGTTCGCGCTCTCCCAGTTCTGCGCGGTCAGGACGTTGTGGGTGTTCGACAGGGCGACCATGCGGGCGTCGAAGGTCTGGCGCGCCACCGTGTCGGTCTTGCCCCGGAACGTCTGCGCCGCGATCGACTGGACCGTGGCCAGGGTGTTCTTGACCCGGTGGTTCAGCTCGTTGGTGAGCAGGCGCTGGCGCTCGGCCGCCGCCCTCTCCTCGGTGATGTCGCGGACCTCGATGATCGTACCGATGATCCGGGCCTCGTCGTCGCGGATCGGGCTGGCCGTGAAGCCGACCGGATAGAAATGCCCGTCCTTGTGGACGAACACCTCCTCGCCGCGCTCCTGATTGTTCTCCGGGAAGGCCCGGTCGATCGCGCATTCGGCCAGCGGAAAGGGCCGCCCGTCCGGATAGGTGTGGTGGACGATGTCGTGCAGCGGGCAGTCGCGGGCGAGCACCTCGCTCAGGCTGAAACCGGTGAGGAGTTCCGCCGCCCGGTTCATGTAGACGCAGTGCTGGCGGTCATCCATCAGGAAGATCGCCACCGAGGCGTTGTTCAGGACCGCGTTGAGCCGTCGTTCGGTCTCGTGAAGCTGCGAGCCGCGTCGCAGGGTGGGCAGGGTGGTGGTGGTCGTATCGAACGTCTGCATCGGTCCAAGGCTCGGCACGAACGATCGTTTCTCGGAAATGGACAGCGCGGGAGCTGGCCGTGAGCGGTTCAGCGGCGGTGCGTGTCGCGGACCGCAGGGCGGGGACCTCACCCTGCAGGCATAGGTCAACGGTCAGCGCCTACCGCAATCCACGGTTTGGGCATTGGTTCCGATTCCGCCGCGATCGTCCCGGACGGTGCGTCATCGACGGGCTGCCGGGTGTCGGCTAGGGAGGCGTCAGGCACCGCGAATCGTGTCGGGGAGCGGTGGTCCCCGGCTCGAACGGCTCCGCTCTGGGTGAAACGGGGGCTCATGGACGACGCGCTCGAACGGCTTCGTCTGAAGGAACAGGCACTCGAAGCGGAGATCGCGGCATTGCGGGCGCAGCGCGCCGCCATGGTCCGCTCACCCGAGCCGGGCCAACGAACCTCGGCCGCGAGCGCCGACCTCCTGTTCACGGCGGCGGAGAAGACCCGCATGCCGATGATCATCACCGACCCGAACCTGCCCGATAACCCGATCGTCTTCGCCAACCGGGCGTTTCAGGACCTGTGCGGCTACGGGGCCGAGGAGCTGCTCGGGCGCAACTGCCGCTTCCTCCAGGGCAGCGGCACCGATCCGGCCGAGGTCGCGCGGGTCCGCGACGCCATCGCGGCGCGGCGCGACGTGGTGGTGGAGATCGTCAATTATCACCGTGACGGTGGCGCGTTCCGCAACGAGCTCCACGTCAGCCCGGTCCACGACCCGGACGGGCGGCTGATCTACTTCTTCGGCAGCCAGCTCGACGTCACCCGGTTCCGCACCGAGGAGGGCAAGCTCGCCGAGAGCGAGGCGCGCTACCGGACGCTGTTCGACGCCATCGATGCCGGGTTCTGCATCGTCGAGATGCGGTTCGATGCCGGTGGCCGTCCGGTCGACTACCGCTTCCTGGAGGTGAACCCGGCCTTCGAGCGCCAGGCGGGCCTCGGCGACGTGGTGGGCTGCTGGGTCAGCCAGGTCATCCCGGACCTCGAGCCGCGCTGGCTCGAGACCTACGGCGAGGTCGCCCTCACGGGTCGCCCGGCGCGGTTCGAGAGCGGCGCGGTCGCCCTCGGGCGCTGGTTCGACGTCCACGCCCTGCGGGTCGGCGAGCCGGTCCAGCACCGCGTGGCGATCCTGTTCAACGACATCACCGACCGGCGCGAGGCCGAGACGCTGCTGCGGACGACGGCGCGGGACCGGACGGCCGAGCGCGACCTCGTCTGGCGTGCCAGCCGCGACCTTCTGGTGGTCTGCGGGTTCGACGGCATCTACCGGGCCGTGAACCCGGCCTGGTCCGAGATGCTGGGCTGGCCGACGGACCTCCTCGCCGGATCGCGCTTCGACGACTACCTCCACCCGGACGACGTTCCGGCCGCGACCGCCGCGTTCACGCGCCTGACCGAGGGCGGCGTCCTCGACAACCTGGACGTCCGCATGCGGACGGCGGACGGGGACCTGCGCTGGGTGTCGTGGAACGCGATTCCGCAGGGCGACCACTTCTATGCCGCCGGGCGCGACGTCACCGAGCGCAAGGCCCTGGAGGAGCAGCTGCGCCAATCGCAGAAGCTCGAGGCGGTGGGCCAGCTCACTGGCGGCGTCGCCCACGACTTCAACAATCTCCTCACGGTCATCAAGTCGTCCACCGACCTTCTCAAGCGGCCCGACCTGCCGGAGGAACGCCGCCAACGCTACATCGGGGCGATCTCCGACACGGTCTCGCGCGCCGCCAAGCTCACCGGCCAGCTCCTCGCCTTCGCGCGCCGACAGGCCCTGAGCCCGGAGGTCTTCGACGCGGCGCGCGGCGTCGCCTCGGTGGCGGACATGGTCGGCACCCTCACGGGCGCCCGGATCCGGGTGGAGACCGAGGTCGATCCGGGGCTCGCCGCCGACGGCACGCCGCTGACCTGCCTCGTCGATGCCGATCCGAGCCAGTTCGACACCGCCCTCGTCAACATGGTCGTGAATGCGCGTGATGCCATGGACGGCGAGGGCCGCCTCCGGATCCGGGTGAGCCGGGCGCTCGCGATCCCGGCCGTGCGGGCGCATCCGCGGGTGCGCGGCGATTTCGTCGCGGTCTCGGTCTCGGACACGGGGTCGGGCATCCCACCCGAGGTCATGGAGCGGATCTTCGAGCCGTTCTTCACCACCAAGGGCGTCGGCCAGGGCACCGGCCTCGGCCTGTCCCAGGTCTTCGGCTTCGCCAAGCAGTCCGGCGGCGAGGTCGTGGTGGAGAGCGCCGTGGGACACGGCACGACCTTCACCCTGTTCCTGCCCCGCGTCCGGGGCGCGGTGCCGTCGCAGGCGGTCCTGCCGGAGCCGGCCTCCCTGGCCGATGGCCACGGGACCCGGGTGCTGGTGGTCGAGGACAATCTCGAGGTCGGCGCCTTCGCAACCCAGGCGCTTCAGGAACTCGGCTACGTCACCCGCTGGGTCACCGATGCCGAGCAGGCCCTTCAGGTGCTGGAACCGGCGGAGCGCGCCTTCGACGTGGTGTTCTCGGACGTGGTGATGCCGGGCATGAACGGGATCGATCTCGGACAGGCGATCCGGAGCCGCCATCCCGGGCTGCCGGTGGTCCTCGCTTCCGGCTACAGCCACGTCATCGCCGAGCGGGGCACGCACGGGTTCGAGCTGCTGCGCAAGCCCTACTCGGTGGAGGACCTCTCCCGCGTCCTGCGCCGGGCGGTGGCCCAGGGCCAGCGCGGCGACGCTTGAGGGCGCCGGCCGGATCGCGGCCCTGCGACCCCGCCGGGATGAACCCGGGCGCCGGGATGAACCCGGGCGCCGGCCTCCGGGTTGACCCGCGACACGGCGGCGTGACGGACCGGTCCTCGGCCCCGTGGCGCCGCGCAACCATCGGGACACCAGACATGAGCGACGGCGCCACCGCGAGCGACAGCCCCTTCATCAAGGGCCGGAATGCCCGCCTCTACGGCAAGCAGCGCGAGAGCTGCCCCTATGCCGAGGGAAGCGAGGACCGCGCGGCCTGGATCCAGGCCTTCGACGAAGCGTCGGATGACCGCCCGGAAACCGAGACCGGGACCATCGACCCCCAGGCCGCCGCGAAGCCCTGACCCGCTTCGACGGGCCGGGGCGGCCACGTGCCCCGGCTCGAATCAGCCGTTGAGGATGCGCCGCTCGGCCTGGAGGTAGCTCGGGCTGAATTCCGCCAGTTCGCTGAGGCGCTGCCAGTCGAGGATGGTCAGCCGCCTGCCGGAGAGCGCGATGAGGCGCTGCTTCCGCAGGGCCTGAAGCGACCGGTTGACGTGCACGTTCGACAATCCGACCGTCACGGCGATGTCGGTCTGCGTCACCGGCAGGTCGTAGGTCATGCCCCGCACCAGTCCGACACTGCTGAGGCGCAGGTGCAGTTCGCAGAACAGGTGCGCGATGCGCTCGATCGCCGTCCGGCAGCCGATGTTGACGATCCACTCGCGCAGGGTCGCCTCGTTGATCAGGATGCACATCCGAAGCGCCTGGCGGACGGCCGGATGTTGCCGCACGACCGCCTGCAGCGCTTCCGAGGGCACCCGTGCGACCCGGCAGGGCGAGAGCGTGCTGATAGTGTGATCCATCCGGTTGATCAGCCCGGTCTCCAGCCTGCAGTGATCGCCCGGCAGGAGATAGGCGGTGATCTGGCGCGCCCCGTTCTGACGGAACTGGTTGTGGCAGGCGAACCCCCTGAGGACGATCAGGACCCCGTCCGCCGCCTCGCCCACGCGCAGGATGTCGGTGTGGGCGGGGTAATCCTTGGCGCTCGCCACGAGGCGCGAGACCGCCTTGCGCGCCTCCGCCGAGAGGTCCTGGAAGGCTTCGAGCTTCTGCAGCAGGGCCGAGGCCGGCACTTCCGCCGCCGGGAAGACGGGGCGATCCCCGGCCGC
This sequence comes from Methylobacterium sp. AC433, assembly GCF_979253015.1. NCBI lineage: Bacteria > Pseudomonadati > Pseudomonadota > Alphaproteobacteria > Hyphomicrobiales > Methylobacteriaceae > Methylobacterium > Methylobacterium sp. AC433. The sequence goes on along the minus strand of NZ_CEEDBN010000006.1, from coordinate 219,453 downwards.
CGGATTTCTGAGGGCCTGCACCATCTCACCAATTCCGGATCGCGGTTTCGTCGAAGGCGCTGACGATCTCCGCGGGCCTCGCGGATTTCGCCGGCCCCGGGGCGCCGGAGGCCCTTTGCCTCACGGGGCCGTCCCGCCGGTCCGACGCGTGAATCACGAAGGAAACTCTGCGGCGGCGCAGGCTGCGCGTCGCCCGCGCGCGGCCGGCGTCCCTGAGCCGCGCTTCGAGTCCGGCGCGTTCGCCCGACCCTGGCGGCGTTTCATCCGAATCGGCGGCGACGGCCTCGTCGGCCGGCAAGACCGGCCCGCGTGGCGGTCCATCCCTATCCATGAAACGCCTCCCCGATGTCAGAAATCGACCAATTCCAGAGATATCGAACTCCAGATAAGACCCGAAACATCAATCGACGCAAGTGCAGCTTTCGATTCCGATTTGTACGAATTCACGCCTTGACCTGATGTTCGATTCCCGACAATTCATCTTCGAACCCGATTGGCGAGCGCGTCCCAACCTAGACTTGTCGATCGCTCGCTCGCCTGGCGGGCTGGCGCCACCGAGACCGCCCCACGTCGTTCGGCCCTCATCGATGGTGCCCGGCCGCGTCGGAGCGCGATCCTCCGTGACCACGGAAACGCCGGCCATGCGGTCTGGGAACCCGAAGCTTCCGCACGCCAGGCGGCGTCGCTCGCGCGCCGCCCTCTCCGCACCACGGGCTCGGTTCGCGGATTACCCAGACGGAAACCCGCGCACGCCCCGGCGGACGGTCTCGGCGACGGGCGGATTCGCTCATCGGAATCCGTCTCGCCCCGCCGGGCCTCGAAAAGGCCGTGACCTCGACACGTGCTCGTGGTCGACCGACGCGCAATCGGCCCCTCCGCAGCGGGCCTCCCGGCCTTCGGATCACCGGGCGGATAATCCGTCGACCGGCCGCGAAACGCGCACTTTGGTTTATAAAATTCCAATTCAAGAGATTGATAACCGTTCTATACAGATAATCCGACCTATCCGCGGCACAAACTTGCGATTTCCAGCCGTATCCGCGACCCTGATTCGAGCGTGATACCGAGGATTTGGAATGGAAATCGCCCGTTTACTTCACACCTTCGCGGGTCCGTTGATGGCCCTCGCGGGAACGATGCCGTCCTGGCGCCGACCTTCCGCGCCGCCGCCGCCGCTGCTCGCGGGCCCGGTGGAGCGGACGCATGATTTCCCGGCCGTCCAGCCGAAAGAATCGCCCTACTGGCCGGAGCGGTCTCACATCCTTTCGGGCAAGCCGGAACAGACCGCGACCTACATCTACAAAAGTCCCGACGGATTGTTCGCGGCTGGAATCTGGACCTCTCAGCCGGGCAAGTTCCGCATCGACTTCGGGCGGGCGGAGTTCATCCAAATCATCGAGGGCGTGGTCACGGTCACCGACGCGGAAGGCGTGTCGAAGACTTACCGGGCCGGCGACGCCTTCGTGACGCCCGCGGGCTTCTCCGGCACCTGGGACGTGGTCGAGCCGATCAAGAAGCACTTCACCTGGTACGGCCCCGAGCCGGTCTGGTAGCGCGGGCGCCCTACTCCGCGGCGTCGATGATCCGGAAGCCCTCGATGCCCTGGCGCTCGGGATTGATCGCCGCCAGCGCCCGCTTGGCGGCCTCCAGCGGGTGCTCCGCCTCGATCCTCACGGAGGTCAGGTCGGGACTCTTGTAGACGGTGACGATGGTGTCCATCACCTCGGTCAGCGTCGTGCGCTTGTCCTCCGGCGCCGCGATGAGGAGTTGCAGGCCCCACGCCTGGTAGAGATCCACCAGGGCCTGGCTGTTGCGCACGTCGAGCTTCGAGAACGCCTCGTCCAGTAGGCAGAGGCCCAGGCCCGGATTCTCGTCTCCAGGCCGATCGCCCGGATAGTAGGCCGAGGCGAGCGAGGCGGCGATGGCGACATAGAACGGCGCCTGCGCCTCGCCCCCGGACCCGCGCAGCGCGCGGTTCGACATCGTGGTGCGGTTGCCGGCCCGGTCGCGCATGCCGATCTCGTAGACGAAGTAGTTGCGGTAATCGGCGAGCCGCGCCGCGCTCTCCTCCCCGGCGATCAGGGCCGTGATCTCGTCGATGGCGGCGGAGAGCGGGCCGTCGGGGATCGCGCCGCCCTCGTCCGGCAGGATCGCCTGGGCGGCGTCTGGCGAGCGCGCGACCTCGGTCGCCAGGGCGTGGACGGCGGCGTAGCGACGGTCGACCTCCGCCTCGAAGGCGTAGGTCTGCCCGGTGAAGGTCTGGCTCGACAGGCGCTCGTTCAGGGCATCGAGGCGCGCGCGGACGCGTTCGAACTTGTCGGCGAGCCGGGTCAACAAGTCCTCGATCATCAGGCGGCGCATCTCATTCTCCGCCCGCCGCGCCTGGTCGCGGTAGCGGCGCAACTCGTGTCCCGCCACTTCGTCATGGGCACGCTGCGCCCAACCGTAGCCGAAGGAGGCCGGCGCATCGCCGGAACCGAGCGGATTCTCGATGCGCCACTGGACGCAGTACTCGGCGAGATCCCGCTCCGCGGCACGTCCCTGGGTCCGGGCCGTCTCCGCCGCCTCGCGAGCCCGCGCGCGGGCCGTGTTGGCGAGACTTACCAATGCCTTCGCATCGAGGTCCGACTGCTCGGCGCGCAACCCGGCCAGCGCCTGCGGGTCGAAGGCGCCCGGGCGGACGAGGCGGATGCGCATGCTGTCGCCGCCGGTCCAGCGCTGGTAAGCGGTCCGGCGCGCCTGCAGCGCCGCGCGGGCCGCCTCACGGCTCGATGCCACCTTGGCCTTCAGGCCTGCCTCCTCGCCGAGGAGCAGGTCGCGCTTCGGCTCCAGCACCTGGACGAGTTCGGTGAGGTAGGCCGAGCGCTCCTTGGCGAGCTCGACGAGTTCGGCTTCCAAGACGCCGGTCTCGGCGCGCTCGACGCTCTCCCGCTCGGTGGTCAGGCTGCGGCGCCGGCCCTCGATGGCGTCCGCCTCGGCGCGGAGTTCCGCGAGATCGAGGCTGGTCTCGGAGAGCCGGCGCGTCAGGGCGGCGGCGATCCGGGAGGCTTCGCGCAGGACGTCCGCTTCCGCCCGCGCCCGGCGCGCCTCGGCCGCCGCCTGTTCCCAATCCTGGCGGCTCTCCGCCGTGGGTCCGCGATGCCCGCGCGTCATCATCAGCTGGACGGGCCGAACCACCGAATAGGCCATCCCCGAAGTCGAGCGCCCGCTCGGGGCCACGGCGCGGCTCATATGAGCGAGCGCCGCATCGTTTGGAGCGAGGTCGTAGCCGCCGAGGCGTGCGCCGAGGAACGCCTGGGCATGGGGATCCGCCGTCTCTATCAGAGCGAGGGGACCCTCGTCGTCGCGCCCGCCGCGGCGCCGTGCCGTATCCGTCGTCTTCACGAGCAGGCAGCGATAGAACTGGCTCTTGCGCGCTTCGAGGTGAGCGAAGGCCTCGTTGAGCCGGTCGGGCTGCACCACCAGCGCCTCCCGTGCTCCGCCGAGGAGGCCTTCCAGGGCCTGACCCCACTTCGGATCGGTGATCTCGGCAAGTTCGCAGATCGGCATCGCGACGATGCCGCGGCCCGCCAGTTCCTCGCGAAACGCCGCTACGTCGGCGGACAGGCGTGGCGCCGAACTCCGACCTGCGCTGGGCGCCGGCGCGCGCGACTGCGCCTCGTTCTCCAGGGACCGGGCGCGCAGGGCCGCATCTTCCGCTGCCCGTTCGAGGGGCGTCGCGATCTGCGGCATTCCCGCAAGTCCGCCGATGAGCGCCGCGAGGGGACCGTCCGAGCGCAGGGTTTCTTCCGGATTGGCCTCCCGCCGCAGACCGGACCGGGCGCAGGCTTCCACCAGGCGGGCGGCCTCGGGCGAAACCTTGCGGATCTCGCCGATGATCACCGTAAGTTTGCCGGCGTCGAGAACGATGCCGACCAGTTCGCCGACCCGGGCGGCGAGGTCGCGTCGATCGCGGGCCAGCATCGCGAGACCGGCATTGGAGGCGGCGAGCCGGCCCTCGGCGGCGGTGCCCGCCAGGAGCGCCTTCTTGCCGGCGATCTCGCCGTCGATCTCACGGACGAAGCCCTGGCTCGTGGCGACGCTCTCCCGGGCGATCCGCAGGCGCTCGGCAACGTCCCTGAGGGCTTGGCGCGCGGTGACATTGTCGAGGATTCGACGCCGCAGGTCGGCATCTGCGGCGCGCAACTCGCCGAGGGCCGAGGCGAGGCTCGCCTCCGCCCAGGTTTCGTAGCGCCCCAGGATGCGGGCAAGCTGGGACAGGCGCCGCTCGAGCTCCTCGATGGTCTCGAGGAGGCGTCGCCAAGTTTCCACCGATTGGCGGATGCGCGCGACATCGAGGGGCTCGGGCTCGAGCACGAAGGAGCGGACGAAGGCCGAGGAGTCGAAGATCGGCTTGAAGGCGACCGCGTTGGAGAAGGTGCGCAGGAAATGGCGCGGCTCCGGCACCGCGGCCCCCTCGCGCAGCATGCCGAGCAGCTCGGCGGTGAAGCGCTCGCCCGACGCCCGGTACTCGTCGAAGGTCTCGCCGCGGGTCCGCAGATCCTTGGCGATCTCGGCCCAGGGCGCGACGAAGCTTCCGCCCGGCGCCTCGCGGACGTAGTCGGCGATCTCGAAGCGGTGTCCGACATGGACGAAGCGCGACAGCGTGGTCTCCCGGCTGTCCTCCGCTCGGGCCGCCAAGGCGAGCCCGGCCGAGACGACCCGGCCCGTGGTTTCGTTCTCGAAGACCAGGACGATCAGGGTCTCACAGGCCTCGCGAGTGGGACGCCCGCCCTCTGCTGGGTCGCTGATCCAGCCGAGGCAATAGTCCCGCACCGTGCGGGCGCTGCGCCCGGAGGCCGAGGCGTTCAGGGCAAGCCGACTCGCGTTGTTACCGGCGAGCACCGTGCCGACCGCGTCGAAGATCGTCGACTTGCCGGCGCCCGTGGGTCCCACCAGCGCAGCGGCACCCCGGATCCGGATCTGCTCGCGGCGGATCAAGTACCAGTTCGAGAGAACGATGTCGGTGAGGCGGTACACGGCCGGTGCTGGGGGTCCCGAAGCGAATGTAATCGCCTCGGAATGGACGCTGTGCGCCGCCGATGCAAGCCGCGGCCCGACCCGGCCTGGGGACGTATCACCCGAGTCTCCATGGGGTGGCGCAGTCCGGCGGCCACGGGCCGGTGCTGGCGACGGCAGTGGCTTTCCCCGGCACGTCCGCCCTGGAAGGGGCCTGATCCGTCAGGCCTCGGTGTCGCCGCGCGCGGCGCCCCAGGCCCGGACCTGATCCATCCAGGCATCCGGCGACAGCACCGCGATCCCCGGGAGCACCATCAGGGGCGTGATCTTCTCGACCTTGTCGCGTTCACCCAGGCGCAGGCCACCCTTGCGGGAGAACAGGCGCAGGATCTCGGTGAGGCGCGCCTCCTCCGGCGGATCGCTGCGCGTGGCGGTACGGATCGATTCGACGATGTCGTCCGTGGTGCATTCGACGACGCCGTCGGTTGTGACCCGATGGGCGCGCAGGCCCTCCTCGTAAGCGAGGCGGAGGGCGAGCAACACCAGCGTTTCGTCCTTGCGGAGGCGCTCCGCCTGGGCATCGTGGCGGACGCCTTCGGGTGGGACCCGCAGGCACACCATCTGGTCGCGGTGCATCACTTCGAAGCCGTAGCCGAGGCACGCGAAATAGGCCTGGAAGAAGGGTGCGTAGTGCCGGGCCAACTCGTAGGAACGCCCGATGCCCGGCGTTCCGCCATAGATGCACTGGCTCTTCAGCATCACCTGAAGGGCGCGCGTGAGTTCTTCTTCCGAAGGTGCACGCGCGCCGGGCGGTGGCGGCTCCTCGCCGTCGAGGATGGCGCGAAAGGCTTCGAGCATGACGGACTCCGCGGACACGGAAGGCGCCCGCGCCGGTCGGTGTCTCTAGCCCCTCCCCGCGTGTCGCGCCAAGGGCGGGACGCGCGTCCGTGTGCGCCGCTCAGGCAGCGACGGCCGGTGTCGCCCGGAACAGCGAGAGACAGGCTGTGTCGCGATGCATGCTGAGGATCGAGGCGCGGTCCAGGGAGGGGTTGGCCGCGAGGACGCGTTGCACCTCGGCCACGATGGTTTCGTACCGGGCTGAATCGTAGTTCGGCTCCAGCGGACTCACCGCGATGTAGGTCTCGACCACGAGAACCCGCTCGCAGCGCTCGCGACCGACTTCAGCAGCGATCCAGGCCGATTTGATGAGGCATTTGGCGGTGGTCATGGGCGAACGCTCCCGCAGACTTTCGTCTCTCCGGTTTCGCATCTTGCGCGCGAAATCCGGTGGAGCATGAACCCGTCCCGGAATTTTGCCAAGGGCCAGGATTAAAACACTCCGAGTCGTCGACACTTGAACGAAACCGAAGAAATTCGGAATCGAGCGCCCCCGGGCTCGACGGCGCAAGGCACCATCAACGCCGGAGCGAGGGTGCCCTTTCAAGCAGGAAATCCGGGCAGTCGAGCCAGCCGTTCGAGACCCGTCCCTCCACGCGGGAAAGCCGGTACCGGGCACGCAAGGTCCCATCGAACAGGACGTCGATCTCGCGCAGGCGCTGGAAGACGACAAAGTCGTCGACGTCGGCGATGTGGATCTGCGATCCGCGAATGGCACGCTCACGCCCGAGGTGGGTCTCGATGAAGGTGACGACGCGCTCCGGAGTCACGGCGACACGCTCGCGGAAGGCATCCTTGGCAGCGATGAAGGCTTCCACGATCGGGTCGAGGGCGATCTCCGGCAGGGGCTCGGATTCGATTGCCGCCCGGCGCAGGCGCGGAGCGTAGCAATGCAGCTCCCCGATCGGCGGCCGAAAGAGTGAGACCTGCGGGTCGGGAATCCCGTCGAGGTCATCGTCGGCGCCGGCTACCGCGCGCAGGGCCGCGGCGGTTCTCTCGATCCGGTCGGAATCGCGGTGGTCGAGGTAGCGCAAGGTGGCGGCGATCCGGCGCTCGAGCCGGGCGACGATGTCGGCGACGGCGTCGAGGTGACGGTCGAGCCCCTCGAAGATCGCCAGGATCTCGGCAAGGTCGCCCCGGACGGCCCGCTCGGCGCTCTCTCGGTCGGGCGCTCGCCCCTCGCGCAGGCCCGCATCGGTGAGCGCCCGCAGGGTCAGGGGATCGCGCAGGGCTCGGCCAGCCTCGCGCACGATGCCGGACCGGAAGCGAAACGGATTGAAGCGGGTGTGCAGCGTCCGGTAATCGCTGACGAGGTGCCGGGCCACGAACTCCTCGAAGTACAGGCGTAGGGCGGCTCCCTGATCCGCCTCGCGCAGGATGCGCTCCTCGCTCTTGCGCATCGACCCGGCGAGACTGCGCAGGTGGCTCAGGAAGGTCCGCGCCGACTTGGCGGCGTTGACCAGCGCCTCGGAACGCTCGGTCGGATTGGCAATGGCGCTTTCGAGGCTGCCCAGCACGTCGAGCACGGCACCGCCGTAAGAGCGCCGCTCACCTCTGTCGAGGCGCGCCAGTTCTTCGATCACCATCCGCGCTTCGGGGTCGAATTCGACGACCGGGACGTAGCGCTCGCGCCGCTCGACCAGCCAGCCGGCGTCGAGAAGGCGGCGATAGACCACCGAGCGTCGCTCGGCCGGCTCGACCGGCGCCGCGCCCTCGTCGTCGACCTCCCGGTCGACAAAATCGGCGGCGAAGTCGCCGATCGCGGTCAGGAGTTCGCTCTTGCGCAGGGGCTCGGCGGTATCCCCGAAGACGCGACCGTGCAGGTGTAGCAGCAGAGCTGCGTTGAAGGCCCGGCTCGGCGAGGCGAGCGGCTTGAAGATGTCGTCGGAGAGATGCGTGAACAGCATGATAGGCCCGGCAGAGATGAGCCTCGACCGGCGCGGAGAGTCAAATCGCTGGAGGAAGGACGCGTGCGTCTCCTTGAACTCGGGCCGCCGTCGCCGCGTTGATCAGTGGTCGTTCGCGTCCCGCGAAGCCGTCCGTTTTCGTGGAGTCTGCGATGCCAACCCACCACCGGAGCGCCCTGCTCCTTGCCTTGTCCGTCCTCGCGGCCCCTACCCTGTCCGGAGGCCGTGCGCACGCGCAGCCGGCCGCGGAACAGCCCGGGGCGGGCTTCCTGCAGGCACGTCCCGGAGCGATGCGCGGCTCGAAGATCATCGGCCTGCCGGTGGTCGGCATGGATCACGTACGGGTCGGCTCGATCGAGGACGTGCTGATCGGCGACGACGGCAAGGTTCAGGCGGTGGTGATCGGGGTCGGCGGCTTCCTCGGCATCGGCGAGAAGTTGGTGGCTGTTCCCTACGACGCCGTCGCCTGGAACATGAAGGATGTCCCGCTCACGGGCGGTCCGACCTCGGTGACGACGCCCGAGACGAAACCAGGCCCGCAGGCCGCCGCCGAGGTCAAGCCGGAGACCATGCCCGGGGCCGACACCACGCGCGAAGTGCTCGGCGCCGTGCAGGACAAGCATACCGATCGCGTCACGTCCGCTACCGGCACCATCGATGAAACCAAGAAGCCGGCGGCCGGTCGCGCCACGGCCCTGGCCGGCGGCGTGCCGTTAGAGGCGGAGATCCGCCTGACCAAGGCCCAGATCAACGCCGCGCCGGCCTTCCAATACGGCGCGGCCCGCAAGGCCGAGTAGTAGCACAGAGGGAGGCCTCACCGATGAACCGCGTCATGACGCCGAGTGCCTTCCTCTGGATGGCGACCCTCGGCACGGCCCTCGCACAAGCGACCAACCCGGCGCCACCGATCCCGGAACGCGGGCCGGCCGGCTCGAACTCCTCGGCCGCGAATGCGGCGGCTACGGATTTCAACTGGGTCTGGCTCAGCCTCGTGATCGCGGTGATTGCCCTCGCCCTCTTGTACGTCGCGCGTCGGCGGCAATCGGGAAACATCCGCTGAGAGCCGTCGGCGGCGGCGCGGTCTGGCATCCACGCGGCCGTCGGTTCGATGGGTGATTGCCTACTGGTCAGCGCTCGGGAAGAAGAGCTGCTTGCCCTCGATCTTGTAGCTCGCGATGGCTGCCTGGCCATCGCGGGAGACCAGCCAATCGATGAAGACTTGGCCCTCCTTTGCCTTCACGCTCGGGTGCTTGGCCGGGTTCACCAGCATCACGCCGTAGGGGTTGAAAAGGCGCTTGTCGCCTTCCACGAGGATGGTGAGATCGCCGCGATTCTTGAACGAGAGCCAGGTTCCGCGATCGGCCAGGAGGTAGGCTCCCAGAGCGGAGGCCGTGTTGAGGGCCGGGCCCATTCCCTGGCCGATGTCCCGGTACCAATCACCCTTGACCGCACCCAGATCGACGCCCGCCTCCTTCCAGGTCCGCAACTCTGCGCTATGGGTGCCGGAGCGGTCACCGCGCGAAACGAATGGAACCCGAGCGGTGGCGAGCTTGCCGAAGGCCGCGACCACGTCGCCGCCGCGTACGCCGGCCGGGTCGGATTTCGGGCCGATGAGGACGAAGTCGTTGTACATCACGTCCCAACGCTTGGTGGCGAAGCCCTCGGCCAGGAACTTCTCCTCGGCCGCGCGGTCATGGACCAGCACCGCGTCGGCATCACCCCGCCGGGCCGCATCGAGGGCCTGCCCAGTGCCGAGGGCAACGACCTTCACGGTGATACCCGACTTCGCTTCGAACAGCGGCAGCAGGTGCTTGAACAGGCCGGATTGCTCGGTCGACGTGGTGGAAGCGACGACGATCGAGGCCGGGTCAGCCTGGACGGCGGAGGCGGCGCCGAGCGCGAAGAGGAGGCCGAAGGTCAGGAGGCCGCGGCGAAGGATGTCCAAGGGAGTTCTCCGGTGATGTAGGCCCGCGTCTCGGGAGCCTGGGGCGAGGTGAGGAGGGCTCTGGTCGGACCCTGCTCGACGGCGCGTCCGCGCGCGAGCACGACGGCCTCGGCGGCGAGCCGCGTGACCTGACCGAGATTGTGGGAGACGAGTACGACCTTGGTACCCCGGCGCGCGATGTCGAGGATCAGGCCCTCGACCAGATCGGTCGCACCGGGATCGAGATTCGCCGTGGGCTCGTCGGCCAGCAGGAGATCGGGCTCGACTGCCCAGGCGCGCGCCAGCGCCAGGCGCTGCTGTTCACCGCCGGAGAGGCGCGTCGCTGGCGCTTCCGCACGATCGCCGAGGCCGACGCGGGCCAGGGCCGCACGGGCGCGGCCCGTTCGCTCGGAGCGCGACAGGCCGAGGGGTTCTAGCGCGATCGCGACGTTGGCGAGGGCGCTCGCGCGCAGCAGGGCCGGTCGCTGAAAGACGAAGGCGCGGCGAACGGGACCGTCGCCGACGATCCGCACGGACCCGGCATCGGGCCTGAGCAGGCCATCGATGACCCGCAGGGTCGCGCTCTTGCCGGCGCCGTTCGGGCCGATCAGTGCGGTGATGCCGGCCGCGGAGATGTCGGCGCTGAGTCCATCGAGGATGGTGGTGCCGTTGCGGGCGAGCGCGAGGTCGCTGAGTTCGATCGCGGGCATCCGGTCAGCCGTAGGCACGCGCGGCGTGCGAGCGCAGGAGCGCCGCCACCGCGTTGACCAGGATCACGAGGGCGATCAGCACCAAACCCAATGCGAGCGCGAGGCTCAGGTCACCCTTCTGGGTCTCCAGGGAAATCGCCGTCGTCATCGTGCGGGTGTGCCCGTCGATGTTTCCGCCGACGACGAGGACGGCACCGATCTCCGAGATCGCGCGTCCGAAGGCGGCGAGCGCCGTCGTCACCAGGGAGAAGCGGGTGTCGTGAATGAGCGCGAGCGCTCGGCGCGGCGCCGAGAGCCCGAGCGAGCGCAGCTGCTCGCCGAGATGCGCCTCGGAATCCGCCACCACCTGCCGCGTGAGGGCCGCGACGAGGGGCGTCGCCAGCACGACCTGAGCCGCCACCATGGCGCCCGGGGTGAACAGCAATCCGAGTGAGCCGAGTGGGCCGGAGCGCGACAGCATGAGGTAGAGCACGAGCCCGACGATGACCGGAGGCAGGCCCATGAAGGCGTTGAGGAGACCGACCAGCACCGGCCGGCCCGGAAAGTCGGCCACCGCCAGGAACGCGCCGACCGGAATCCCGATGCAGAGCCCAAACCCGACCGCCGTGAGGCTGACGCGCAGGGAGAGCCACGCGATCGCGAGGACATCGCGGTCGAGGGTCGCCAGACGCAAGATCGTTTCCTGGAAGGTCTGAAACATCGGGACCGGGCTGTGCGGAGCCTTGCGGGATGATACGGGGTCACCTGAAAGATCAATAGGAAAGTACTTGCCGATGCGCGCGTCGATGCTCCTGGCGCTGCAAGCCGACGGCGACTGGAACGGCCTCGCTCTGCGACCCACCTTCGCCCTGCTCGACGCCCTGGCCCGCTCGAACTCCCTGCTCGCCGCCGCGCGACGCGTGGGGATTTCCTATCGCTCAACCTGGAGTCGGGTCACCGCCCTGGAGACGGCGCTGGGACAGCGGGTGGCGGTCAAGACCAAGGGGCACGGCACCGTCCTCACTCCCTACGGCCGCGCCTTGCACGCCACCTTGGCAGAGATGTACGACCGGCTCGGCCCCGTCCTTGCCGCCGAAGCGGAGCGAACGGCCGAAGCGCTGCGGGGCCTGGACGTCCGGTCGACGGCGCCGTTGCGGCTCGCGGCGAGCCACGATCCGCTGCTCCTCCGCATCACCGACGCGAATCCCGGCATCGAACTTGCGATCGCCGGGAGCCTCGATGCCCTCGCGCATCTCCGCGCCGGGACGACGGAGGCCGCCGGCTTCCATTACGGTTCGGAAGGCCCGGCACCGCCGCCGTTCGATGCTCTCTTCCGCGACCCGGATCTGACCGTGAGGCCGCTGTTCCGGCGCCAGCAGGGGCTGATGCTGCCGCAGGGCAACCCGCACGGCGTGACCAGCGTCCAGGACATCGCCCGCCTCGGCCTGCGCTTCGTCAACCGCCAGCGCGGGGCCGGCACCCGCATCTGGTTCGAGCGGCTCTGCGCAGAGGCCGGCCTCGAGACGGGAGCCATCAGGGGCGCCCAGACCGAGGAATTCACCCACCAAGCCGTCGCGGCGCTGATCGCCACCGGCGCGGCGGATGTCGGGATGGGGACGCCCGCGGTCGCCGAGCGCTTCGGCCTCGCCTTCCACCCGTTGGGCTGGGAGACCTACTACCTCGCGGCCCGAACCACCGTGAACGAAACGGTGCTGGCGGGACTGGCGGAAGCCGCCGGCGACGCGGCTGGAGCCACCCTTGGCTACCAGAGCACGGCGTGCGGATAGAAGGTGAGGATGTCCCCCCGCGCCACGGCCGTCACCCCGTCGCCGAGTTCGACGAGCCCGTCGCTCTCCGTCAGCGACGAGAGCACGCCGGCGCCCTCGCGGGGATACTTCACCGCCTCCAGGACGGCATCGGAGCCGAGGGCGACGCTGACGCGAACGAATTCGCGCCGGCCCGCCTTCTTGCGATAGGCGAAGGCGGCTCGGACGGGCTGGCCGAGGGGCGCGACGTCCATGCCTCCTCCGAGGCGCGCGAGGAGCGGGCGCACCACGAAGAGCAGCGTGACGTAGACGGCGCCGGGATTGCCCGGCAGCCCGACGAACGGCGTCCCGTCGACGACGCCCATCGCCACCGGACGGCCGGGCTTGATCGCCAGACGCCAGAACATCAGGGCGCCGACCGCCTCGACCGCAGCCTTGACGTGGTCCTCCTCCCCGGTCGAAACGCCGCCCGAGGTCAGGATCAGGTCATGGTCGCGTGCGGCCTGCCGCAGACGCGCGGCCAGCGCGTCCGGCTCGTCGCGCAGGATCCCGAGATCCGCGACCTCGGCACCGAGGCGGGTGAGCAGCGTCGCGAGCATCACCCGGTTCGAATCGTGGATCGCACCGGAGGACAGCGGCGCACCGGGCTCGGCGAGTTCGTCGCCCGTTGAGAACAGGGCCACGCGCAGGCGCGTGCGCACGGCGATCCGGTCGTGCCCCGAGGCTGCCGCGAGGGCGAGGTCCTGCGGCCGCAGGCGCCGCCCGGCCGGGATCGCGCAGGCGCCGCGGGCAATGTCTTCGCCGGAATCCCGGGCATTGGCGCCGCGCTTCAGCCCGGGGGGCAGCGCGACCACGTCGCCTTCGCGGCGCACATCCTCCTGCATGAACACCGTGTCGGCCCCGGGTGGCATCGGAGCGCCGGTGAAGATCCGGATCGCCCCGCCATCGGTCGCGATCGCCCCGGCGGCGGCGGCGCCCGCCGGAAGCCGGCCTCGGACCGGAAGCCGCGTCTCGCCCTCGGGAACGAGATCGCGATGGCGGATCGCGTAGCCGTCGACGGCCGAATTCGGGAACGGGGGCACGTCATGCAGCGCCAGGACCGTTTCGGCAGCGATCCGCCCATCGGCCTGGACAAGGGGCAGCCATTCGGTGCCGGCGAGAACGGGCAGGCGCTCGCCGATCAGCGCCACGGCGTCCTCGACGCGCATCAGGGCACCGCCGAAGGCGAAGCAATCGTCGGTCAGCTGGGCCATGGCCCCTCCACATGCGCCAGCGCCGTGTCCAACGGCTCCGCCAGGGCGAGGACCAGATCGGCAATTTTCGCGACGGCGTCGAGTTCGACCACAGGTACGGCGGCATCCGCGAAGGCCCGGTCGCTCGCCACGGCGACGATGCGGGAGTCGTCGGGGTAGATGGGCGGCTTGCCGTTGGCGACGCGATGGACCTCCAGCTTGGCGTGGGCCTCGCGCTTGAAGCCCTCCACGATCACGAGGTCACAGGGCGAGAGCCGGCGAAGAAGGTCTCCGAGCCGCGCTTCCGGCGCGTCGCCGACCTCATGGATCTGAACCCAGCGCCGCGACGAGGACACGATGATTTCGGAGGCCCCCGCCTCGCGGTGAACGTAGGAATCCTTGCCCGGATGGTCCACGTCGAAGGCGTGGTGCGCGTGCTTGATCGTCGCCACCTTCACGCCGCGGGCGACCAGCAGCGGGATCAGACTGGACAGGAGCGTGGTCTTGCCTGCTCCACTCCACCCGGCGAGGCCGATGACCCGAGCGGGATTCACGATGCCTCCGCGGGCGAGAACCCGGCTTCGCTGAGGCCTGCGCGCGTCTCGGGCTCGCGCAGGCAGGCGAGGAAGGCGCCGAGGGCCGGCCGGTCACTGTGCTCGGCCCGATAGGCGAAATCGTAGCGCTCGTCGGCGAGGGGCAGGAAACCGAGGCCGTAGGCCCGCGCCACGGTGGCGATGGCGACGCCCCAGTCAGCCCGTCCCTGCGCCACCGCCGCCGCAACGGCGTTGTGGGAGCGCGGCTGGTTCCAGAAGCCTGGCGGGCGGGCACCCTTGAGGAGGCCGTCGACGAGGGCGCGGGTGCCCGAACCGGTGTTGCGGTTGACCAGGACGGTCTCGGGTTCCGCCAGGGCCGCCGCCACGGCCTCCTCCGCTGAGCGGCCCTCGAACAGGGGATGGCGGGACCGGAAGACGACACCCTGAAGGCGCCCCCATCCCTCGGCCAGCACCATGCCGGGCGACAGGAACGGGCGGTTGTAGATTCCCGTCTCGGGATCGAGCAGATGCATCGCCGCGAGGTCGCACTCGCCCCGGGCCAGGGCGGCGAGGCCACCGGCGGAGCCGACCCAGATGGGCCGCGCGCGAATGCCCCGCTCCGCCAGCCGACCGATCACCCGATCCAGGCCGACGCAGTGGCTGCCGATGATCGTGAGGTCCGGCGGCCGGACGCCGGCGCCGAGGCGGGTGACGGACACCGTCTCACCGGCCTCCATGCCGGCACGGGCGGCAGGGATCGCGAAGAAGCCGTCGGCCTGCGAGAAGGCCGTCACTGAGCCGGAGCCCTTGGGCAGCGGCAAGGCGCGCAGGCCCGCCTCCGTCTCCGCCAGGGCGGTCATCACGAATTCCGTGCGACCGCGCTCGGAGGGAACCCGCTGGGGCAGGATCGCCGCGACGCTGGTCTCCTCCCGCGGCGGCAGACCGGCCATCGCCCGCACCAGCGGCACCACGACATCGTGGAACGTGAACATCGCCGAGGTCGGAAAGCCCGGCAGCACGACGATCGGGGTTCCCTCCGCCACCGCGAGGCAGAGCGGCTTGCCGGGCTTGAGGGCGACGCCGTGCACGAGAATGCCAGGCTCACCGAGACGCTGGAGGATGCGGTGCGAGACGTCCCCGGCGCCCTTCGAGGTGCCGCCCGACAGGACGACGATGTCGCTCCCGGCGATGGCATCGCGAAGCGCGGCCTCGAGGGCCGGTTCCTGATCGCGAACGATGCCGAGCGGCCTCGCCGTGCCGCCGTTCTCGGTCACCGTGGCGGCCACGATCGGCCCATTGGAATCGTAGATCGCCCCCGCCATCAGCGCTTCGCCTGGAGCGACAAGTTCGTCGCCGGTGGAGAGCACCGCCACGCGCGGGCGGCGGACGACGTCGATGGCGGCGAGACCGCAGGCGGCCAGCATGCCGATCTCCCGCGCGGTGATCAGCATCCCCTTGCGCAGAACGGTCTCGCCCGCGGCCATGTCGGACCCGGCATAACCGATGAATTGGCCCGGCCGCGCTGGCTGAGCGAGGTCGATCGCGGGGCCGTCCGGCCGAAATTCGGTCTGCTCGACCATCACGACGGCGTCGGCGCCCCGCGGGACGACCCCGCCCGTGGCGATCGGCGTCGCGGTGCCGGGCGTAACGGCCAAGGCCGGCGCGACCCCGCAGGCGAGGATCTCGCGATTGAGGGTCAGGCGGCGCGGCTGCGCCTCTCCGGCGCCCTCGGTGTCGGCGGCGCGCAGCGCGAAGCCATCGACCAGAGCGCGGTCGAAGGGCGGCACGTCGATGGACGAGGCGACGTCGCGGGCCAGGACGCGTCCGAGGGCATCCGTGAGCGCGACGGTCTCAGCGGGCAGGGCTCGGTGCGGCACGGCCGCCCGGAAGCGCTCGACCGCCTCCTCACGACTGACGACGGTGAGGAACTGTTCCTGGCGGGCGGCTTGGGCCAGACGGTGGAGGAAGGCGCTCTCGTCAGAGGCGATGGCGGTGGGCATGGCGGCGCTCAAAGGGGCAGGCCCGAGACGATGCTGCCGGCCGGGTATCCTTCGGAATCCGGTCCGACGAGGATCGCCGCATCGGCCTGGATCAGGCTGGTGAGTGCCAAGTCGCTGCTGCCGAGCGGCAGCAGCCCGTCGGGCATCCTTCGGGCATAGACGACCTCGCTCAGTCCGATGGTGGAGACGACCTTGCGCAGGAGCGGCGCGGAGATGCCGGCGACCGGCACGGCTCCCGACAGCGTCGCGATCAGAGCGCGGCCGAGGGTCAGGAACGCGCTCAGCGCCGCATCGGGTCGCCCCGGCAGCAGCAGGACCGCCCGTCCTCCGACCTCGCCGAAGCCCGTGGTCTCTCCCGGCTTCAGCGCGATTCCGTGTGCCTTCAGGGTTCCGGCCAGCGATAGTCCGGCGGCAGCGTGATCATCTCGGCCGAACCCGGTCCCGCCGATTACCAGGACGGCGTCGCCGTCCTGCATCCGGAGCACGTCCGCGAGCGCCTCCGGGCTCCGAGCAGCCGCAATCTCGGCGACCGTCGCGCCCGCCTCGACGATGAGGTCTGCGAGAAGCGACGACAGGGTGTCATGCTCCGATCCTCCGGCGACGATCAAAGTCAGCCGCGGACGGCGCAGGGGCAGGCTTCCGATCCCGGCCGCCTGGACGGCCAGGCGATGCAGGGGCGTGATCCGCTGGCCGGTCGCCACGAGAAGGGCGCCGGAGGCGGCCTCCGCGCCGGCGGCACGGACACCCTCACCGACCGGCGCATCGGCCACGATGGACGCGCCCTCGATCGCCTCGGGCGGCAAGATCGTATCGGCGCCGTCCGGCAAGCGGTCCCCGGCCTCAATCCAGGGCGACTTAGGCTGAGCAAGGATCGGGGCATAGGGCGAGGCGCCGACGACATCGGCCCCACGCACGGCCCAGCCGTCCCGCAGGGCGATCGGGAAATCCGGCATGGCACGCGGCGCATGGCAATCGTCCGCACAGATCCCGCCGACGACCTCGCCGAGGGGAACCGCCTCGGGAGCGACCGGTGCCACCCGTTCCATCAGCGAACGGACGGCCTCCGCCAGAGGCATCAGGGCCGAGGACGCGGTACGATGTGGGCCGGTTTCCGGTGCGGGCGAGCCGGACTCCGTCTCGATGGCGCTGCGGGCGGGAGCGATCATGTCCCGAGCGATGCGCCATCGACGAGCGATGATCAAGCACCTCCCGAGCATCGAGCATACCGCGTCACCGGGTCCCGTCCTCGTGCAGGGACATCGACGAGGCGGATCGTCTAGATTCGGATGCCGGGCCGATCTGCCGGCGCGTCGTGGCGGGAATAGCGTTGCGGAAAATCATCAAAGCCTTGGTGTTGCGGATGCCTGCCCTGCGGATGCCTGCCCTGCGGACACTCGCCCTCTGCTCACTCGCCCTCGGCGTGTCCGGGTCTGCGGCTCATGCGCAGATGCGCGGGCATGGCGGCCCGGTCCGAGCCCTGGCCGTCGCTCCCGGGGGCGGCCTCGCGATTTCCGGCGGCTTCGATCAGGCCGCGATCCTCTGGGCAATCGACACGGGGACGGCGCTCACCGTCCTGCGTTTCCATGACGGAGCGGTCAACGCCGTCGCGGCTCTCGCCGATGGCGGGTTCGTCACGGCCTCGGAGGATGGCCGCATCGCCGTCTGGCGCGCCGGTCGGCCCGAGCCCGAGCGGATCTTCGCCGAGCATGCAGGGCCGGTGGCGGGCCTGGCCATCTCTCCCGACGGGATGCTGGTAGCCTCGGCCTCGTGGGATGGAACCGCGCGCATCCGGCCGATCGCCGGTGGTCCGGTGCGGGCGCTCGAAGGACACCAGGGCAACGTCAACGCGATCGCCTTCCTGCCGGACGGGCGGCCGGTCACCGCCGGCTACGACGCGACGCTGCGGATCTGGCCGTCTGCCGAAGATCGGCAGGGCGTTCCGGTGGTCCTCACGCTGCCCACCATTCTGAACGCCCTGGCGGTGACCCCGGACGGAGAGGTCGCCGTCGCCGGCGGAGACGCGATCGTACGCCTGCTTCGCTCGGACGGAACGGTCCGAGCGGCCGTCGAGGTCGGGCCGAACCCGGTGATCGCCCTCGCGCCCTCCCCCGACGGCACCCGGATCGCGGCGGCGACAGCCGGCGGCGCAGTCGCCGTCATCGATCGCGCGGCAGGCACGATCCTGCACCGCCTCGTCGGTCCGGGCCTCCCGGTCTGGTCCATCGCCTGGCGACCGGACGGACGCGAACTCCTCACCGGGGGCAGCGACCGGCTGGTTCGGCGGTGGAATGCACTGACCGGCGAGCCAATCGGCCCCCTGGCGATGCCACGCCCGGCCGATGCGCTGGCCGCGTATCACGGAGATCGCGGCGCCGAGGTGTTCCGGGCCTGCGTCGCCTGCCACGCCCTCACCCCCGAGGACGGGCCCCGAGCCGGTCCGACGCTCGCCGGCATCATAGGCCGGCGGATCGCGACCGCACCGGGCTACCGCTACTCCAACGCCCTGAAGGGCATGGACCTCGTCTGGGACGCGCGCACCATCGCGCAGCTCTTCGAGGTCGGCCCCGCCCGCTACACCCCCGGAACGCGCATGCCGGAACAGACGATCACCCGGGCGGAAGATCGCGAGGCGCTGGTCAAGTTCCTGGAGAGCGCCACGGCGACGCGCTGAGGCGGCCTCACAAATCCCGGATCATGTAACGCGCCTCGCTACCGTAGGTTGCGAGTTTCGCGGCCATCGCGGGGTCGGCCTCGCATATCTCGAAGCCCTGGCCCTGCCAGAACGGCACCGTCCGGTTGACCGCGACCAGAGCGAGGCGCCGGAGACCGGCCCCTCGTGCCCGCTCGACCAGCATCGCGAGGCCGGCGCGGGCATGTCCGGATCTGGAAAGGGCCGGCTCGATCCCGAAATCGTGCAGGTAGGCGCCCCCCTCCGCCATAGGCACCGGCGCCAACGATTCGTTCAAAGGCGGGATCTGTCCCGGTGGCCAGGGATACGCCACGGCGTAGCCCCCGACGTCTCCGGCCTGATGGCTGAGGATCAGGCAGAGGCCGGCGCCCAGCGCCAGCCGCTCGGCGAAATGCGCCGACTCCTCCGGATGGTCCGGGAACAAACGGTCGGCCAGGGCGACGACTCGATCGAGGTCGCGAGGCGCCATGCTTCGCCACGTCCAGGCGTTCACGGCCGCGATCCGCTCAGCTAGATCGCCTCGCCGCGAGCGGCTCGCTCACGCAGGTAGTCTTCCGTGGTGCGCGGACGATCGCGCTCCGGTCCGGCATGGGGATCGAAGCCCTGATTCACCGCGACCTCGACACGACAGTCTTCGCACATCATGAGCGCCTGAACGCGCGCTTCGCCCGCCTCGCCACGGAACATCCAGTGCCGGTCGCGCAACTTTTCCACCACCCGTTCGATGGTGCTGCGCGTGCCGAAGGGCTTGGCGCAGGCGAGGCAGGCGAAGGGCTCCTCCTCCTTCACCACCCGGCGCGGCGCCGCCCAAGCCTCGAAATCGACCCCGGGCTCCAGCGCGATGACGTTCTCGGGACAGGTATTGGCGCACAGGCCGCACTGGACGCAGAGACTCTCCTCGAAGGCGAGCAACGGCCGGTCGGCGCTGTCCGAGAGCGCATGAGTCGGGCAAGCACCGACGCAGGCGAGGCAGAGGGTGCAATCTTCGGTGCGGAAGTCCAGACCGCCGAACGGTGCTCCGGCGGCGAGCGCTATCCGCGCCACCGGCTCCGGCGCGGCCGCATGCATCTCGTTGAAAGCGAAGCGTAGAACCTCGCGCTTGCCGCCGATGGGCATGAACCGTGACGGCGCGCGGGCCGTCCGTCCGGCGGAGACCGCTGCCAGAGCAGCTCCCAGTATGTCGGGATCATCCGTCTCGATCAGCGAGACGACGGGATCGGCCGCAGCACCGCCGTAGCCGAGGCCGCGCCCCAGGGTGTCTCCGAGGGTCGCCGCCCGGCGCAGGCTGTGGAGATCGTGCTTTGGACGGTCGCGGGCGAGGATCCGGACGCCCGCAGCGCCATGGGCGAAGAGCGCCGCGAAGGATTCCGGGCCAAGCTGGGTGATTTCGTTCACCCGCACGGGCAGGACCCGGGCCGGCAGCCCGTCGCCATGGCGGGCCAGCGCATCGATCAGGGGTTCGCCATGCGCGCCATCGTGGAAGAGCACGACCGCGTCGCGTCCCCCAGCCGCCTCATAGGCCAGCATCAGCGCACGCAGGCGGCGCATCAGCGCATCGGCCGGCGGCAAGGCGTAGGCAGCGGCCCCGGTCGGGCAGACCGAGGCGCAGTTTCCACAGCCGGCGCAGATGTAGGGGTCGATCGTCACCGTATCCACGGCCGAGGTGATCGCCCCGGTGGGACAGACTTCGAGACAGCGGGTGCAGCCGGTGATGCGCGACCGCGAATGCGCGCAGAGCTCGGCGTGAAAATCCACGAAGCGGGTCTTGTCGAAGGTGCCAACGAGGTGTGACGCCTCCGTGATCAGGCGCTCGACCGCCGCAGGTTCGCGCGGATCGGCCCGCATGTAGCCGAGCCGGACCTCGTGGGCGGGAAACAGGGCGGTGCCTGCGCTCACGTCGATGACGATGTCGCAGGTCGACGTGGCGCCGTTGCGGCTCGGACCGAACAGGAGGTGCGACCGGGAGGACGGCGCCGGCAACGCATAGTCGTCGATCCGTAGCTCGAAGGCGCCGAGGCGGCCCTTGGCACCGGCGACGGTGCCCTGCACGATCGGAAAGTCGTTGCGCAGCGGCGGCTCGACGGACTCGGGCCGGGTCAGCAGAACCGTCACGTCGAGGTGCTCGGCGAGCCGGCGTCCGACCTCGATGGCGGTCGCGTCGCGACCGTAGATCAGCGCGACGCCGTGGCTCTCGATCGGCACCGTCACGGCATCCGGGACGGGCTCGGCGGAGGCTGCGAGCAGGGCCGCTATCTTGGGACCGGCCTCGCGTGCCTGCGACGACCAGCCTGCCGTCTCGCGAATCTTGGCATAGGCGACACGGTCTTCTGCGCCGAATTCGGACGCGACCTCTTCGAAGAGCGGAGACTGCAGCGTGCAGGACACCGTCACGGGCCCGCGCGCCTGCAGAGCATTGCGAAACAGGTCGAGCTCTCGGCCACAGAGTTGGTCGGCAAGCTTCAGGGAGCCAGCGCAACCGCGCGCGATCGCATCGGCATCGAGCGGCATCGTCTTCTCGCAGGAGCAGGCGAATACTATACGGTCTGACACGGACGGACCCTGGATCGAGCGAAAGGAGGATTGCGACGGCGGACGCGCGTGCGTGGCGTAGCCCCTTCGCGTCGTCGTTCGTATGCCATATACTCAAATGGTTCAAAACTACGATCCGGCATCACCGCGCAGCGACGTCGCGTCCCGCGCGCATCTTGCGACTTGTGACGCCGTCGTCGGCAGGACATGTCGTGGACGGGCGTCCGCGACCCAGAATCCAACGTCGAGCTCCGTCCGCCATCCGATGACAGTCCGCCACGCCACGACCGCGACAAACCTGATCCTGCCTCCGGCCTTCACCGCCCGGGTGGTTTCGTCGGCTGCCGGTGCGTTCCGTGAAGCGGTGACGCTGGCGAAGCACGATGGGACCGACGCTGCCGGGACACTCCTTCTCGCCGAGCGCGCGGACGTGCTCGACGTCGCAGTGATCCTGGCGCCGGAGGAACCGCTGTCCTCGGCTCGGCGCGCCTTCCTCGCGGCCATGACGGCGCTGGCCGATGCGGTCGGTGCCCACGGGCCACCCGAGATGCCGCTGACTTTCGGCTGGCCCGATGTCCTGATCTTCGACGGTGCGCGGCTCGGCGGCGGGCGTCTGGGCTGGCCCGAAGGCTGCAACGAGCATTCTGTCCCGGACTGGCTCGTCTTCTCCGCGATGCTGCTCCTCTCGAAGGCGGAGGTCGGCGATCCGGGGCTCACCCCGGCCTCGACCGCGCTCGACGAAGAAGGATTTCCGGCCGACATCCGCGACGCACTGGTGGAGAGTTTCGCGCGCAATCTCAGCCGCACGTTCTCAGTTTGGACCGAGGACGGCTTCGAGGGAATCGCGGCGCGCTACCTGGCGCACCTTCCCACCCCGGTGGGTGTGCCGGTGCGCATCGACAGGGCTGGCGACGTCGTCCTCGGCGAGTCCGAGCACTGGCCGTTGGCATCCCTGCTGCGCGAGTCCGCATGGCTCGATCCGGAGACGGGAACGGTTCGGCTATGACGGCACTCAAGCTGCCGCGTACCCTGCGGCTCGACCCTTCGGACACCTTCGTCTTCGCGCATCCGGCCGAGCCCGGCGAGTGGGCGGTGACGGGATCGTTCCTGTTCTGGGACCAGGACCTGACCGTGCTCGAAGGCAAGGCCCGCTCCGCCTTCCGCTCAGGGTTCGTCGGGGTCAGCTCCCTGGGCTTCTCGACCCTCGTAGTGGTGAGCGAGGCCACCGAGGCCGAGCGCGATGCAGCGGTAGAGGTCCTTGCCCACCACATCCACGAACGTCTCGGCGCACCGAACCGCGAAACCGCGCGGGCGGCGGCCCGCGAAGAAATCGATTTCGCCGCCTCGCTCTGCTTTGTGCCGGTCGGGAGCGTCGTGGCGATGCACCGGACGCAGAAAGCGGGCGAGATTTCGGAAGCGTTCCGGACGCTCCACCAGCGGACTGGCGGAACGCCGGGTGCCGATCGCCTGCACGCCCAGACCCGCGCCTTCCGCTTCGTGGAGACAGATGACGAGGAGCACGAGGAGCGGGCCGACCTCATCGGCCTCGCGCGGTCTCCGACAGCTTCGGGAGCCTGATCGATGGCCCATTTCGCAACCGGAGAGGCCCCGCGATGACCGAATTCTGGGTCTCCAGCGGCCACCACCTGACGCAGCGCACGGCGGGCGGCGGGCTGGCGGTCACCGATGAACTGATCCTCGCCTACCTCGCTCGTCCCGAGCTGGTGCCGCCGGAGGAGGCCTGCGCGGCGGAGCGCAGGCTCTACGCCGACCTGATCTCCGCCCCGCGCCGCGCGGTGCCGTCCGAGGCCGTGGCGGCCATCGCAGACTCGGATGCACGGGAGAACTGGGAGGTGCTCCTCGCCTTCCGCGACCGTCTGCTCGACGCACGCTCGATCGAGGCGGCCTATCTCGGGATGGTCCGCCAGGGCCTGCAGGGAATCCCCTCCCTGTTCCTCAATCAGCTCGTGCACCTGATCCTGCGCAACGCCCTCGACGGCTGCGACGACCCGTTCGTGCTGCGGGCCGCCGAGTTGATGTTCCGGCCCCAGCGGATCAGCCGTCTCGATGGGGCCGTTCTCTTGGCCGATGCCGAGGTGATCGAGGCGCGAGAAGGCGGTACGCCGCTCTCGCCGCTGGTTGCCATGCTGGGCAAGGACGCGGCGAACGAGCTCGACATCCTCAACGAGGACAACGCTTGGAGCTATTGGAGCCGGTCCGACGCCTTCTCGATGGCCCTGAACCTCGGTTCCAGCACGCGCAGCCGCGAAGGCCTCGCCCGGGTGATCGAGGTCTTCGTCGGGCACCTTCTGAACGTCGAGGTTCGGGTCGTGCCGCTCGACCGGATGGAGGATCCCGATTGGCGCTGGTTCGTCGGCCTCGACGCTGAGGCGACCCGGATCGGCAACGCCCTGTGGCGAGGCGAGACGGTCTCGGGCGATGACCAGGAGCGCGTGATCGCGATCTTCAGCCTGACCTTCGCGGACCGGAGCCGCCTGGACGACTCGATCGGTGACCGGCCCGTCTACCTGTTGCTGGCCGCGAACGAGGCGAAGCTCGTCGCGATGAAGCCGCAGAACCTGATCGTCGGACTCCCTTTCAGGAAGACCGAGGCGCCCTGCTGATGCCGAACGATTTATCATGCGTTGATGCAATGAACGCCGGGCAGGTGTCCCGCGGACCCATGCAGGATCGGGCCATGCCCCAGAAACACTTCGAGGTCGGCATCCTCGTGGCACGTCGGCGCCTGCGTGGCCCCTGGGCGACGCATGCTTGGCTTCCCGTCGCCGCGCTTCCAGCTGCGCCCCCTGTGGCGAACTGGACGACGCTATCGGAGACGGAGGAGGAAACGGTTTTCTATGCAGGCGCCTATGAGGTCCTGCTGCACCCTGCGGAAACGTCCCATTACCGCGACAATCTCGTCTCGGGTCGACCCTCTCTGTGGGTCGCCCTCCGGAAGCTCGGCGAAGACGCCTACGAGATCGCGACCGTGACGGCGGACCCCTACGAGGGTGAGGCGATGGCCGAGGGCATCGGTGAGATCGCGGAGACCGTGCCGATGCCGACGGAATGCCAGGGGATCCTGCTCGCCTTCTTCGAGGCCTTCCACGTCGAACGGAAATTCGAGAAGCGCAAGCGCGACCGCGCCGACCCGGAAGCGCTGGCACGCGGTGGTCAGGGCAAAGGGCGCGGCGAATGAGCGAAGGGATCCTGTCGCGCTGGGCGCGGCGCAAGCGAGAGGTTCGTCGCCAGGAACGCGTGCAGGCTGTGCCGGGGATGGTGACGCCCCATTCCCCGCCCGAACCTCAGGCGGCCATCGAAGCGCAGTCCACGCAGGAATCGACGACGCAGGCCGAAAGCCTGGCGGAAGCGATCGCCCGATTGCCCAGGATCGAGGATCTGACCGCGGAGACCGAACTCGCGCCCTTCCTCCGAGCCGGTATTCCGGCGGTTCTGCGAAAGGCCGCCCTTCGGAGGATGTGGTCGGTTGATCCGGCCATTCGCGACTTCGTCAGCGAAGCACGGGAATACGCCTATGACTGGAACACGCCCGGCGGCGTTCCTGGACTCGGTCCGATGCTGCCCACGGACGACATCAAGGCAATGGTCGAGCGCATCATGACCGGCCATCCCCCGCAGCCCGCCCCGGCCCCCCCCGCGAGCCCGGAGGATGATCGCGAAACGGAGCTCGTTGTCGCGCCGGTCGCGGAAGTGGATCCGAGCGCGCCTCAAGTGCTCGCGGTACAGGTCGAGCCAAACCCGCACGTTGTGGAGGATGGCTGTCATCCGTCCGAAAAAGCCACACGCGCATTTCAATCGCCACCGATTGTATCGCGCCTGCGACGCCATGGCGGCGCGATGCCAAGCTAATCCCGAGAAACGCGATTGCCGTTGCGCGAAACGCTTTTTATTATCAATCCAAACTGGGCTGTCTCTCAGGTAGAGCGGTGTGAGGCCGGAAGGGTCGAGGAGTCGAATGCGTTCCGGTGCGTCGTTTTCAGAGCCTTCGGCCGAAGCGGGTCTCGGCGTGGCGGACTGGATCGACCCGGCCGAGGCAACGAACTTGGCCGTGGATGAGGTCGATTACCTTCGCGCCCAGCAATATGATCTTCTCGCGGTCCTCCTCGGACGTTCTCCGACGTCACAGCTCCTCGATGCGCTGGCAGGTCTCGAGGGCGGGGATAGCGTGCTGGGACGGGAGGTAGGCGCTCTTGCCTCCGCGGCCAGAACGAATTCTGCGGATGTCATCGAGCGGGAATACTTTTCCCTGTTTGTCGGTGTCGGACGCGGAGAGCTTCTACCCTACGCTTCCTACTATCTGACCGGCTTCCTGAACGAGCGCCCCCTCGCCCGGGTTCGCGAGGATCTTTCAGCGCTTGGCATCGAGCGAGAGCCAGCGACGACCGAACCCGAGGATCACCTCGCGATTCTCTTCGATGTGATGGCGGGCCTCACGGCCGGACGGTTCGAGGCGGAGCCCGGCGCGGCGCGCGCGTTCTTCATCCGGCACATCGCGCAGTGGGGCGAGCGCTTCTTCGCCGATCTGGAGCACGCCAGGTCGGCACGCTTCTACCGTCCGGTGGGTGCGCTGGGACGCACCTTCCTCGAGATCGAGGCGGCGGCTTTCGCGATGGATGCCTGAAGCATCCATCCCTTTGAATCATCGCGTTCCGTCCATTCGGGCGAGAGTCGCTTGAGGAGTTTGAGCGATGGGACAGGATCAGAAGGACCAGCTAGGCCGTCGCCAGTTCTTCCGTGCGCTCGGCGGCGGCACGGTGGCGGCCGCGGCCGGCATGGCCTCACCGATCTCGGTCACCGAGGCGCAGGCCTATGACCCCGGCACGGACGAAACCCGGTCGCGCTACCGCCTCACGGACGAGGTGAAGGCGTTCTACCGGACGAACGGCTACGAGACCCTCCAGAACAGCACGAACGCCGGAAAGAAGTGAGCCTGCGATGCTGACCAAGCGCAAGAGCGGCGAGGCGAGCCGTACCAAGCATCAGGCCGTCGCCGCCGGCCTCGCGGCCGGAATGCTCGACCGGCGCGGCTTCCTGAAGAAGTCCGGCCTGACCGCCGGCGCCCTCGCGGCGGCCGGCACGATCCAACTGGGGTCGGTTCGTCAGGCGCGCGCGGCCGGGTCTTCGGCCACGTCGCCGGACGTGCAGATCAAGAAGAACGTCTGCACTCATTGCTCAGTCGGCTGTACCGTCACCGCCGAGGTGGTGAACGGCGTCTGGGTCGGTCAGGAGCCGTCCTACGCAAGCCCGATCAACCGCGGCACCCACTGCGCCAAGGGCGCGGCCATCCGTGAGCTGGTCTCGTCCGATCGCCGCCTCAAGTACCCGATGAAGCTCGTCGGCGGGCAGTGGCAGCGCGTCTCCTGGGAGCAGGCGATCGAGGAGATCGGCGACAAGCTCGGCGCCATCCGCGAGAAGAACGGCGCGGATTCGGTCTACTGGCTCGGCTCGGCCAAGTTCACCAACGAGGCGGCCTACCTGATGCGCAAGTTCGGTGCCTTCTGGGGCACCAACTCCGTCGATCACCAGGCGCGCATCTGCCACTCCACCACGGTGGCGGGCGTCGCCAACACCTGGGGTTATGGTGCCCAGACCAATTCCTACAACGACATCCGCAACGCCAAGACGATGATCATCCTGGGCGGCAACCCCGCCGAGGCACACCCGATCTCCATGCAGCACGTGCTGTCCGGCAAGGAGATCAACCGCGCGAACATGATCGTCATCGATCCGCGCTTCACCCGCACCGCCGCCCACGCCACCGAGTACGTGCGCATCCGCTCCGGCACCGACATCCCGGTGGTCTGGGGCATCCTCTGGCACGTCTTCCAGAATGGCTGGGAGGACAAGGAGTTCATCAGCCAGCGCGTCTACGCCATGGACGATGTCCGCAAGGAGGTCGCCAAATGGACGCCCGAGGAGGTCGAGCGCGTCTCCGGCGTGCCCGGCGAGCAGCTGCGCCGGGTGGCTGAGAAGTTCGCCAAGGAGAAGCCCGCGACCCTGATCTGGTGCATGGGCGCGACCCAGCACACGGTCGGCACCGCCAACGTGCGCGCCCTCTGCATCCTGTGTCTCGCCACCGGTAACGTGGGCAAGCCCGGCACCGGCGCGAACATCTTCCGCGGCCACACCAACGTGCAGGGCGCGACCGATCTCGGCCTCGATGTCACGTCGCTGCCGCTCTACTACGGTCTCGTCGAGGGTGGCTGGCGCCATTGGGCCCGCGTCTGGGAGGTGCCCTACGAGTGGCTGCAGTCCCGCTTCGACGAGGTTCCCGCCGCCGCCGGCCGCAAGGCCCGCTCGCGCAAGGAAAACATGGAGGCGCCCGGCATCACCTCGACGCGCTGGTTCGACGCCGTGAACCTGCCGCCGGAGCAGATCGACCAGCGCAGCCCGATCAAGGCGTTCATGGTCTTCGGCCACGGCGGCAACACGGTGACCCGCCTGCCCGAGGCGATAGAGGGCATGAACAAGCTCGAGCTGCTGGTGGTCGCCGACCCGCACCCGACCACCTTCGCCGCCCTCGATGCCCGGCAGGACAACACCTACCTGCTGCCGATTTGTACCTCCCTCGAGATGGACGGGTCCCGCACGGCCTCGAACCGCTCGCTGCAGTGGGGCGAGCAGATCGTGAAGCCGGCCTTCGAGTCGAAGAACGACTACGAGGTGCTCTACCTCCTGGCCAAGAAGCTCGGCTTCGCCGAGACGCTGTTCAAGAACATCAAGGTCGAGAACAACGTCCCGTCCGCCGAGGACCTGCTGCGGGAGATCAATCGTGGCGGCTGGTCGACCGGCTATTGCGGCCAGAGCCCCGAGCGGCTGAAGGCGCATATGCGCAACCAGCACAAGTTCGATCTGATCACCCTTCGGGCGCCTAAGGACGACCCGGAGGTGGGCGGCGACTATTACGGCCTGCCCTGGCCGTGCTGGGGCAAGCCCGAGTTGCGCCATCCCGGATCGGCGATCCTCTACAACACGTCGCTGCACGTGAAGGACGGCGGCAGCACCTTCCGGGCCCGCTTCGGCACCGAGCGTAACGGCCAGACGCTGCTGGCCGAGGACAGCTTCACCAAGGATTCGGACCTCACCGACGGCTACCCCGAATTCACCTTCGGGGTGTTCAAGAAGCTCGGCTGGGACAAGGACCTGACGGCGGACGAGCTCGCCACGATCTTGAAGATCGGCGGCGACAAACCCGACACCGTGAGCTGGGCCACCGACCTGTCGGGCGGTATCCAGCGGGTCTGCCTCGACCATGGCGTGATCCCGTTCGGCAATGGCAAGGCTCGGGCGAATGCCTGGAACCTGCCAGACCCGGTGCCGGTGCACCGCGAGCCGGTCTACTCGCCCCGTCCCGATCTCGTGGCCAAATACCCGACCCGGCCCGACGAGCGGCAGTTTCGCATGCCGAATATCGGCTTCTCGGTGCAGAAGGCGGCCGTCGAGCGCAACGTGGCGCGCGACTTCCCCATCATCCTCACCTCGGGCCGCCTGGTCGAATATGAGGGCGGTGGCGAGGAAACACGCTCGAACCCGTGGCTCGCCGAGTTGCAGCAGGACATGTTCGTCGAGATCAACACGGGCGATGCCGCCGAGCGCGGCATCAAGGACGGGTCCTGGGTCTGGGTCACGGGCGCCGAGAACAGCTCGAAGGCCAAGATGAAGGCGCTCGTGACCGACCGCGTCGGCAAGGGCGTCGCGTTCATGCCCTTCCACTTCTCGGGTTGGTACGAAGGCAAGGACATGCGCGACTACTACCCGAAGGGCACCGACCCGGTGGTGCTCGGCGAGAGCGTCAACTCGGTCACCACCTACGGCTTCGATCCTGTGACGGGCATGCAGGAGACGAAGTGTACCCTATGCCAGATCAAGGCCGCGTGAGAGGAGCGCATCGACCATGGCCCGCATGAAGTTCCTCTGTGACGCCGACCGTTGCATCGAGTGCAACGCCTGCGTCACCGCCTGCAAGAACGAACACGAGGTGCCTTGGGGCATCAATCGTCGCCGCGTGGTGACCCTCAACGACGGCAAGCCCGGCGAGCGCTCGGTCTCGATGGCGTGCATGCACTGCACCGACGCCCCCTGCGCCGCGGTCTGTCCGGTGAACTGCTTCTACACCACGGCCGATGCCGTGGTGCTGCATTCCAAGGACATCTGCATCGGCTGCGGCTACTGCTTCTATGCCTGCCCCTTCGGTGCACCCCAGTATCCGCGCGTCGGAAACTTCGGCTCGCGCGGCAAGATGGACAAGTGCACCTACTGTTCGGGCGGTCCTGAGCCGGACCTGTCGGTGGCCGAGTACGAGAAGTACGGTTCGAACCGCCTCGCCGAGGGCAAGCTGCCGCTCTGCGCCGAGATGTGCTCGACCAAGGCCCTGCTCGCCGGCGACGGCGAGATGATCGCCGAGATCTACAAGCAGCGCGTGATCAAGCGCGGCTACGGCTCCGGCGCCTGGGGCTGGAAGACGGCCTACCGCGAGACCGTGGCGATCTGATCGCCTCCTCGCCCCTGGAGCCGGCGGCCGTCCGGCGGCTCCAAGACGACACGCCATCGAAAGGAACGCCGATGCGGCGGGCAGTCACGCTCTTCAGCACCCTCTTCGTCGCGACGACGCTCCTGGCCGCGCCGGCAGCGTTCGAACCGGCGCAGGCCCAGAACCCGATGACGCAGGACGGGCAGAACCCCATGGGCGCCAAGCCCACGGCGGATTCGGTGAACGAAGAATTTCTCTTCAAGAACGCGGACAAGATCACCGGTCGGATCAGCATTCCGGACCGGAAGGCCGCCAACCTGATCCAGCCGCAGGGTCGCGAGTATCAGTCGTTCCGCGAGCATTACCTTCCGTGGATCGGTGCCGCCTTCATCCTCGGCATGATAGCCGCGCTGGGCGCGTTCTTCCTCTGGCGCGGGCGCATCCTCACGGAGCACAGCCAGGAATCCGGCCGGAAGATCCTGCGCTTCAACACCTTCGAGCGCTTCACCCACTGGATGACGGCCGTGTGCTTCATCGTCCTCTCGCTCTCGGGCCTGAACTACATCTTCGGCAAGCGTCTGCTGATGCCGCTGATCGGCCCCGAGGCATTCGGCGCCCTGGCGCAGTGGGCGAAGTACAGCCACGTCTATCTCGCCTGGCCGTTCATGTTCGGCGTGGTGATGATGTTCGTGGTCTGGATCAAGGACAACATCCCCAACCGGCTGGACTGGGCCTGGATCAAGGCCGGCGGCGGCTTCATCGGCAAGAAGCACCCTCATGCGGCCCGCTTCAACGCGGGTCAGAAGGGCGTCTTCTGGATGGTCGCCGGGTTCGGCGTCGCCATGAGCGTGACCGGCCTGATGATGCTGTTTCCCTTCGCTCTGCTGGACATCAACGGCATGCAGGTCATGCAGGTGATCCACTCGCTGATCGGCATTGCCTTCATCGCGGGCATCCTGGCCCACATCTACATCGGTACGCTCGGCATGAAGGGCGCCTACGATGCCATGGGCAGCGGCAAGGTGGACCTTGCCTGGGCGCGCGCGCATCACGATCTTTGGGTGGAGCAGGAGCAGGCGAAGACTGCGAGTGGGCCACAGCTGTCCGGGCGCCATCCCGCTGCTGCCGAGTGACCATTCCAGCTACCTGAGGATGCCGGGACGGCAACGAGGAACCCAATCATGAAAGCCTTCATCCTCGCCGTCATCGCGGCCATCGGGCTCGGCGTCGTCGCCATGTACGCGCTGACGAGCAATCAGAAGTTCGCCTACCAGGCCTTCGCGACATCCGGCGCCCGCGTGTCGGAGCCGGGCACGAACTTGGTCGGCGAGAAATGGAACGGCGATCCGCGGACCAACGACACCAGCGAGTCGGCTCACGGCAAGGCGACCGGCGAGCCGTCACATCCGAAGCGGTCCTGATCCTCCTACGATCTCGCACCGAACCAAGAGCCCGGACTTCAGGGGACCGCAGATGATCCGACACCTGCCCATCGCCGCGCTGCTGCTGTCGAGTTCCGTGCTGGCGCCCGCGGCCTACGCCCAGGACGCGGCGCCCGCGCAGGTTTCGCAGGGGCCGGCGAACCTGTGCAAAGAATTGGTCGCCTTCGTGCAGAAGCCCGAGGAGAAGAAGCAGGAGGCCGCGACGCCTCCGAAGCAGGCGACAGCCGTATCGAATGCCTCGGGCAAAAGCGACGGACAACCGTCGGCGGCCGGTGGTGATCCGCAGCAGAAATCCGGTCTGAGCGGACCGGCAAACGCCGATACGAAGGCTCCGACCAGTGACACACGGGCGCCCGTCAGCGACGGAAAGGCTGTCCTTGTGCAGGCCAATGCTGCCGCCAAGTCGCCGCCACCGCCGGGTGCCACCGCTCCGAGCCCTAAACCCGATCCGGCTGTCATGGCGCAACTCGATGCGGCGGCTGGAGCGAACGACCAAGTCGCTTGCCGCGCGGCGGCTCGTGCCATGCGGGTGGCCGGCGTCATTATGCCCCCGCCCCTCCTCGCCCTCGCGGCCCTGAACCCGAAATTCTTCGCGAAGCTCGAGCCCTGAGCGTGGTCGACGACGCGGATCGCAGGGTCGAAGCCCTCCCCCGGCGTCCGCCGATCGGACGCGACACAACCCTGTGTATGTCATTGTCGGCGCGACCGGGGCATTTCGGCTCCCGGTTCCACAATCGGCTCTACGCACTTCTCGGGCTCGACTACGTCTACAAGGCCTTTGCCACCAACGAGCTGCCGGGAGCGGTCGCCGGAATCCGCGCCCTCGGCATCCGCGGTTGCGCGGTCTCGATGCCGTTCAAGGAAGCGGTGATCCCCCTCCTCGACGCCCTTGATCCCTCCGCGCAGGCGATCGACAGCGTCAACACCATCGTGAACGATGGCGGCCAGCTCACCGGTTCGAACACCGACTACGTCGCCGTGCGTAGCCTGCTGGCGCAGCATGGCATCGATCCAGCGACGCGCTTCCTCCTGCGCGGGTCCGGCGGCATGGCCAAAGCGGTCGTGGCAGCCCTGCGCGACGCCGACTTTCGGGACGGGACGATCGTCGCGCGCAACCGCGCGGCGGGTGCTGCCCTGGCGGAACGATACGGATTCGCCCACGCGACCGAGCTTGGCGACCGGATGGCGCCGCTCCTCATCAACGTGACACCGCTCGGGATGGAAGGCCCGGATGCCGCGACTCTCGCATTCCCGGAACCGATGATCGTCGCCGCTTCGATCGCTTTCGATGTCGTCGCCCTACCCTCGCGGACACCGTTCCTGATCGCCGCGGAGCGTCTGGGAAAGTCCTGCATCACGGGGCACGCGGTGCTCGTGCGACAGGGCCTCGAGCAGTTCATCCGCTACACCGGCGTGACGCCGACGCCTGCGCAGGTGGCCGACGCGGCGGCCTTCGCCCGGACCTGACCGGGCGAAGGCTCAGGGTGGTCAGCACTCCGCCACCGGATGGTTGCCCATGATTTCGAGGGCGCGCACGAGGGCGGAATGGTCCTTGTCGCCGGCGCCGTTGGCGGCACAGACCGAGAAGAGCTGCTGGGCCAGCGCCGTTCCGGGCAAGGCGAGGCCGAGGGACTTGGCGCCTTCCAGGGCGAGGTTCAGATCCTTCTGATGCAGGGCGATGCGGAAGCCTGGATCGAAGGTCCGCTTGATCATGCGCTCGCCGTGCAGTTCGAGGATGCGCGAGGTGGCGAGGCCGCCGGTGATCGCCTGACGGACTTTGGCCGGATCGGCTCCGGCCTTCGAGGCGAAGAGCAGCCCCTCGGCCACCGCCTCGATCGTCAGCGCAACGATGATCTGGTTCGCGACCTTGGCGACCTGGCCCGCGCCGGTGTCGCCCACGTGCGTCACCGTCTTGCCCATCAGGTCGAAGAGCGGCTTCACCCGCTCGAAGGCGTCCGCCTTGCCTCCGACCATGATCGAGAGCGCGGCATTCTTCGCACCGACCTCGCCGCCCGAGACTGGCGCATCGAGGTATTCCACGCCTCTCTCGGCGAGGCGCGCCGCGAAGTCACGGGTCGCGATGGGCGAGATCGAGCTCATGTCGACCACCACCGCCCCGCGCTTGACGCCCTCGGCGACGCCGTCCCCGCCGAACAGCACGGCCTCGACGTCGGGTGTGTCGGGCAGCATCAGGATGACGACGTCAGAGCGCTCCGCGACCTCGGCGGCGGTCGCACAGGCGTTACCGCCGGCCGAGACCAAGGCCTCGGGTACCTGCCGGCGAGTCTTGAGGGCGAGGCTGTGTCCGCCAGCGATGAGGTGGCCGGCCATGGGCGCGCCCATGATCCCGAGGCCGATGAATCCGACGTTCATATCTGTCTCCCAGGTGCTTGCGTCAGCGGAAGCGTGTGGCGAGCGCTTCGGATGTGCGGGCGAGCAGACCCATATCCGAACCGACGGCGGTGAAGCGGGTGCCCGCCTCGATGTAGCGATGGGCGAGTTCCTCGTTGGCGGTGAGGATGCCGGCATGCTTGCCGCTGCCGCGGATGCGGGCGATGGTTTCCTGCACCACATTGACGACGTCGGCATGGTTCTGCTGGCCGAGGTAGCCGAGGCTGGTGGAGAGGTCGCCGGGTCCGATGAAGACACCGTCGACGCCCTCGACACCCGCGATCTCCTCCAGGTTGTCCAGGGCGCGGCGCGATTCGATCTGCACCGCGACGAAGATCTCCGCCTCGCAGCGAGCATGGTAATCGGGGATGCGGCCGAAGCGGGCGGCCCGGGGTGCCTGCGAGAAACCGCGCACGCCGCGCGGGGCATAGCGCGTCGCGGCGACGGCGCGGCGCGCCTGGTCGGCATCGTCGATGTTGGGGATCATCAGCGACTGCACGCCGGTGTCGAGAATGCGCTTGATGGTGATGGGCTCGTCGCTCGGCACCCGGACCATCGCGTGGGCCCGGCTCTCCATCATCGACTGCACCTGCGCATAGACGTCGCGCAGGTCGTTGGCCGAGTGCTCCATATCGAGGAGCAGCCAGTCGAACCCGGAACCGGCGACGACCTCGGTCGAGATCGGGCTGGCGAGGCTGCACCACAGGCCGATCTGCTGCTCTCCGGCGTTCAGGGCCGACTTGAACCGGTTGGTGAGGATGTCGGTCATCGTCGCGTCTCCAAGATTTTTGCGGTCCGCGTGGACGGAAGGATCATCTGACGAGGCAGGGGCGCTTGTTGTCGAAGGTCCAGTCGGGAATCAGGAACTGCATCGCCGCGGCGTCGTCGCGGGCGCCGAGGCCGTGGCGCTGGTAGAGCGCATGCGCGGCCTCCACCTCGGCCCAATCGAGTTCGATCCCGAGGCCTGGACGCGCGGGCACCTTCACGAGGCCGCCCTTGATCTGCAGGGGCTCCTTCGTCAGGCGCTGGCCGTCCTGCCAGATCCAGTGAGTGTCGATGGCGGTGACCCGGCCGGGCGCGGCGGCGGCCACGTGCGTGAACATCGCCAGCGACACGTCGAAGTGGTTGTTCGAATGCGACCCCCAGGTCAGCCCGTGGTCGCGGCATAGCTGGGCGACGCGGACCGATCCGGCGAGAGTCCAGAAATGCGGATCGGCCAGCGGAATGTCGACCGAGCCAAGTTGGATGGCGTGGTTCATCTGCCGCCAGTCGGTAGCGATCATATTCGTCGCGGTGGGCAGGCCGGTGGCACGCCGGAACTCGGCCATGATCTCGCGGCCGGAAAATCCATCCTCGGCGCCACAGGGGTCCTCCGCGTAGGCGAGCACGTCGCCTCGGCCCTTACACAACGCGATCGCCTCCCTCAGCGACCAGGCGCCGTTCGGATCGAGGGTGACGCGTGCTTTCGGAAAGCGCTCGTGGATCGCGGTCACCGCCGCGATCTCCTCTTCGCCGGACAGGACGCCGCCCTTCAGCTTGAAATCGTTGAAGCCGTAGATCTCGTAAGCGGCCTCCGCGAGGCGTGCCACCGCGTCGGGAGTCAGGGCCTCTTCGTCGCGCAGGCGGAACCAGCCATCGCGGTGCTCCGGCTCCCGGTAGGGAAGCTCGGTGCGGCGGCGGTCGCCGATGTAGAAAAGGTAGCCCAGCATCTCGACGGCGTCGCGCTGCTGGCCCTCACCGAGAAGGGCAGCCACCGGTACGTCGAGAAATTGCCCGAGCAGATCGAGGAAAGCGGATTCGACAGCCGTGACGGCGTGGATGGTCACGCGCAGATCGAAGGTCTGGAGACCCCGGCCACCGGCATCGCGATCGGCGAAACGCGTACGCATCGCGTTGAGCACCGCCTGCCAATCGCCGATCGGCCGGCCGATAATGAGGTCGCGGGCATCCTCGAGCGTCTGGCGAATGCGCTCGCCGCCGGGCACTTCGCCCAGGCCCGTGGCGCCGGTGGAATCGGAGAGAATGACGAGATTGCGCGTGAAGAACGGGCCGTGGGCGCCGCTCAGGTTGAGCAGCATGCTGTCGCGACCGGCGACCGGCACCACCTTCATGGCGGTCACGGTCGGAGGGCGGGAGGCGCCTTGCGGTGATGGGGCTGTCGAATCGAAGGCCATGAGCGTTCTCCCGAACCAACTGCCGCGGCGTCTGCGCACCGTCTGGCGTCCAGAGTTCTAGAAATCCCGACGATGCCGGTCCAAGCCAAAGGGTGGATCGATCGATGCCGACATCGCATCGATCGCCGGTCCGTCTCAGCTCAGCTCCC
The DNA here is from genome assembly GCF_979253015.1 of Methylobacterium sp. AC433. Taxonomy (NCBI): domain Bacteria; kingdom Pseudomonadati; phylum Pseudomonadota; class Alphaproteobacteria; order Hyphomicrobiales; family Methylobacteriaceae; genus Methylobacterium; species Methylobacterium sp. AC433. The sequence continues at coordinate 183,642 of NZ_CEEDBN010000006.1, read as the reverse complement.
CCAGGAGCGCGCGCAGATGAGTCAGGAGCGGGACGTCGCTATCCCGCTTCCAGGCCAAGTGAAGCTCGGCCGGTCGGGGGACCGCAAGGGCGAGAGGCCGAAAGTCGATGCCCTCGAAGCGCAGGCGCTCGGCCGCCGCCGGGACCAGGGCGATCCCGATACCGGCGCGCACCAGGGCCAGGATCGAGTGGATCTGGGTGAGTTGCTGGACGACGTGCGGTTGCAGGCCGGCTCCGGCGAAGAGACCGATCAGCAGATCGTGGAAGTAACTCGCCTCATGTGGCGCGTAGCCCACGAGGGACTCGCTGCGAAGATCTTCGAGTCCGAGGGTCGTTCGGTCGGCCAGAGCATGATCCGCCGGCAGCGCGACGACCAGCGGCTCGGCAAGCGCCTGCTCGGCTTCGAGTTCGGGATGGTTGATGGGCGGGCGGATGAAGCCTGCATCGATCTGCCCCGAGAGGATCGCCTCGATCTGATCCTTGGTCACCATCTCGCGCAGTGAGAGGGTCACCTCCGGCATCGCGCTTCGGCAGGCGATGACGAGGCGCGGCAGGAAATCGTAGGCCGAGGCCGCGGTGAACCCGAGCTTGAGGACGCCTGCTCGTCCGGCAGCGACCTGACGCGTCACATAGGTCGCCGTTTCTGCGAGTCTCAGGATTCGCAGCGCTTCGGGCAGGAAGCTGCGTCCGGCGGCGGTGAGCCGTACCGAACGGCTTGTCCGATCGAGAAGCTGGACATCGAGAACCCGTTCCAGAACCTGGATCTGCCGCGACAGCGGCGGCTGGGTCATGTTCAACCGAGCGGCGGCCCGGCCGAAATGCAGCTCCTCCGCGACGGCGGCGAAGCAGCGGAGTTGGCCGAAATCGAGCATCACGCCTCGCAGCGACGATGCGGCCGCCGGGTTCCCCACGGCCGCGGTTCCATGCCGGTCCGAAGAAAAGGCGCCGTCTAGCGCAGTTCCACGCGTCTGATCTCACCGACGATGACGAGATAGCAGAACACCGCAACGAGTGCGTTCAGGCCGACGAAGACCAGGGCGCCGTTGAACGACCCGGTCTGCTGGACGATGTAGCCGATGGCGATCGGCGTGGTGATGCCGGCGGTGTTCCCGAAGGTGTTGAAGAGGCCACCGTTCAGACCGCCGGTGGAGCGTGGCGACGTGTCGGAGACCACCGCCCAGCCGAGAGCCCCGATGCCCTTGCCGAAGAAGGCCAGAGCCATCAGGCCGATCACCACCGCATCTGCCTGGACGTAGTTGCAGCCGATGATGCTCATCGAGAGCAGCATACCGCCGACGATCGGGATTTTCCGTGAGGCGGTCAGCGAGTAGCCGCGCTTGAGCAGCAAATCGGAGAGCCAGCCCCCCAGGATGCCGCCGATGAAGCCGCAGAGCGCCGGCAGCACCGCGGCGAAGCCGGCCTGCAGGATCGACAGGCCGCGTTCCTTCACGAGGTAGACCGGGAACCACGTGAGGAAGAAGTATGTCAGCGTGGTGATGCAGTACTGACCGATATAGATGCCCAAGAACATGCGGTTCGAGAGAAGCTGCTTGATCGTCCTGCCTGTATTCGCCTGCGCACCGGCCCCATGCCCGTCCATGTCGAGCAGGGCCCCACCCTCTTCGATGTAGTCGCGCTCGGCTTGGTTGATCGCCGGGTGCTCCTTCGGCCCATGGATCACCTGGGTCCAGAGCAGAGCGAAGGCGATGCCGAGGGCACCCATCAGCGTGAAGACATGGTGCCAGCCGTAATGGTGCACCACCCAGCCCATCAGGGGCGTGAACAGCACCGTCGCAAAGTATTGCGACGAGTTGAAGAAGGCCGAAGCGGTGCCGCGCTCGGAGGTGGGAAACCACGCCGCCGTGATGCGCGCGTTGGCCGGAAACACGGGGGCTTCGGCCAGGCCGACGAGAAAGCGCAGGCTGAACAGCACGGCGACCGCGGCGAAGCCGGTGAAGAAGCCCACTGCCCCCTGCATCAGGGTGAAGGTCGACCACAGGAAGATGGCGGCGGCATAGACCCACTTGGCGCCGTAGCGGTCGAGGAGCCATCCGCCGGGCAGCTGGGCGAGAACGTAGGACCAGGCGAAGGCCGAGAACACATAACCCATGGAGACGGCGTCGAGGCCGAGATCCTTGGCGAGCGACGGACCGGCAATCGAGAGCGTCGCGCGGTCGGCATAGTTGATGGTGGTGGCGATAAACAGCATCATGACGATGAGGAGCCGTACACGGCTCCGCTTCGCCGCGGTCATGACCAGACCGGCGCCCATGGCGTCTCTCCCTGAGAGCGGACCACCCGGTCTTCGCCTCGGTGGACATCGGTCATTCTCGTCGGCGCCCTGGCGGGACCTCGGCGACCGTTTGCAAGACGAAGGCTACGGCGCGTTTCTGCCGCCCGTCCAACTCAAAGACTGGATGGATCGATACCGGAACGGCATGGATGGCGTACGGTGCCGGCGCCGCTCTACGGGAGACCGGGTCCCGTGCCGTCGGGGTTTCGAAGCGCCGTCCGGTTCCTCCGCGAGGCCTTTCGGGCCCGCGGATCCTCGGTGAAGAATACCTCCAGCACGCGCTCCAGCTCGCGGTTCGGCCTCTTCATACCGGTGATGAAGCGCGAGATCCGCGGCTGATTGATGCCGAGTTCCCAGGCAAGGCGCGCTTGGCTCCATCCAGAGCGATCGAGAAACTGACAGACATCGGACGGCTGGATCGGCATCGCTCCACCCAATGCGATCGATTGCGCACTATTTGTTTAGGGTAGGGATCGAGCCCATCGGCGACCATACGAAGGTCCGAATTAATCCGATCCAATCTCATCACGTTGCCGTGAACGCCGTGTTCGTTCGGATTACTTTCGGGTGTCGCGCTTTACGTATGTCAGGTCACCAAAGTGATCTGAGAGGAAACTCCATGCGGTATACGATCTTCGGTGCCCTGTTCGCCGCCCTGCTCCCGATGGCAGCGCACGCAGAGGGCGATGCCGCAGCGGGCGAGAAGGCGTTCGCGCCCTGCAAGGCCTGCCATGCATTCGGCAAGAATGGTGTCGGGCCCAACCTGACGGGCGTCGTCGGGCGCAAGGCAGCCTCCGAGGAAGGCTACACCTATTCGGCCGCCCTCAAGGGGTCCGGAATCACCTGGGACGAGGCCAACCTGCACGAGTGGCTCAAGAACCCGAAGGCCAAGGTGCCTGGGACCAAAATGGTCTTCGCCGGCTATCCCGACGACAAGAAAATCGACGACGTGATCGCCTACCTGGCGACCAAGAAGTAAGACGGAAGAGGTCTTCGCCGACCTTCACCATCCTGAACGTCAGAATATCGAAACGCCGCTGGGTTGGTCCCAGCGGCGTTTCTCGCTCTATATGCAACGGCTCTGTCTATTGCGGTGCAGGCACCGGTTGCTGCATCGGAGCTATGGTTTCGGGCGCTTTGGGGTCAGCCGCACTCGCGGTTTCGGTGGATTTCGCGAGTTCCGGATAGGCATCGATCACGTGAGCCCCGTTCAGCGGCTTGCTGACACCGTTGTGGCAGGTGGTGCAATTGACCTTCGGAACGTCGCCGAGGGCGCCGAGGCGGTTCGGCGGGAAGGTCGACAGCAGCGGCTCGAGATAGTTGCCGTTGATGTCCCGCACCATCCGGATGCCATGCCAGGCGGTGGTCCGCTGCGGCGTGCTCTGCGACCAGTTCGAGATCGCCCGGGTGTTGTGGCAGAAGGTACAGTTCACCCCGAGGCCTTCCGACATATGGATCATCAATCCGTAGGTCTTCTCGGCATCCTGGATCGGCTTGCCCTTCGTCGTCGGCAGCGCCGTCGTCGCATTCACCCGGATCGCGTTGTTGTCGATGTTCTTGTCTGCGAGATACTCGGTGAGGGTATCGTAGGGCAACGAAGCCAGGCCGACCGAGGGTGCGGCCATGTTCTGCCCGTTGTTGCGGGCGATGAAGCCGCCGGGCCGGTTGGGACCCGGCTGGGTGAACCAGATGTTGGCCGGCACCGGCTGCCCGCGGTGACAGGTGTAGCAGGTGACACCGGCGCCGCCGACGTGGTTTTCCTTCCAGGAACTGTTGATGTGCTGCGTCATCTGCAGCATCCGGCGCGCGACCTTCTTCTGATAGAGACTGTCGTCGGCCATGTTCTCGGTGTTGTGGCAATAGGTACAACCCTGCTCGGGGCTGACCCATTCGGTCATCGAAGCCATCAGCCGATTGAATTCATTGACGCTGACGTTCTTGAGAACCTGGACGTTCTCGTAGGTCGTGCCGGCGAGTTCCTCGCCGGGCTCGGCCGGATCGGCGGGAGCCGGCGCGAGGTTGGCCGCCTTGGTTTCCTCGACGCCTTCGCGGGTATGGACCTGCGCCATCGCGGTGCCGCGAAAGCCGTTCTGATGGACCGCCAGCGGCGGTCGATCCCAGTCGGTCAACCCCACCATCGCCACCGTGAGGAAGAAGGCGATGGAGGCTCCGAGGACGGTGAAGAAGGTCTTCATGGAGCTCCCCCGGGAATGGTGGTGGGCGACACGCTCAACGGATCGATGACGGGCGGATAGACCTGCGGATAGGACGGGGCGACGCCGTGCTTGACCGCCCAGAGGTACCAGTTGTCGACGACGGTGCCGGTGAGCAGGATGCCGATGCCGCCGGTGAGCGTCGTCAGGACCGCGAACCACCAGGCCCAGCGGTGGACCGATTCCATGGTGGCGTTGAAGCCCATGGTCCAGCGCCAGAACAGGGCGGCGCGCTCGGTGGCGGTCCCGCGGTCGACGATCTGGTCGATCTCACGCTCGCCACCGAAGCGGCTCACCGCAAGGATGGTCCCGCCATGCATCGCGAAGAGCAGGGTCGACCCGTAGAGGAAGACGATCGAGAGCATGTGGAAGGGATTGTAGAACAGGTTGCCGTAGCGCAGTGAGAAGGCGGCGGTCCAGTCGAGGTGCGGGAAGATGCCGAAGGGCACTGCCTCGCTCCAGGACCCCATCAGCACCGGCCGGATGAAGCCGAGGACCAGGAACAGCCAGATCGCAGAGGCGAAGGCCCAGGGCACGTGATAGCCGAGGCCGAGCGCCTTGGCCCGGCGGAACAGGCGCAGCCACCAGAGCAGTACCGAGGCGGTGAGGAAGAAACCGGCGATCAGCCACCACCCGCCCTCGGCCAGGGGCGGCAGGACCCGCAGGCCGTATTGCGGTCGCGGCGGTTCGAGGGCCAGCCAGGGAAGCTGGCGCACGAACTGGATCGGATCCCAATTCACGCTCGCCCACATGTTGAGGCCGATGATCTCGAAGGCGATCAGGCCGCAGGCGAAGGAGAGTGCCCCGAGATAGCCGATATAGATCGGTCCGACCTGGGCGTTGCCGATGAGGCCGAACAGGTAGGAGTTGAACGGGGTGCCCCAGCGCCTGTTCGAGTCGACCGGGATGCCGAGGTCCGGCGAGATCGGGCGGACCTGAACTTCGGAGAAGATGTTCTGGTAGTAGGCCATGGTGTCACGAGCCTCCCATTTTCGAGATCAGCGCCAGACCGGGAGATTGAGCCACCAGCCCCACCACTCGGGCCAGCCACGGGTCCAGATCGGACCGCTGATGACGATGCAGACCGCACTCCAGAACCCGGCCGACAAGGCCAGGAACAGGCCGAGCCGGTGGATGCCCAAGGTTCCGATCGAGTAGCCGATGGTGTCGCGGAAGAAGGTGTCCTCGTGCTCGGGGGTCTTCACCACCTCGCCCTTGCCAGGATTGGTGGAGGACAGGATCAATGAGCCGTGGAGCGAGAGCGCCAGCGTTGTCGTGAAGAAGAACGTCACCGCCAGCATATGCGCTGGATTGTAGTGGAAGTGCAGATACTGGTAGCCGGTGTTCGAAACCCAATCGAGATGGGAGAGGATGCCGTAGGGAAAGCCGTGCCCCCAGGCACCCATCAGCAGCGGCCGGATCACCACCAGCGTGACATAGGCGAAGATCGCGACCGAGAAGGCGAAGGGCACGTGGTAGCCGATGCCCAGCTTACGACAGATCTCGACCTCCCGCAGGGCCCAGGAGGCGAAGGCGCCCACCGCACAGAAGGTGATGATCTGCCAGAGGCCGCCCTCCTGGAGAGGCGCCAGAGCGAGCCCGTATTTGAGGTCGGGGGGCGCGATGTTAATCTGCCAGATGTTCCAGGTCGGCCCGAGCGCCGCGCCGTAGATGATCAGGGCCGTGCCCAGCACCGAGAAGAATAGCGTCGTGACGCCGAAGAAGCCGACATAGAACGGCCCGACCCAGAAATCGAACAGATCTCCGCCGACCAGCGTGCCGCCGCGGACGCGGTATTTTCGTTCGAAACTCAGCATCGCCATCGCGACCTCCCAGGCCCATCACCAGACTTGTCGGCGATGGTCGACGGGTGGCTCGTGGCCAGCCCGCCGATCATCCGTTTTCGAGGTACTCTGCTTTCGATGCCGGCCTGATCAGGCGGGCATCGTCGGGAGAACCAGCGTCTGCGCATTGGCCGCGCGCGGCGCCTTGGGGCCTTCCAGCCAGTTGAACCGGTCGGTGCTGAGCAAGATGAAGTGGATCAGCAGCGCCAGAATGAACAGGAAGGTGAAGAGCGCCACCAGGGTGCGGCGCGGATCGAAGAGAAGCCAGACCTTGTGCATGATGAGGGTCCTTCTCAGGAGAGCAGGGAGACGACGCCCTGGGCCGCCGTCTCGAGGGCGGCGTAGCCCTTCGGTCCGGGCAGCCACGGGCGCCACAGCCACACGAGGATGTGGGCGACCACGGCGATCGCCGTGAAGATGATGAAGCTCGTCAAGAAGATCGCGTGGAACTCCTTGGCTTCCGGTTCCGTCAGCCCGGACAGGCTGCTCGGTTTCTCGACAATGCCATTGGCCATCGGTTCAAACCTCCGCTTTGACTAGCCGCGCCCGTGGGACGGGAGACGGCGGGGTGCGCCTGCGGCCGCGCGGCGCGGCTTCGGCGGTCCTTCCCGCCTGTTCGGACGGGAGGTCGATTGGGGGCGGGCATAGTGCCTCGACCCGAGGGCAAATCAGGTCAGGGGGGCGCCGCAGCGGAACTACGGATCCTCCCTGGGGGGTCACCCCATGAAGACGAAGGGGATCGCCGAGACGGCCATGGCCCGCGCCTCCGCGAAGACCGAGCGTCGCTGCTGCGGCAATGTGCTCTTGGCTTGCGGAATCACGCGCTGCGCGAGCGCGGCGACCAAGAAGAAGGGATAGGTGGAGGCCAGGATGATCCGAAACTGGACCTCGTCCTGATGCAGGCGCGACACCGGATTCAGCGAACGTTGCATGGGATGGGTCTCCTCCTGGCGTTCCGCGGCGGGACGCATCCGGTTCGGGACGCGCGGGGTCGGCATCGACCAGCTGGACGGCGCCGCGCCGTACCAGCCGGAAAGGGAATGGGGATTGAGGCCGGAAGGCGCGCTCATGCGGCGGCTCCCAGGCTGGCTTCGGCGCGGGCGCGCTCGACATGGCCGATGACGACACGCGTTCCGCCCTCGACCCGGGCGACGTGCTCGGCCGCGTCGCGCAGGCGCTTGGCCGCCGAGATCCGCACCAGCACGGGATGGGCCTCGACGAGCTCGTCGAGACGGGCGCGGGCGGCCTCGTCCCAGGGCAGCTCGCGGTGGAGGCGCGCCGGAGTCGCCTCGACCTTGTCCATGTCGCGCGCGAGCGGCAGGATGTGGAAGAGCATGTCGAAGAGCGCGTTGCAGACCTCCTGGACGAGGTAGGTCGCGCCGGCGAAGCCCATGAAGGGTGTGCCGGTGTGCCGCCGGATGATCGCTCCGGGGAAGGAGGCCGGCACGAACACGGCGCGGGCGCCCGCTTCGGCCGCGTACATCCGCTCGTTGAAGGACCCGAAAAGGACCAAGGGCGGATTCTTCGCGATCATCTCGCGAATGGCGGCGTTGTCGGTCTTCGCACCGGCCTTGCGAGACTCCGAAAAGTGGCAGGGCAGCCCCATCTCGTCCTCGAGAAAGTGCCGGACACCCCGCGCATAGGTCTCCGAGGCCACGATCCCGAAGCTCGCCGTCCCGAAGAAATCCTGCGTCACCGAGCGCCAGAGATCCCAGATCGGCTTGATCGTGGTGTGCTTCTCGCGCTCGATGAACGGCTCGGGATCGAGGCCGAGTGCCTCGCCGAGAGCACGCAGGAACCGCGTCGTCGAATGGATGCCGATGGGCGCCTGGAAGTAGGGACGCTCCAGGGCCTCGCAGAGCAGGCGGCCGAACTCGCGGTAGAGGCAGATGTTGGCGTCCGCGTTCACGAGGGCGGGCACGTCGGCGAGGTGCGAGCCGAGGGGGAAGACGAGGTTCACCTCGGCGCCGATGCCTTCCACCAGGCGGCGGATCTCGGCCAGATCCGAGGGCATGTTGAAGGTGCCGTAGGCGGGCCCGATCAGGTTCACCCGCGGCTTCACGCCTTCCTGGCGCTCCGGTCGGGCCGGAATGCCCTTCTTGGCGAAGCGCTTGGCGCCGTATTCCTGCCAGAGCCAGGACATGGCCCGGTCGGCGGTCTGCCACTGGTCCTCGTCGATGGTGCGCGGCAGGAAGCGCTGAAGGTTGGTGCCCTCCGGCGTCACGCCGCCGCCGATCATCTCGGCGATGGAGCCGGTGACGACCACGCTCGGCTGAGCCGGGTCGAGGGTGGCGTGTGCCCGCTTCATCGCGGCCTCGGTGCCGTGGCGGCCGAGTTCCTCCTCGGCGAGGCCCGTGACCACGATGGGCAGTTCGTGCGGCGGCAGCGCGTCGGTGTAGTGCAGCACCGAGGTCACCGGCAGGTTCTCGCAGCCCACCGGACCGTCGATGACGACCTGCAGCCCCTTGATGGCGGTGAAGACGTAGACGGCGCCCCAGTAGCCGCCCGCCCGGTCGTGATCGAGGACGAGCATCAGACCATCTCCCCGATCGGATCGTGGGCGGGCTTCGCTCGTACCGCGGAAGCGACGTTTCGACGGAGCTTCGGCACGTCTTCCCAAATGCCGGCGGCGTGGCCCTCGCCGACACCGTCGAAGAAATCCCGCATGGCATCAAAGCGCGCGCGGTTGCCCAGCGCGGCATTGATGACCTTGGCGAGGGAGCCGGCTCCTGCCACGCCCATGAGCGGACGGGCCGAGATCAGGTTGGTGAAGTAGAGAGCGGGAATACCGAGCGCCTTGGCCTTCTGCACCACCGGCGTCGTGCCGATGGCGAGGTCGGGTCGGACATCCATCAGGGCCGCGAGGTCGTCCTCGAGGGACGCCCGGTAGCGAACCGTGACGCCACGGGCCTCGAGCCAGTCCCGGTCGGCCTCCGAATGGGGGGTGCGTGGGCAGGCGGTGCCCACATAGGCGAGATCCGCACCACTCTCCACAAGGAGGCGGCCGACCAGCAGTTCGGAGCCTTCGTAGCCTGACAGCGTGATCCGCCCCCGAATGGGGTTGGCAGCGAGCGCACCCGTGATCATGGGCAGGATGCGGTTCTTAGCCGCCTCCACGGTGGCGCGCGGCACGGCGCAGGCCTCACCGATGCGATCGAGCCAGTCGGCGGTGCCGTCGTGCCCGACGGGTGCCGAGCCGACGATCGGCCGCCCGGCCGCGGCGAACTCGCGGAGCGAAGCGGTATAGAAGGGGTGGATCGCCGCCACGGCGGTGCAGTCGAGCGCCGCGTAGAGCTCGCGCCATTCCCGTGTGGGCACCACGGGACCGGCACTCAGGCCCAGCGGCTCCAGAAGTCCACCGATGACGACCGGATCGGCGGGGAACATCTCGCCGAGGAGGGCCACGGTCGGGCGCTCGGCCCGGCCGGTGCGGGGCGCCTGGACGGGTCCCTGCTCGGCCTCGGCGCGCGCGAACTTCAGCATCGCGCCGGCCAGGACGTCCTTGGCCTCGGCATGGGTGGGGACCCCGAAGCCGGGAACGTCGATCCCGATGATGCGGACTCCGTCGATCTCCTTCGGCAACAGGCGCAAGGGCACGCCAGAGGCCGTTGGCACGCAGAGGTTGATGACGACAACCGCGTCGTACTCGGTGGGCTTGGCCACCTGGAAAACCGCTTCGCGGATATCTTCGAACAGCTTTCCGGTAACGAGGGTCTCGGAGTTGAAGGGCACGTAGCCGACGCTCCGCTTGGCGCCATAGAAGTGCGAGGTGAAGGTCAGGCCGTAGACGCAGCACGCCGAGCCGGAGAGGATCGTCGCCGTGCGGCGCATCCGCAGGCCGACCCGGAGCGAGCCGAAGGCCGGGCACATGCTCTGGGGCTGATCGTGCGGGCCGGTCGGATAGTCCTTCCGGAGTTGCTCCAGGGTGTCGGACATGCCGGCGGCCTCGGCGGCCGCCCGCATCGTGTCCTTGCCGGAATGGCAGCCGAGGCCATCCCCCTTCACGGCCGCAAGGTTCACGACCTCGGCCGAAGCGGACGGCACCGGGGCCAGGCTCGAAGCCGGACGCTCCTTACGGGCGCGGAGATCGGCGATGTCGAGGGTGACGGCCATGATGCGTCAGACCTCGTCGTAGACGACTTCGAGGGATGGCTTCACGATCTGCGTCGTGCCGCACATGTCCTCGAAGGTGGCGGGTACCAGGGTGACGCCGCGGCCGACGGCCTCGCCCTTGAACAGGCCCAACAGCCCGTCCTGGCTGAGAGGCGTCGGATGGTTCGGGGCCGCCTCGTGGACGTTCTGCGCAAGATCGGCGAACAGCGAGCCCCAGGGGCTCTCGGGCCGGCCGATGATCTCGTAGTTCGCGCTCTTCTTGCGGATGTCGTCGTCGGCCGGGATCGAGGCCAGGACCGGGATGCCGACCGCTGCCGCGAAGGCCTGGGCCTCGCCGGTTCCGTCGTCCTTGTTGATGACGAGGCCGCCGACACCGACGTTGCCGCCGAGCTTGCGGAAGTATTCCACCGCCGAGCAGACGTTGTTGGCGACGTAGAGCGACTGCAGGTCGTTCGAACCGACGACGATGACCTTCTGGCACATGTCGCGGGCGATCGGGAGGCCGAAGCCTCCGCAGACCACGTCGCCGAGGAAGTCGAGGAGGACGTAGTCGAAGCCCCACTCGTGGAAGCCGAGCTTCTCCAGCAGCTCGAAGCCGTGGATGATGCCGCGTCCGCCGCAGCCACGCCCGACCTCGGGCCCGCCGAGTTCCATGGCGTAGACGCCATCGCGCTTGAAGCACACGTCGCCGATCGCGACCTGCTCGCCGGCGAGCTTCTTCCTGGTCGAGGTCTCAATGATCGTCGGGCAGGCGCGTCCGCCGAACAACAATGAGGTGGTGTCGCTCTTCGGGTCGCACCCGATGAGCAGGACCTTCTTGCCCTGCTGAGCCATCATGTAGCTGAGGTTGGCCAGCGTGAACGACTTGCCGATACCGCCCTTGCCGTAGATCGCGATGATCTGCGTCTCCTTGGTGGCCTTCACCGGTACGGGATCCGGTTCGATGCCGGCCTCCGCGCGGAGCGCCTCCGAGGCCTTCAGGGCTGCGCCGTTCAGCTGCATATTCATGCGGCTCTCCAATCCAGGATCATCTTCAGGCACTCGGGCTCGCCGAAGGCCGTGCGATAGGCGTGAGGAGCGTCTGTGGACGGGCGCCGATGAGTGACGAGGCCGTCGAGGGAGAGGCGGTCCGCAGCGATCAGCGCCAGGGTCGCCGTGAGGTCCTCCGGCCGCCACTGGGCAGCGACGCGGATGCGGGCCTCGCGCAGGAAGGCCGGAGCAAAATCGAATCCCAGCCGGCCCTCGTAGAATCCGGCGAGGACGATCTCGCCGCCCTGGGCGAGGCGCGCGACGGCTGTATCGAGGATCGCGGGATCGCCGCTGACATCGAGGATCGTCCCGTAGTCCCGCCGGGCATCCGCATCGGGAGCGACGACCGGATAGGCATCGCCGCTCGAGCGGCGGACGGGATTGGTTTCCCAAACCTGGGGGTTCCCGCCGAGTGCCCCTGCGATCCGAGCGACGAGACGCCCGAGGACGCCATGGCCAACGATCAAGAAGGGACGCTGTAGATCGATGCCTGCGAGGGCATGGCGTGCGGTGGCGGCCAGCGCGATCAGGGTTCCGCGCTCGCCCAACGCGTCGTCGATCGGAACCAGCCGGTCACCGGCACTGACGAGATGTGAGGCCGCCCCGCCGAACAACCCGCGCACCGGGCCAAAGCAGCGGGCGCCGGGGACGAACACCGTCTGTCCGACTCGAACTCCACTGTCGGCCCCGGCTTCCACGATTTCGCCGACGGATTCGTAGCCGGGCACCAATGGGTACCCCATGCCGGGAAACGGGGGCATCCGGCCCGTCCAGAGCAGGCGCTCGGTTCCGGTGCTGATTCCGCTCCACCGCACGGCGACCACGGCGTCGACCGCGGTGGGATCGTCGAGCACCAAGCTCTCGATGCTGAGCTTGCCGGGATCGTGGAGGACGACGGCGTTCGTCTGCATCGAGCCTGCCCTCCCCCTGATCCACCGACTCGGTTCGTTTCGCGTCGAACCTGTTATGTCATCCTAGATAGACACTTTTGAACGTCAAGCCAAACTTACATTACAGGATGTCTTATTGCGTGGACACCAGAAGTCGGGCCAGGAGCGGGCGCCGCGTGGAAATCTCGCGGGTCTGCCCGAATCCGGCCTCGCGAAGCAGCGCGGTCAGTTCTTCACGGGTGCGGCAATGCCCGCTGCCCATCGCCAGGAGGTAGAAGCCGAAATACGCATCGGTGATCTGTTCGGCGCCCGGCGTACCGCTCATCGGTTCGGCGAGAACCAGGCGGCCGCCCGGCGGCAGCGCGTCCCGGACGGCCCGAAGCAGGATCCGAACGGTCGCGTCGTCGTGATCGTGAACGATCCGCACCAGGGTGATGACGTCGGCGCCAGGCGGCAGGGGATCGGAGAGGAAGCTGCCGCCGAAGGTCTCGAAGCGGCCGTCGAAGCCGGCCCGGGTCAACTGTCCTTGCGCGCGTCGGGCGACCGCTGGCAGGTCGAACAATCGGAGCCGGAGGGCAGAGGCCGTGCGGCCGGCCGCAGCAAGGAAGGCGCCTTCGCCACCGCCGACATCCATCAGGCAGGCGTGGCGCCGCATCGGGTAGGCATCGAGAATATCCTCGGCAATCAAGGCCTGTGACGCCGACATCAGACCGCTGTAGGGCGCGACCGCGTCTGGCTGCAGGGCGGCCCCATCCTCACCCGCATAGGGCCAATAGCCCGCCAGACGCGTCCGCCCCGCTTCCCCGCGCAGGAGTGCAACGGGATCGCGCAGGTCGTCGTAGAGCAGGGCGTGGTGCTCGATCATTCGGCCAATCGACGGATTGCCCACCAAGGCCGCACCGAGATCCGCCAGAAGGTAGTGGCCATCCGGCAGACGCCGGATCAGGCGCAGCGAGGCCGCCGCCTTGAGGAGTCGCGCGGCAGCCTCGGAGGATAGCCCCATGCGGGCGGCCAGGGCTGGCTCGGACATGGGTCCACTCGAGAGCAGGCCGAAGAGGTCCAGGCGGACGCAGGCGAGGAGCGTCTGCGAGTAGGTGAATCCGGCGCAGAGATCGAACAGCGCTCGCGTATTCGAACGCGCGATGCGTCGCGTCAGCGGGAAGCCGGCGGCCCAGCGCTGGAACCGCGGGTCGGCCACGATGCGGGCCCGCAGGGCATACCATCGGGCGCGGAGCCTGCCGCTGCCGAGCGGCACCTGGGGATCGAGTGCGGCGCTACGCGCCACGTCAGGCCAGTTCCTGCGCAAGGCTCGTGGGAAGGAAGAGGCGTGTCTGCGCCACGATCTCGGCACGAAGGATCTCAGCGCCGGGACAGTCGGGAATCACCTCGACGGCCTCGCGCACGAGGCGCTTCAGGCGCGCCAGCGCTCCACCCATGCCGAGAAGTGCAGCGGCGTTCGGTCGGCCGAGCGTCGAGTCGCGACCGACGGGCTTGCCGACCTCTTCCTGGCGACAGGCGACATCGCGCAGGTCGTCGGCCACCTGATAGGCTTCCCCGAGGCATTCCCCCAGGAGCCGCCAGGGCAGCGACGGTGCGCCGGCCGCGGCCGCACCCGTCACCGTCGCAGCGGCGAACAGGGCCCCGGTCTTGGCCTGCTGGTATTCGGTGAGCGCGACGGTCGGTTCGGATTCCCAGGCTTGGCCCGCGGCAATTCCGGACGGCGAGCCGGCGGCCCGGGCGACAAGCCCGACCAATGCGGCCAGACGTTTGGGGCTGCGCGCCGCGCCGCGCGCGAGGGTCTCGAAGGCCGAGACGATCAGCGCATCCCCCGTCAGCACCGCCAGAGGCTCGCCGAACGCCGCATGGACCGAGGGTTGGCCGCGCCGGAGCGGCGCATCGTCGAAGCAGGGCAGATCGTCGTGCACCAGCGAAGCGCAGTGCAGCAGTTCGATCGCCGCGGCCGCCGCGTCCGAGGCTGACGGATCGTCGTCACCGCAGGCGCGAGCCACCGAGAGACAGAGACGCGGACGGATCCGGTGTCCACCTGGGAAGACAGCATAGCGGATCGATTCTGCGAGCCTTGGCGGAGCACCGGGCGCCTCGAGATGAGCGACGGCGGCGTCGAGGGCCTGCTCGATGCGACGGTTGGCGTCCATGGCCGTCTCTCCTGTGTCACTTGTACTTGCTACGACAAACTGTCAGTATTTATTGACAGTCGTCAAGACAGAACCGCATGACGGAGAAACCTGCGTGAAGGTCGTCATCATCGGCGCCGGAATCGGGGGGCTCGTGGCGGCCTTGAAGCTCGCCGCTGCTGGGCTCGACGTCACGGTGCTGGAGACCGGCCAGCGACCGGGGGGCAAGATGCGCCGCGTTCCGGTGGGCGATACCGCCGTCGATGCCGGGCCGACCGTCTTCACCATGCGCTGGGTCTTTGAGGAGATCTTCGCCGAGTGCGGCGCCGACCTCGCCGCCCATGTCGGGCTGGAGCCGGCCGCGATCCTGGCCCGTCATGCCTGGGGGCCCGGCGAGCGATTGGATCTCCACGCAGACCCGGAAGCCTCGGAGGCGGCGATCGCGGACTTCGCCGGGCCGCGTGAGCGCGACGGATACCGTCGCTTCCGTGCCCGGGCCGCCGAGGTCTACGCCACCCTGGAAGGGCCGTTCATCCGCGGCGAACGCCCGAGCCCGATCGACCTGACGCGCCGGGCGGGGCTGTCCGGGATGGGCGACCTCTGGCGGATCCAGCCTTTCACAACTCTCTGGCGCGCGCTCGGCGACTACTTCGCCGATCCGCGCCTCAGACAGCTCTTCGGCCGCTACGCGACCTATTGCGGCTCGTCGCCCTTCGCGGCGCCCGCGACCCTGATGCTGGTGGCGCATGTGGAGAGCCAGGGCGTCTGGCACGTGGCCGGCGGCCTCAGCCGGCTCGCCGGCGCGGTGGCCGAGCTGGCGGCGGAGCGCGGCGCGGGATTCCGCTACGGAACCGCGGCCCGTGGCATCGCCCTGCAGGGGGGCCGCGTCCTCGGCGTCGACCTCGACGACGGCGAGCGGTTGCCGGCCGATGCCGTCGTCTGCAACGCCGACGTGGCGGCCCTGGCCGACGGCCTGCTCGGACGCGACGCGGCCCGGGCAGCGGAATCCGTTCCGGCCGCCGACCGTTCGCTCTCGGCGGTCACGCTGTGCCTGCAGGCGCGTGCCGACGGCTTTCCGCTGTCACGGCACACGGTGTTCTTCTCCGGCGACTACGCGGACGAGTTCGCCCGCATCCGAGCCGGACACCTGCCGGACGATCCCACCGTCTATGTCTGCGCGCAGGACCGGAACGAGGCGCATGCGCCGTCGGGCCGGTCCGAGCGCCTGCTCTGCCTCGTCAACGCCCCGGCCCGGACCTTCAGCCCCTCGGAGATCGAGACATGCGTGACCACGATGCGGCGGCGCCTGAGCGCGAGCGGATTGACCTTCTCGGAGACCGCGGAGCCGGTGACGACGGGACCGGCGGAGTTCGCGCGCCTGTTCCCGGGATCGGCAGGAGCGCTCTACGGGCGGGCGTCCCACGGCTGGATGGCGTCGTTCAAGCGCCCGGGCGCCCGCACGCGGATCCCGGGCCTCTACCTCGCAGGGGGGAGCGTGCATCCGGGGCCGGGGGTGCCGATGGCGGCGCAGTCCGGGCGGATCGCGGCGGACAGCCTGCTGCGGGACCGGAGTGGCGCCCGCGCTTCGATACGCGGGTGGATCGCGACGGCTACGTCTGGTGGTACGTCGATGCCCTGAGCGAGGACGGACGCCAGGGCCTCACCATCATCGCCTTCATCGGAAGCGTCTTCTCGCCCTACTACGCCTGGGATCCGACCCGCGACCCCTTCAACCACTGCGCCGTCAATGTCGTGCTCTACGGGGAGCGGGCCAACCGCTTCTGCATGACCGAGCGCGGCCGCGCGAGCCTGAGCCGCGATGCCGACCACATCCAGATCGGGCCGAGCGGCCTGTCGTGGGACGGGACCACGCTGACGATCCGCCTCGACGAGGTGACGGCGCCGATCCCCTCGCGGGTTCGAGGAACGGTGAGGCTGCGGCCGCCCGGCTTCACGCCGGGACCGCATCACCTCGATGCGCAGGGCCAGCACCGCTGGTGGCCGATGGCGCCCTCGTCGCCCGTGGAGGTGGCCCTGGAGGAGCCCGGGATCGCCTGGAGCGGGACCGCCTACTTCGACACCAACCACGGGGACACCGCGCTCGAGGCGGCCTTTCGCGACTGGACCTGGTGCCGGGCCGACCTGCGCGACGGGGCGGCGATCCTCTACGACGTGAACCGGACGGACGGCACCCGGCAGGAGCTGACCCTGTGCTTCGCCGCCGACGGAACGCCCCGGGACATCGATCCGCCGCGGCGGGTCGCGCTGCCGCCGACGCGGTTCTGGCGCATGCCGCGCGACACGCGCAGCGACGACGAACGTGTCGAGGTCGCGCGGACTTTCGAGGATACGCCGTTCTACGCGCGCTCGTGTATTCGGTCGACCATACGCGGCGAGGCGGTCCGGCCGATGCACGAGAGTCTGTCACTCTCACGTTACACAAATCCGCTGGTGCGGCTGATGCTGCCGTTCCGGATGCCGCGCCGGACGCGCTGAGGCGGCTCAGGCCGGCGGGCCCTTCGCCCGCTCGGCCGCGGCGCGTTCGGCCTCCGCCCGGTCGCGCCGGATGCCGCGCTTCAGGACGACGAGTTGCCAGATCGCCAGCCCGAGGGCGAGGGCGAAGACCAGGCCGATGTCGAAGGCGGCGAAGAGCGGGTCGGTCACGGACCGACCGGCACGGCGCCCTCGCGCTCGCGCAGGGTCTCGATGAGGTCGAGGACACGGGCGACCTGACCGGGAACGTTCCACCAGGCCGGCGGCACCGGTACGGGCTGGGCGGCGACGGCCTCCACCAGGAAGGCGGTCTCGGCCAGGGCCGGCGCGGCATGGGCCGGCGCGGCGGCGAGCGGCAGCAGGGCGCGGGCCATCAGCGCGGCCTTGCGGCGGCCCGGAACGCGGGCGCGGGTGGAGACCGGGTCGAGCCCGCCGCGCTCGAGGTCGCGGCCGATCTCGGCGTAGATCAAGCGGGCGGCGCGGATGGCGGGCCGGCAATCCAGGGGCAGCCCGGGGATGCCGGCCTCCGCGCGGAGGTAGAGGGTTTCGGCGACGGCGAGGAGGCGCCCGACCACCGCCCGGAGTTCCGGGCCGGCGACGGGGTCCGCCAGGAAGGCGTCCGGGTCGAGGCCGGCCTCGCGCATCCAGGCGAGCGGCAGGTAGAGCCGTCCCGCCCGGGCGTCCTCGCCGACGTCGCGGGCGATGTTGGTGAACTGCATGGCGACGCCGAGGTCGCAGGCGCGGGCGAGGACGGCGCCGTCGCGCACGCCCATCAGCACGGTCATCATCGCGCCGACGCTGCCGGCGACCCGGGCCGCGTAGGCGGTGAGGTCGGACAGGGTCTCGTAGCGCCGCCCCTGGGCATCCCAGGCCAGGCCCTCAATGAGGGCGGCCGGCAGGGCCTGGGGCAGCTTGTGGGCGACGACGAGGTCGGCCATGGCCCGGTCGGCGGGCGCGTCGCAGGGGGCGTCGTCGTAGATGCGCGCGAGGCGCGTGGCGAGGCGGCCCAGGGCCGCCGGCCGGTCGCGGGCCAGCGCGTCGTCCACCGCGTCGTCGGACAGGCGGCAGAAGGCGTAGAGCCCGTAGGCCGGCCGCCGGATCCGGGCCGGCAGCAGGGCCGAGGCGGCGAAGAAGCTGCGCGAGCCGTCCCGGATCGCGGCCCGGCAGACGGCGTGGTCGGCGCCATCCGCGTGGGGCGTCGCCCAGAGCGGGGGCCGCTCCGGTCCGGGCCGGATCGCGTCGAGGAGGGTGCGTTCGGACCGGAGGGTTTCGGGCCGGACGTTTTCAAGCGAAGAGACGCGCATCCGGCACCACCGTGTCGAGGACCTTGGCCGAGGACAGGACGCCGGGCAGCCCGGCACCCGGATGGGTGCCCGCGCCGACGAGATAGAGATTGCGGAACGCCGAGGAGGCGTTGTGCGGCCGGAACCAGGCCGACTGCGTCAGCACGGGCTCCAGGCCGAAGCCGGAGCCGCGGAAGCTCAGGAAGTCGTCGGCGAAATCCGCCGGCGTGGTGACGCGGGAGGTGACGATCGACCCCGAAAGGCCCGGCATCACCGAGGCCTCCAGGCTGTCGGCGATGGCCTTCCGGTAGGGCTCGGCCAGCACCGACCAGTTCTGCCCGCCGGCGAGGTTCGGCACCGGCGCCAGCACGTAGAACGCGTCGCAGCCCGGCGGCGCCAGGAGCGGGTCGGTGGCGGTGGGGCGATGCAGGTAGAGGCTGAAATCCGGCGCCAGCACCTTCCGGACGAAGATGTCCTCGATGAGTTCGCGGTAGCGCGGTCCCATCAGGATGGTGTGGTGGGCGATGTCGGGAAATTGCCGGTTCGTGCCGAAGTACCAGACGAACAGGCCCATGGACGAGGACGAGGCCTTGAGCTTCGCCCGGTGCCAGGACCGGCCCTCCCCGCCCAGGAGGGTCAGGTAGGTCTCGGCGGAATCGGCGTTCGAGACGACGATGTCGGCGGCGATGCGGGTGCCGTCGGCCAGCGTCACCCCGGTGGCGCATCCCGCCGCCACGTCGATGCGGGCGACCTCCGCCCGGTAGCGCATGGCGCCGCCCTGTCCCTCGATCAGTCCGACGAGGCCGTCGACCAGGCGGCCGGTGCCGCCCATGGCGAAGTGCACGCCCCAGCGGCGCTCCAGATGGGCGATCAGGCAGTAGATGGCGCTGGCCCGGAAGGGCGAGCCGCCGATCAGCAGGGGGTGGAAGCTGAAGATGGTGCGCAGGCGCTCGTCGCGGATGTGGCGCGCCACGAGGTCGTAGACCGAGCGATGGCCGCCGAGGCGCAGCAGGGAGGGCGTGATCCGCAGCATGTCGCGGACCGACGAGAAGGCGACGTGCCCGAGTTCCTCGAACCCGACCCGGCAGATCGCGGCGCTGCGCTCCATGAAGCGCTCGTAGCCGGGGACGTCCTCAGGCGAGAACCGCGCCACCTCGGCCCGCATCGCCTGCGGATCGCCGCTGTAGTCGAAGGTGGCGCCGTCGGGGAAGCGGATGCGGTAGAAGGGCAGCATCGGCGCCAGGGTGACGTCGTCGGCCATGCGCCGTCCGCACAGGCTCCACAGTTCCTCGAACAGGAACGGCGCTGTCACGATGGTCGGTCCGGCATCGAAGGTGAAGCCGTCCTGCCGGTGGACCCGGGCCCGCCCGCCGGGCTGCTCCAGGCGCTCCAGCACCGTCACCCGGTAGCCGCGCGCGCCGAGGCGCACCGCCGCCGCCAGCCCGCCGAAGCCGCTGCCGATCACCACCGCGTGCGGGCGCGGAGACCGGGTCGTCGCGAGGCTCGGCGAGTCGGCGAGTGTCAACATAGAGTGACACTATTCGCGGGGAGGCGTCGGGCGCAAGCGCGGATTTAGTTCATCGACTCAGAGGTTGATCGTGTCCGATGCCGCGATCGGGACTGGGGCGACATCGGCGCTGCGCCGACCATGGCGTGCGAGCCGACGCCGCGGCGGAGAGGCGCCGGCCTATGGAATCCTGCGACGCCCCGAAACTTCGTTTTCGGGAATTCGCCCGCCGGCACAACCCTGCGTTTAACGGCGTGTTAGAATTGGCGGGCACATAATCGAAGCTCTGCACGAGTTGGCGAGCGTGACCATGACGACGATCACGGCGGCAGCGAGCCGCGCGACGCCACCCAGGCTTGCTCCCGATCCGCGGACCGGATCGAATGGGGGCGCCACGGCGGCCAGGACGGCGGTGCCCGCATTCGTGCTCGATCTCAGCGCGGCCGCGAAGGCCACGCTCGGAAGCCTTCCGGCGGGCGCGGAGACAGAAGCCGCCTCGCGGACGTTCACCGTCCGGTCTTTCGACGAGATCATCGAGGAACGCAGCGGCCAACTGGCCAGCACCTTGAGCGCAAAGTTGAAAGCCGTCGGCGTTCCCATCGACGAGCCGATCGACTTGAAACTCGACACGTTCGGGAAGGTCGTAACCGACAGCCCCTACAAGGAGAAGATCGAAAAACTCTTCAACGACGATCCCGCACTCGCGAAGGAATTCAAGGACGTGGCTGCGCTCAATGCGATGAAGGCGGCGCAGAAAGCCTTGGAAGCCCTCGCCACGGACCGAAAGGCTGCGCGCAACGAGGCGGAGCAGGACGCTGCCCAGGCGCTCTACGTGACGCGATCGATGACGTCTCAGGAGCTCTCGGGGACGATGACGCTGGAGAGCGGGAAACTCCGATCGTGGAGCCGTGAATTCATGGCCCGATCGACCGGCGAGACGCCGACGGTCGCGGCCGGTGAGACGGCTCGGGAGACCACGGCGTCGCGTATTCCCGCGGGGTTCGACCAGCGGATTTGATGAGCGACTGAGAAAGCGGGGTACGACGGGACGACCTGCCGGTTCACGCCACGCGTCTTGGAACCGACCCGACGGCGCAGGCGGCGCCGCCGAGTGACAGGGCACGGCCTCTGACGAGACAACCGTTCAGCGCCGGGACTCGGTCATCATCCGCACGGCGAGACCGGCCAGGACCGTCCCCATGATCCAGCGCTGGGCCACGGCGAAGGACGGGCGGCGGATCAGGAACACCGCGATCGACCCGGCCGAGATCGCGATCAGGGCGTTCACCAAGACGCTCAGCACGATCTGGATGGCTCCGAGGCTCAGCGCCTGGGCGAAGACGCTGCCATGCGCCGGATCGATGAATTGCGGCAGCAGCGACAGGTACATCACCGCGATCTTCGGATTGAGCAGGTTCGTCAGGAAGCCCATGAGGAACAGCTTCCGGGGACTGTCCTGCGGCAGGGTCTTCACCTCGAAGGGCGAGCGCCCGCCGGGCCGGACGGCCTGCCACGCGAGCCAGAGCAGGTAGACCGCGCCGACGATGCGGATCGCGTCGTAGGCATAGGGCACGGCCAGAACGAGGGCCGTGATGCCGAAGGCGGCGCAGAGCATGTAGACCACGAAGCCGAGGGCGACGCCGCCCAGCGAGATCAGGCCCGCCCGCGGACCCTGACAGATCGAGCGCGAGATCAGGTAGACCATGTTCGGCCCCGGCGTCAGGGCCATGCCGAGGGCGATCGCCGCGAAGGCGAGGAGGCTCGTGGTTCCGGGCACCGTGTGGTCCACCTGCGTGAGGGATCGGGGGCGGCCGGCGGCGGGATCCGCGTTCCGGACGGGCGGCTCGGCGGGCCGAGGCCCCGTCATCGGGGATCGGCGTCGGGGGTTCGCTGCAAATCGTGGGCCGGCGGCGCTGCCGATCGTCGGGGAACATTCGCGCGCGACGACGGGTCGATATCACGAAGCCGCCGAACGAAAGGACCCCGCCATGCCGCAGATGTTCGATTGGATCTTCTTCGCGATCGTCCTTCCCCTGCCGGCCTATCTTCTCTGGGACTGGTATCAGCATCGCTCCGATCCCCCGGCCGGGCGGCAGGCCGGGCCGCGCTAGCGCGGCTTCTCGAGCTGCCAGGTCAGGTGGGTCCGCACGGTCGGCCAGTCCGGCGCGACGATGCTGTAGACGCATGTGTCCCGCAGAGAGCCGTCCGCGAGGCGCTGGTTGTGGCGCAGGATGCCGTCGAGCCGCGCGCCCAGGCGCTCGATCGCCCGCCGGCTCGCCTGGTTCATCACGTGGGTGCGGAACTCGACGGCGAGGCAGCCGAGCCCGTCGAAGGCGTGGGCGAGCAGCAGGCGCTTGGCCTCGGTGTTGAGGGGGCCGCGCTGGACGCTGGCGGCGTACCAGGTCGAGCCGATCTCCACCCGCGGCCCGGCGGCGTCGATGTTCATGTAGGTGGTCATCCCGACGGGGCGTCCGCCGGGTCCGTCGAGGACGGTGAAGGGCAGCATCGTGCCCGCCGCCTGCAGGTCGAGCCGGCGCTCGATCTCGGCCGCCATCCGATCCGGGGCCGGAACGGCCGTGTACCAGAGGCGCCAGACTTCGCCGTCCTGCACCGCCTCGGACAGGGCCGCGGCATGGTCCTGCGCCAGCGGCACGAGTTCGACATGCCGGCCGGTGAGCGTGAGGGGCGTCAGGGCCATGGGGAGAAACCTCGCGGACCGGCGCCGGGCCGGCGCCGTCGTCGGACAGCCCGCAGCGGACATCCTGCGCCCGTCGGTGCGGCCGGGCCGCGTCCGCGTCAAGCCCCGGCAGAAGGATGCTCGGCGGCCTGATCCCGGTAGGCCGCGACGATCTCGTCGGCGATGCGATCCGGCGCCTCCTCGTGGGCGAGGTGCCCGAGGTTGCGGATGAGGCGGACCCGGGCGTCGGGCAGGCGGTCCTTCAGGGCGAAGGCGGTCTCGGGGGCGATGGCCTTGTCGTCCCCGCCGACGAGCAGCAGCGTCGGCACCGCGAGCCGGGCGATGTCCCGGTCGAGGGCGGCGAGGTTCCAGTTCGCCATCATGCCGAGGGCGCCGGCGACGTGGCCCGGGCGGCGGAAGAGGCGCCGATAGAGGTCGAGGCCGCGGGCATCGAGGCGCGAGCCGGTGCCGCGGATCAGGCGCTCCACCGCCGGGCGGTCGGCGGTCCAGGCGAAGATCCGCGGGGTGACGGGGTTCAGGAACAGCATCCGGGCGAGCCCGGGAAACAGCACCGAGGCGAGCCCGGGAAACGGCGTCAGCGCGCCGTTGAGGGCGACCAGCAGGCGGGGCTTCAGACCGTCGAGGCAGAGCCGCACCAGGATCGCCGCGCCGGCGGAATGCCCGACCACGAGATCGGGAGACAGGTCGAGGGTCCGCAGCAGGTCGCGGATCGCCGCGGCCATGCCGGGCAGGGACAGGCGCCCGGCGGGCAGCGGGTCGGTGAAGCCGTGGCCGGGCAGATCCGGGGCCACGACCCGGAAGTGCCCGGCGAGCAGGGGCGCGAGGCCGGCCCAGGAATGGGTGGCCGCGCCGGTGCCGTGCAGGAGCAGGACGACGGGGGCCTCGGGCGCCCCGAATTCCTGGACGTGCCAGGTCAGGTCGGAGGCGCGGACGAACCGGCTCGCGGCGCGGTTGGGCCAATCCGCGCCGTCGCGCTCCCATTGGGGCCGGTCGCTCGGCGCAGGCATCGCGGATCCTTCAGCGTGCCGAGCGGATCGCGGTGCTCATGGCCGCGGCATCGGCATAGGGAAGCGGGACATAGCGCGCGCCCATCGCTTCGGCGAGGCGCCGCGCGGCATCCTGCGGCCGCGCGGCGGTGTCGATGAGGATCGAACGGATGTCGGCGGCGCGCAGGAGGCCGGCGGCGTTCAGGGCCTCGGCGCCGGCCGCGGCCCGGCCGGGCGCACCGGAGCGGGCGATGTTGGCGCGCCCGTCGGTGAGCACCACCACCACCGGGGTGCCCCCGCCGCGCCGGACGGCGCGGGCGAGGTCGCCGGCCGCGTCGAGGCCGGCGGCGAGGGGCGTGCCCCCGCCCCCCGGCAGGGCCGAGAGGCCGCGCCGGGCGCGCGCCAGGGCGCGGGTCGGCGCCAGCACCACCTCGGCCCCGCTCCCCCGGAAGGCCACCAGGGCGACCCTGTCGCGCCGGACATAGGCCTCGGCCAGCAGCAGCTCGACGGCGCCCTTGGCCTCCGCCAGGCGTTCCAGGGCGGCGGAGCCGGAGGCGTCCACGGCGAAGATCGTGGTGGTCTCGCTGCGCTGCCGGAACCGGGTGATGCGGAAATCGGCGCTGCGCACCTCGATGAGGCGCGGGGCGCCTTGCGCGCCGGCCCGCAGGCGCTGCCAGGGCGCGGCCGCCCGCAGGGTGGGCAGGAGCGCGAGGCGGCCGGCGCGGGGCGAGCCGGGCCGGGTTCCGGCGGGACGCCCGCTGCGGGGCGCCTGCATGACCGCGCCGACGCGGCCCGCCTTCGGCGACGACGGCGCCGAGCCGGCCTGCGCCAGGCGGGCGAGGAGATCCGGCGGGATCGCCGCGCGGGCGGCCTCGACGAGGCTCTCCGCGCCCGGTTCGAGGCCGGCATCGGAAGGCGCGGACTCGTCCGGCGCGGGCGGCTCGGGTCGCTCCGGGGGCGCGGCCTGCGCCTCCTCCGGGCTCGGGGGCAGGCGCGTCGCGCGCGGGGCGAGGACGAGGCAGGCGGCCTCGCGCACGTGCTCCGCGCGGAGCTTCCCGCCCCCCGCCAGCAGGCGGGCGACCCGCAGCGCCAGCAGGGGTGCGCGCAGCGAGAGGATGCCGAGTTCGGCCGCGACCGCGCAGAGGTCGGCGACCGCACCGTCGGGATCGAGGTCCGGCGCGGCGGAGGCCGGCGCGGGTTCCGGCCGATCGCCGCGGGTGTCGCCCCAGGCGATGCCGGTCAGGTCGAGGCGGAAGGCCAGGCGGTCGGCCAGGGCCTCGGGAACCCGCGCGTCGTCGCCCTCCCCCTCGTCCAGGAGGATCAGGCCGATCCGCGCCGGTGCCCGCGCGGCCAGTCCGTCGCGCTCGGCGCGGATCTCGCCGGCATCCAGGGCGGCGGCGAGGCGGGCGGCGGTGCCGGGCGAGAGGCGCTCGGCCATCGGCACGACCACGCACCCGCCATCGGCCTCGGCGAGGAGGCCGGACTGGGCGACGGGCCGCCCCGCCGCCAGGGTCGCGGCGAGGTCGAGGCCGCCGAGAAGGCGATCGTCGGCGATCCCCGCCGGCATCCGGCGCAGGGGCCGGCCGGGTCCGAGGTCGCCGGCGAGGTGGTCGAGCCAGAGATCGCGCACGGGACCGGCCCCGGCCCGGACGAGGACGCCGCCGCAGCCATGCGGATCGGCGGCGGCGAGGCGCGCCACGCGCAGGGCGTCGGCCCAGGTCGGGCTCATCGGGCGAGGAGATCCTCCACGGCGCGGGCGACCCGCGCGGTGGAGCCGGATTCGTCGAGGGGGTTGCGGCGCAGGCGGTGGCGCAGGGCCGAGGGAGCGATCCGCGCCAGATGGTCGAGGTCCACCGTCTCGGCGCCCTCGTAGGCGGCGAGCGCCCGGGCCGTGCGCATCAGCGTGAGTTCGCCGCGCAGGCCGTCGGTGCCCAGCGCGAGGCAGAGGCGCGCGGCGGCCTCCAGGGTGGCGTCGGGAACGCTCAGGCCGGGGAGCCGGGCGCGGGCGGCGGTGAGCGCCTTCCGGATGGCGCGGTCGGCCTTGGCGTAGCCCGCGCAGAACGCGGCCGGATCGCGCTCGTAGGCGTCGCGGCGGCGGACCACGTCGATGCGGGTCGGCAGGTCGGTGGGCGTCGTCACCTCGACGGCGAGGCCGAAGCGGTCGAGGAGCTGGGGCCGCAGCTCGCCCTCCTCCGGATTGCCGCTGCCGACGAGGACGAACCGGGCGGGGTGGCGGATGCTCAGGCCCTCGCGCTCCACGGTGTTCACGCCGGAGGCGGCGACGTCGAGGAGGAGGTCGACGAGATGGTCCTCGAGGAGGTTGACCTCGTCGATGTAGAGGAAACCGCGATTGGCCCGCGCCAGCAGACCCGGCTCGAAGGCCTTCTCGCCGCGCGTCAGGGCCCGCTCCAGGTCGAGGGCGCCGACCACCCGGTCCTCCGTGGCGCCCAGGGGCAGGTCCACCACCGGGACCGGGACGGATTCGGCGCGCAGCACCGCCTGCTCGCGGCAATGGTGGCAGTGCTCGGCCGGCCGGCCGGGATCGCAGGCATAGGGACAGCCCACCACCGCCGCCATCGGCGGCAGCAGGGCGGCGAGGCCCCGGATGGCCGTGGACTTGCCGGTGCCGCGGTCGCCGAACACCAGGACGCCGCCGACCGACGGGTCGACCGCGGCGATGAGCAGCGCCCGGCGCATCTCGTCCTGGCCGACGATCGCCGAGAAGGGGAAGGTCGGTGCGGCAGCCGGGAGGCTGCGCGGTGCCTTGTCCGGCCCCGCGGCCCGAAGGATCGGCGGCTTCTCGCGCGAGGACGCGGTGGAGACCGGTTTCAGAGGCATCGCGCGGATCGATCCGTTCAGGTTCATGCGCTTGGTCTTTCCTGATCCCGGCGCCCGGTGTGCATCGCCATCTGCCCTCCCCGGGAGACCGCGGCCCGCGTCGGCGGGATCGATGAGGGGGGCACGGTACTCGGAAAGGCCGTCCCCTCTCGCGGGACGTCGTCCCGGCCCGCCCGCTCCACAGGCACCCTCCCCCGAACCGAGGGAGGGCTTTGGCGCGCCCTACTCGGCCGCGACCCGCTGCACGCCCATCCGGCTCCAGATTGCGCTCAAGGCGCCGACCAGGTGGTCGATGTCCTCGTCCGAGTGCAGCGGCGAGGGCGTGATGCGCAGGCGCTCGGTGCCGCGCGGCACGGTGGGATAGTTGATCGGCTGGACGTAGATGCCGAACTCTTCGAGCAGGGTGTCGCTGATCGCCTTGCACAGCACCGGATCGTAGACCATCACCGGCACGATGTGGCTCTCGTTGGACAGGTAGGGAATGCCGGCGGCGTCGAGGCGGGACCGCACCGTGGCCGCCCGCTCCTGATGCCGGGCGCGCTCGGCGCCGCTGGCCTTGAGGTGGCGGATGCTCGCCGCCGCACCCGCTGCGACGGCCGGCGGCAGCGAGGTGGTGAAGATGAAGCCCGAGGCGAAGCTGCGCACGAAGTCGCAGAGCCTGGTCGATCCCGTGATGTAGCCGCCATGGACCCCGAAGGCCTTGCCGAGGGTGCCCTCGATGACGTCGAGGCGATGGGCGAGGCCGTCGCGCTCCGAGATGCCGCCGCCGCGTTCCCCGTAGAGCCCAACCGCGTGGACCTCGTCGAGATAGGTCAGCGCGCCGTGCGCCTCGGCGACGTCGCAGATCTCCGCGATCGGGGCGATGTCGCCATCCATCGAGTAGACCGATTCGAAGGCCACGATCTTCGGGCGGGCCGGGTCGACCAGGCGCAGCTTGCGGTCGAGGTCCTCGGGATCATTGTGGCGGAAGATGTGGCGCTCGGCCCGGCTGGCCTTGATCCCCTCGATCATCGAGGCGTGGTTGCCGGCGTCCGAGAAGACGGCGCAACCGGGCATCTGCGACCCGAGGGTGCCGAGCGCGGCCCAGTTCGAGACGTAGCCGGAGGTGAAGAGGAGGGCCGCCTCCTTGCGGTGCAGGTCGGCGAGCTCGCCCTCCAGCAGCACGTGGTAGTGATTGGTGCCCGAGATGTTGCGGGTGCCGCCGGCTCCGGCGCCGCAGCGGTCCAGCGCCTCGTGCATGGCACCGAGGACGGCCGGGTTCTGGCCCATGCCGAGATAGTCGTTGGAGCACCAGACCGTCACGGGCCGCGTCCCGGCCGGGGTGTGGTGCGTCGCGTGCGGGAACCGGCCCGCCTGCCGTTCGAGGTCGGTGAAGACGCGGTAGCGCCCCTCGCGATGCAGGCCGGCCAAAGCAGAGCCGAAGATCTCTTCGTAGTTCATGCCCGTCCCCTTCCCTCGTTGCACGGCGGGTTCTGGCCCGCTCGCCTCTCCTGCCGCCGCGGCGGCGTCGATTGGGCCGGTCCGCCGGGGCGGTCCGGGTGACGTCAGTGGCTCTCCGCCTCGGCGAGGCGCGGCTCGCTCGCGCGGGCGCCCTCCCCGCGCGCGGCCGGGACCGGCGACGGCACCGGACCGGAGCGGGACACCTTCGGCAGGCTCCACTGCCAGAGGGCGGCCGAGGGCAGCGGCAGCATCAGGAAGCCGTGCTCCAGGGTGGCGAGCGCCATCAGGGTCGCCAGGATGCTGAAGCCCGCGACCTCGTGGGCCGTGATGCCCTCGGCCAGAGCCGCCAGAGCCAGGGCGGCGGTGGCGAGGCCGGCCGCCGTCACCGAGACCGGGAACAGCGGGTTCATGGCCCGCACCCGCAGGTAGCTGCCGAGATAGGCGAGGTGCTCGGGCAGGAACTCGGCGTTGAGGTTGCGCACCCCGAGGAACAGGTTGAGGCGGGCCGAGAGGTTCATCCCCCAGAGGACGAGGTAGGTCCACAGGGCGAAGTGGTTCGGCTGGCCCCAGGTCAGGGCGAGGATCGCGAGGCCGCCGGCGACGATGGCCGCCTCGTGCCAGAGGCTGGTGGCCGCCGCCGCCCGGAAGCGCGCCAGGCCCCGGGCGCCCGGCGGACAGCCGAGGGCGCGCGGGCCGGAGACGAAGCCCATGTAGTAGCTCATCTCCTGCCAGCCCCAGACCACCAGGGCCGCCGTGAAGGCGACGTACGCGCTTCCCGCGCTGGCGTCCCCGGCCGAGGCGCCGATGGCCCAGAGCGCCAGGGCGAGCACGCCCGTGCCCGCTACCATGCTGGCCGCGTGGGTGGCGCGCGGGCGATGGTCGAGGAGCAGGATGAGGCCGGTGGAGAACCACCAGACCAGCACCGCGTAGAGGGCGGGGAGCGCGTAGGCCGCCATCCTACCAGACCGGCTCGAGGCGGATCTCCGCCGGCATCGGGTTGTCGAGGGTCGGCAGGGCGTAGAGCCGGGCGAAGTTCACCGCCGAGGCGACGATCCAGGCGCCGTGCTTCAGCTTGCCCAGGAGCCCGCCCTGCGCCTTGGCGTCGGCGATCCCGATCGAGCAGGCCAGGAGCCGATCCAGCGCCTGCTTGAAGCGCGGGTTTTCGAGGTCGAGGGTGAGCGGGAAGGTCTGCTTCGAGATCTCGGAGGTTATCCGGAAGACCTGGAAGTCGTAGTCGCTCGGATCGACGCCGAGCGCCTCGTGGAAGGCGGGGCGGCAATGGTCGCGGACATACATGGTCGCGAAGACCGCGAGCAGGAAGAACTTGATCCAGTAGCGGTTGACGCCGGAGGTCAGCTTCGGGTTGGCGCGCATCAGCAACGCGAACGCCTCGCCGTGGCGGAACTCGTCGTTGCACCACTTCTCGAACCACTTGAAGATCGGGTGGAAGCGGCGGTCCGGGTTGCGCTCCAGTTCGCGGAAGATGGTGATGTAGCGGGCGTAGCCGATCTTCTCGGACAGGTAGGTGGCGTAGAAGATGAACTTCGGCCGGAAGAAGGTGTACTTCTTCGACTTGGTCAGGAAGCCCAGATCGACGCCGATGCCGAAATCCTTGAGCACGTCGTTGATGAAGCCGGCATGGCGCGCCTCGTCGCGGCTCATGAAGCCGAACAGCTCGCGGATGTCGGGATTCTTCGCGCGCTTGCGCATCTCGGCATAGAGCACGCAGCCCGAGAACTCGGCGGTGATCGACGAGACCAGGAAGTCCATGAACTCCTTGCGCAGGGCCGGGTCGAGCCCGGACATGTCGAGATCGAATTCTTCGTTACGGGTGAAGTGGCGCTTGTTCGGATCGGCGCGCAGCTCGGCGATGAGCTTGTTCCACTCGGCCCGGACGGGCTCCACGTCGGTGCGGTCGAGCTCCTCGAAATCGGTGGTGTAGAACCGCGGCGACAGGAAGGTCGTCTCCTGGGCGGCCTTGGTGCCCTCGTTCATGGGGAATTTGTGTGCGATTTTCGGGGTGGGCTGCTGGATCGCTGCGGTCACAGGCGCCTCCTCTCGGAAAAGCTGACTTCGTAGAGTTCGGTGAGTTCGAGATGGCCCGCGAGCTTCGTCCAGAGGCGTTCCAGGCGTCCGGCGCGGGTCACGGTGGCGGTGCGCCGGACGACGAGGCGCTCGCCGTAGGGGACGGAGGTCGGGGCGTCGTGCACCTGCACGGCGTCGCCGGGCTCGATCTCGAAATTGGCGTCGAGGACTACGTGGGCATGCAGACTTTCGGAGGTCTGCTCGATCTCGACGGTACAGGGGACGTCGACGGTGCGGCGTCCGTTCAGCCAAGCCATCATGGTGCGGCTCCCTTCGCACCCTTCGCCGAATTCCTTGACGGTTCGGCGTTCGCGGGCGCCCTGTCACAAGACCCCGGAATACCGCCCGATGGCAAGGCGGTCGGACACACATCTTGGGCGAGCCTGGGTTCGGCGGGCATCAGCCGGGCGAAGGCGGCGTAGTTCGAGGGACCGAAGGCGCCGAAATCCACGCTGCGGCCGGTGAGCGAATCGTCGAGGCGCAGCGACCCGTCGTCGAAGCGTGTCAGCCGGAACGGCACCGCGCGGGAGAGGCCGGCCCGCAGGCGGCCCTGCGCGAAGCCCCGCAGGGTGGCGCGGATGAAGTTGTCCTCCCCCGGCCGGACCGTGGCGACGAGGTCGCCCCGCTCCGCATCCCGCAGCGCGATCGAGCCGTCCGCCGCATCGTCCACCCGCAGGGCCAGGCTCTGAACCGGCCGGGCCGGCTCCATCCGGGTGAGGCCGACGCTCTCGACCCGGCCGACCGTGATGGCCAGGACCACGAAGGCGACGAGGAGGCCGACCCCGGCGACGAGACTCCGCGAGGTGCGGCCGGCGGTCCGTGCGAGGGGATGCGGGTTCATCGGATCAGCTCGCCGTCGCGAGGCGGGGACCGGGTGCCACGCGCGGCCGCAGCACGATGGGTCCGGCCACCTCCTCCGGCACTTCGCGGTGCGCCGCGAGGGCACGGGCCAGGATCTTGGCGACTTCGCCGCCCTGCGCGACCGTGCGCAGCATCGGCTCGGGCCGGTTCACGTGCCAGGGCCGGGCATGCGGCCAGAGGTGCAGGTAGGCGACGCGGTTGCCCGGGCGCAGGCGTAAGGGCAGGTCGGCGCTGCCGTCGCGATAGAGGTGGCAGCTGGCCGCCTCGACCAGGGAGAAGGGCAGGTTCAGGGTCATCGGCAGGGCGATGCCCACCCGCATGACCACGCGGCGGTTGGTGATGGTGTAGGTGGTGGTGCGGGCCGAGAGCCAGCCGAGGAGGGCCAGGAGCAGCACCGCACCGGTTCCGATCGCCAGGGTGGGCAGCGCCAGGGACGCGGCCTCCAGCGTCCGTCCGGACAGGGCCGCCGGGAGCGCCGCCCAGAGGGCGAGCCCGGCGAACCAGACACCGACGAGGGTGAGATGCAGCGCCCGGAAGGCGATGCCGAAGCCGCAGGGGCGGCCCTGCCAGAGGATATGCTCGCCGGCCGGCAGCGGGGCCGGCAGGCCGGGCGGTGCATCGAAGGCGTTGGCGGGGAGGTGCGGCGCGGGCCGCTCGCTGGACCGGCTCACAGGATGGCCTCCTGGCGGGTGGGGGTCGCGTAGAGGGTGCCGCCGCCGAAGAAGGCCATGATCCGCTCCTCCTCGTTGAGGGTGACCGAATCCGGATCCTTGGTGGTGGGGATGTCGGCGAACTGGTGCGCCAGCAGCGCCTCGGTCGTGACCTTCTGCGAGAAGCGTCCAGTCCGGCAGAAGGTGGCGGGCATCAGCACCCGCCGGCCGCCGGCCCCGAGCTCGACCTCGTAGTAGCGCACCATCGACTCGCCCCGGTCGACCCAGAGGTCGCTCACCGTGCCGGCCACCTGCCGGTCGGCCCCGAACACCGACATGCCGATGGGGTTCGGCCCGAGCTCGTGGACCACGAAGTGGTCGGCCACCCGCAGGGGAACGATGCGCTTCTCGCGGTCCCAGGTCTCGTCGTGGCTGTCCTCCCGGTCGGCGTAGGAGCCGGGGCCGATGGCGTCGTGCAGGCCGTCGGTGTCGGGCTCCAGGGGAGCGCCCGGCCAGACCTCGTGCTTGTGGCCGCGGTAGTTCCAGGGGGTGCGCTCGCCGGTCTGGGGCGCGTGCTTCACGTGGCCGTTGGAGAGGAGGAATTCCTTCGGCGACGGGATCAGGAACGGGTCCGGCGGCATCGCCCTGCCCCGGGCGGCCTCGGATTCGAGCGGGTAGCCCTCGCGGCGGTCCTCGCGGCGCAGGTAGAAGACGAGGCCGGCGAAGAAGATCCAGAACGCGTAGAGGACCACCTGCGCGACGTCGACGTAGCCCGTGATTTCACCTCTCGGCATGGCCGGTCTCCTTCAGGCTGAGCGGGGCAAGGATCGAGGAAGAGGCGTGCGGCTCTCGGCGCGGACGAGCGGGCCGATGGCCAGCAGCGTCGCGAACAGCAGCGCGATCTCGATGTGATAGACGATGAGGTATCCGGTGGAGGGCAGGTTCAGCGCCTCGCCGAGATGTCCGGATTCGGCCAGGTGCGCGCCGAGGTCGCGCAGGATGCCGCTGGCCGCGATGGCGAGGCCGGCCGCGCTCGCCTGGACGGCGCCCCAGGCGCCCAGCGCCAGGCCCGTATCCTCGGGGCCGGCCTTGGCCATGGAGGCCGTGAGCGTCCCGTGGGCGAACAGGCCGCCGCCGAGGCCGATCAGGGCGACGCCGACCGCGAACAGGCGGGCGGAATCCAGCGGCGCGGCGAAGACCACGGCCGAGAAGGCCGCGATGCCCACCCCCGCGCCGGAGGCCGCGACCCGGAAGGCGTCGCCGCCCCGGTCGAGCCAGCGGGCCGCGATCAGCAGGCCGAGGCCGCCGCCGGCGGCCAGCAGCGCGGTCAGCGCCGTGGTGGCGGCCACCGGCAGGTGCAGGATCTGCCCGCCATAGGGCTCCAGCAGGATGTCCTGCATCGAGAAGGCGGCGGTGCCGAGCCCGGTGGCGACGAGGCGGCGGCGCGCCCGGCCCTTGCCGGCATAGAGCGCCCAGGATTCCGAGAAGCCCGGCCGGGGCAGTTCGCGCGCCGTGCGGCTGGGCGAGCGCGGCTCCTGCTTCCACAGGGCGATGCCGTTGAGCACGACGGTGAGGAGCGCCGCGCCCTGGATCACCTTGATCAGGCGCAGGGCCGAGAAATCCGCCAGCAGCAGGCCGAAGGCGACGGCGCTCACCACCATGCCGGCCAGCAGCATGACGCACAGGAGCGCGACGACGCGGGGCCGGGCATGGGCCGGGGCGAGGTCGGTGGCCAGCGCCAGGCCCACGGTCTGAGTGGTGTGGAGGCCGGCCCCCACCATGACGAAGGCGAGCGCGGCGGCCACGTGGCCGGGCCAGGCCGGCCCGGTGGTGTCGCCCGACAGGATCAGCAGGGCGAAGGGCATGATGGCCAGCCCGCCGAACTGCAGCAGCGTGCCGAACCAGATGTAGGGCACCCGGCGCCAGCCCAGCACCGAGCGATGGGTGTCCGAGCGGAACCCGACGAGCGCGCGGAACGGCGCGAAGATCAGCGGCAGCGACAGCATCACGGCGACGATCCAGGCCGGGACCGCCAGCTCGACGATCATCACCCGGTTGAGCGTGCCGATGAGGAGCACGGCGGCCATGCCGACCGTGACCTGGAACAGGGCGAGCCGCAGCAGGCGCCCCATGGGCAACTCCGCCGTCGCCGCGTCGGCGAAGGGCAGGAAGCCGGGGCCGACGCGCTGGATCGCGCGGGCCATGGACGCGCCGAGGCGGGTCATGGCGCGCGCCGGAGTTCGAAGGCCTGGGACAGGTAGAACCCGCTGTTCACCCGGTGTGCGCGGCCGATCCGGATATCGGCCAGGGCCGGCTCCGCGGCCACGCGCCGGCGCAGATCCGCCTCGCCCACGGGGACGATGGCGGGCGCCCTGTCGCCGCGCGGGAAGGCCCGGCCGGCCATGTGCATCAGGGTGAGGAGCGGCGTGCGCGGCGCCACCGTGAACAGGATCCCGTCATCGGTCCGCGCCGCCAGGGCCGCCAGCGCCTGGACGATGTCGGGCGTGGCGTAGTGGATCAGCGAATCCATCGCGACGACGAAGTCGAAGCGGCCGAGGGCGGGGTCGAGCATGTCGCCGACCCGGAAGTCGATGCGCCCCGGACCCGAGAGGGTGGTGCGCTCCCGGGCGAGCCCGATCAGCGTCGGCGAGACGTCGATGGCGACGACCTCGGCGCCGCGGCGGGCGGCCTCCAGGCTGAGCGCTCCGGTGCCGCAGCCGGCATCGAGCAGGCGCCTGCCCGTGAGGTCGGCGGGAAGCCAGGACAGCAGGTTGGCCCGCATGGCGTCGCGCCCGGCCCGCACGGTGGCGCGGATCTTCGAGACCGGCGCGTCCGAGGTCAGGCGCGCCCAGGCCTCGACGGCGGTGCGGTCGAAGTAGGTGGTGAGCTGGGAGCGGCGGGCGGCGTAGCTGTGCGAGGTCATGGTGCGGCGCCCGCTCAATCGAAGCCGAGGAATTCGAACAGGTCGCGGTCCTTCATCGGGATCGCGTCGAGCGGCTTGCCGCCGGCCCAGAGATGCGCGGCGAGGCGCATGTACTCGGTGGTGACGGCCAGGAGTTCGGGCGTCTCCTCCATCTCGAACAGGGTCGCCTTCTTCAGGCGCGAGCGCCGGACCACGTCGAGATCGGGGAAGTGCGCGATGCGCTCCAGGCCGACGGCGGCGTTGAAGCGGTCGATCTCGTCGGTCTTGGCCGAGCGGTTGGCGATGACCCCGCCGAGCCGCACGGGGTAGTTCTTCGCCTTGGCGTGGATCGCCGCGACGATCCGGTTCATCGCGAAGATCGAATCGAAGTCGTTGGCCGTGACGATGAGGGCCTGGTCGGCGTGCTGGAGGGGCGACGCGAAGCCACCGCAGACCACGTCGCCGAGCACGTCGAAGATCACCACGTCGGTGTCTTCCAGGAGGTGGTGCTCCTTGAGGAGCTTCACCGTCTGTCCGACGACGTAGCCGCCGCAGCCGGTGCCCGCCGGGGGACCGCCGGCCTCGACGCACATGACGCCGTTGTAGCCCTCGGCGACGAAGTCCTCGATGCGCAGCTCCTCGGAGTGGAACTGCACGGCCTCCAGGGCATCGATCACCGTCGGCGCCAGGCGCTTCGTCAGCGTGAAGGTCGAATCGTGCTTGGGGTCGCATCCGATCTGCAGGACGCGCTTTCCGAGCTTGGAGAACGCCACCGACAGGTTCGACGAGGTGGTCGACTTGCCGATTCCGCCCTTGCCGTAGACCGCGAACACCTTGGCGGTGCCGATCTTGAGGTTCGGGTCGAGTTCCACCTGGACGCTGCCTTCGGGCTGGCGCGCGGCGACCGGATTGCGAATGGCGATGTTCATGCGGCGACCCCTGCGGTGATGCCTTCGACGCGGTCTTCCAGTTCCTCCTCGGCGCGGTCGAGCGCGTCGCGCGTCTCCGCGTCGGGGGTCCAGAAGCCGCGCTGGTGCGCCTCGATCAGCCGGTGAGCCACCTTGGCCGAAGCGGTCGGGTTGAGGGCCGCCATGCGCTCGCGCATGGCGGGGTCGAGGACGTAGGTCTCGGTGATGCGCTGGTAGACCCAGGGGGCGACCCCGTTGGTGGTGGCCGACCAGCCCAGGGTGTTGGTGAGGTGCGCCTCGATCTGGCGCACGCCCTCGTAGCCGTGGCCGAGCATGCCCTCGGTCCATTTCGGGTTGAGCATCCGGGTGCGGGTCTCCAGGGAGACCTGCTCGGTCAGCGAGCGCACCACGCCCTCGCCGCGGGTCTGGTCGCTGATGAAGATCGGCACGGCCTCGCCGCGGGCCTTGGCGACGGCGCGGCCCATGCCGCCGAGGCCGTCGAAGTAATGGTCCACCGAGGTCACGCCGACCTCGACCGAGTCGAGGTTCTGGTAGGCGAGGTCCACGGTGGCCAGCACGCTGCCCATCAGGGCGCGCTGGGCGCTGGGCACGCCGGTGCGGCCATAGGCGAAGGACTTGCGGCGCGCGAAGGTCTCGGAGATCTCGTCGGCATCTTCCCAGCGGCCGGATTCGACCAGCTGGTTGACGTTGGCGCCGTAGGTCCCCTCCGCGTTGGAGAAGACCCGGAGCGCGGCGGTCTCGAGGTCGATGCCGTGCTCGGCCTGGAGCGCCAGGGCGTGCTTGCGGACGAAGTTCCGCTCCGCCGGCTCGTCGGCGATGGCCGCGAGGTAGGAGGCCTCCGCCAGGAGCTTGGTCTGCAGGGGCAGAAGATCGCGGAAGATCCCCGACAGGGTGACGACCACGTCGATGCGCGGACGCCCGAGGGTCTCCAGCGGGATCAGCGTCGCGCCGCAGAGGCGGCCGTAGCCGTCGAAGCGCGGCGCCGCGCCGATCAGTGCGAGCGCCTGGGCGATGGGTCCGCCCTCGCTCTTCAGGTTGTCGGTGCCCCACAGGACGAGGGCGATGCTCTCGGGCAGCGCCACGCCCTCGTCGCCGTAGCGCGCCAGCAGGCGGGCCGCCTGGCGCGCGCCGTCGGTGAGCGCGAAGGCGGAGGGCAGCCGGTAGGGATCGAAGCCGTGCAGGTTGCGCCCGGTAGGCAGGATGTCGGGGTTCCGCAGGAGGTCGCCGCCGGCCACGGGGGTGATGAAGCGACCGTCGAGGGCCGCGAGCAGTCCCCGGATCTCATGATCCTGTGACAACAGGAGATCGGTCTCGCGCAGGGCGGCGAAGGCCGCGCGGTGCGCCTCGGTGAGATCGAGGCCGGCCTGCGCCAGGGCGGAGTCGATGGCCTCGCCGTCGACCAGGGCGCGGATGCCGGCACGGCTCGGCATCAGGCCGTGGCTGGCCTCCGCGAGGGCGAGCAGGATGTCGACCCGCTCCTCGGGCGGGGTGGCCGCGCCGGTCACGTGAAGACCGTGCGGGATCAGGGTGTGCTCCAGCTCGTGCAGGGCGACCGCCAGGCGGTGGACGTGACCGGCGAGGTCGGCATTCCAGGCCGGCTCAGCGGCCACGAGGTCGAGGCCGGCGCCCTGGGCCTGGATCAGCTCGGCGAGGTCTCGGCGCTCGCCCACGGCCTCGGGCTCCAGGGCGCGCCAACGCTCGATGGACGCCTTGAGGTCGATGAGGCCGCGATAGAGCCCGGCCTGGGCGAGGCTCGGGGTCAGGTAGCTGACGAGGGTCGCGGCGGAGCGGCGCTTGGCGAGAAGGCCCTCGGAGGGGTTGTTGGCGGCGTAGAGGTAGATGTGCGGCAGCGCGCCGATCAGGCGTTCCGGCCAGCAGGCGCCCGAGAGGCCGGTCTGCTTGCCGGGCATGAACTCCAGTGCCCCGTGGGTGCCGAAATGCAGCACCGCATCGGCGCGGAAATCCTCGCGCAGGTAGCGATAGAAGGCCGAGAAGGCGTGGGTGGGCGCGAAACCGCGCTCGAAGAGCAGCCGCATCGGGTCGCCCTCGTAGCCGAAGCCTGGCTGGACGCCGACGAAGACGTTTCCGAACTGGGCCCCGAGCACGAAGATCTGCGCGCCGTTGCTGTTCTGGCGCCCGGGCGCCGGACCCCACTGGGCCTCGATCTCGGCCAGGTGCCGCTCGCGCCGGACGTGCTCGTCGGCGGGAATGCGGTGATGGACGTTGGCGGGCGTTCCGAACCGGGCGGCGTTTCCGGCGAGCACCGCCTCGCGCAGGGCGTCGACGCTCTCGGGCACCTCGACCGCGTAGCCCTCGGCCTTCATGGCGGCGAGGGTGTTGTGGAGCGAATGGTAGACCGACAGGAAGGCGGCGGTGCCGATGCTGCCGGCATTGGGCGGGAAGCCGAACAGGACCACGGCGACCCGGCGCTCGGCCCGCGCCTTGCGGCGGAGGGCGACGAGGCGCTCGATGCGGGCGGCGAGCATGTCGGCGCGCTCGGGATGCACGACCATGTCGCGGGCGCTGGCGCCCAGCGAGCGGCTGGAGCGTCCGCCGAACACCATCGGGGCCGTGGCGCCGTCGAGCTCGGGGATCGCCACCATCATGGTGGCCTCGACCGGCGAGAGGCCCCGGTCGGACGCCTCCCACTGCTCCAGGGTCTGGAACTCCAGGGCGTGGGCCGCGAGGTAGGGGACGTCGAGCTCGGAGAGCAGCGCCTGTGCCCCGGCGGCATCGTTGTAGGCGGGGCCGCCCACCAGGGAGAATCCGGTCAGCGAGACCAGGGCATCGATGGTCGGGCGCCCGTTGGCGCGGAAGAACGCGTCGACGGCGGGGCGGTTGTCGAGGCCGCTGGCGAAGGCCGGCACGACGGCGAGGCCCCGCGCCTCCAAGGCCGCGACGACGCCGTCGTAATGGGCGGTGTTCCCGGCCAGCACGTAGGAACGCATGACGAGGAGGCCGACGCGGCCCTTCAGGGGGCCGGTGGGCGCCGGCACCTTCGTGACGTCCTCGCCGATCCGGCCGGCCATGCGGGGATGGTACAGGCCGGTCTCCGGGTAGCTCAGGGGTGCCGGCGCGGCGGCGATCCGGCGCCAGCCCTCGCGCGGGCCGGCGGCGTAGCGGCCGACCAGGAAGCGCACGAGGTTGGCGATGTTCTCGTCCGAGCCCGAGAGCCAGTATTGCAGGGTGAGGAAGTAGGCCCGCACGTCCTGGGCCGAGCCCGGGATGAAGCGCAGGATCTTGGGCAATTTCCGGATCATCGCCATCTGGCGGGCGCCGTTGCCCTGGGCGCCGGGCTTGCCACGGAGCTTCTTCAGGAAGTCCAGGGCGCCGCCCTTGGTGCCGTCCATGTCGAAGCGGTTCAGCCGGGTGGTCTTCACCACTTCGCTGGCCGAGAGGCAGCCGACCATGGCGTCGCAATGCGGACGCCGCGCGAGGAGCGCCGGCAGGATCGCCCGGACGTGCTCGTCCATGAACAGCATCGTGGAAATGATGATGTCGGCGCGCGCGATGTCGGCCTTGCAGGCCTCCAGGGACGCGGGGTCCGTGTCCCAGGCGGCGGCGGCGTGGAAATCGAGGACGAGGCCGGGCAGGTCGCGGGTCAGGCGCTGGCGTGCGCGCTCCAGCGCGCTCGCCACGTGATTGTCCATCGTCACGAGGACGACCCGGAGCGCCGGGCGCTCAGCGTCCGAAATGCGCTTTGGCATCGTACAGGGTCTCGAGAGTGATGAGCGGCAGGGCGCGTTCCCGCGCGAAGCGCTCGGTGTTCGCGCGGGCTTTGCCCCGCACGAAGAACGGGATCTTCCTGAGTTCCTTCTCGGCCTCCGTGGCCCAGGTGAGGATGATCGGCCCGGCCGGTGCGGAAAGGGCATCGGCGGTGACGGATGGTTCAGCCGGACCGGGCGCCTCCTCGGCGACCGCGACCGACTCGGTGCCGTGCCGGGGCAGGTGCGAGGGCGCGGCCGCGCCGTGGAACTCGACGTCCTCGCGGAACATGCCGAGCAAGTGCTCCTCCAGCCCCATCATCAGGGGATGGACCCAGGTGTCGAACAGGACGTTGGCGCCCTCGAAACCCATCTGCGGCGAGTGCCGGGCGGGAAAATCCTGGACGTGGATCGGGGACGAGATCACCGCGCAGGGCAGCCCCAGGCGCTTGGCGATGTGGCGTTCCATCTGCGTGCCGAGCACCAGTTCCGGCTGGGCGGCCTGGATGGCGGCTTCCACGTCGAGGTAATCGTCCGTGATCGTGGCCTCGATGCCGTGGAGCGCGGCCTCGGCCCGGACTTCGCGGGCGAATTCCCGGGTGTAGGTGCCGAGGCCCACCACCCGGAAGCCGAGCTCGGTGGCGGCGATCCGGGCGGCGGCCAGCGCGTGGGTGGCGTCGCCGAAGATGAAGACGCGCTTGTCGGTGAGGTAGGTCGAATCGACCGAGCGCGAGTACCAGGGCAGGCGCGAGGGCGCGCCGTCCAGCACCGGCGCCGGGTCGACGCCGGCGGCGGCGGCCACCTCTTCGACGAAGCGGATGGTGGCCTGGACGCCGATCGGTACGGTCTCGACCATCGGCTGTCCGAAGGTCTTCTGGAGGTGCAGACCGGCGGCGCGGGCGATCTCCGGATAGAGCACGACGTTGAAGTCGGCCGCGCCGAGGCGTCCGAGATCGGCCGGGGTCGCGCCGAGCGGGGCGATCACGTTCACGTCGATGCCGAGGGCCCCGAGGATCTTGGTGATCTCGACGAGGTCGTCGCGGTGGCGGAAGCCCAGCGCCGTCGGGCCGAGGACGTTGCAGAGGGGGCGGCGCTCCGCGCGGGGCGTCGGCGTGCCGCCGGCGAGCGCCCGGACCAGGCGGTAGAAGGTCTCCGAGGCGCCCCAGTTCTCCTTCTTCTGGTAGGCCGGGAGCTCCAGGGGAATCACCGGGATCGGCAGGTCGAGGGCGCGGGCGAGGCCGCCCGGATCGTCCTGGATCAGCTCGGCGGTGCAGGAGGCGCCGACGATCATCGCGTCCGGGCGGAAGCGCTCGTAGGCCTGCGCCACGGCATCCTGGAAGATAGCGGCGGTGTCGGCGCCGAGGTCGCGGGCCTGGAAGGTGGTGTAGGTCACCGGCGGACGGGCGTCGCGCCGCTCGATCATGGTGAAGAGCAGGTCGGCGTAGGTGTCGCCCTGCGGGGCGTGCAGCACGTAGTGCAGGCCCTTCATCGCGGTGGCGATCCGCATGGCCCCGATATGCGGCGGCCCCTCGTAGGTCCAGAGCGTGAGCTGCATCGCGTCAGACCTCCAGCCGGGTGCGGCGCTTCAGCGGGCGCGCGAAGAGCTCGGCGAGGTCCCCGGCCTGGTCGTAGCCCTGGATCGGGGTGAACAGCAGCTCGATCGACCACTTGGTCGCGAGACCCTCGGCTTCCAGCGGATTGGCGAGGCCGAGGCCGCAGATCGTGAGGTCGGGCTTCTCCGCCCGGCAGCGGTCCATCTGCGCATCGAGGTTCTGGCCCTCCACCACCCGGGTGCCGGCGGGCAGAAGCCCGAGCTCGGGCGCATGGTGCTGGCGGTGCAGGTAGGGCGTGCCGACCTCGATCAGTTGGGCGCCCATCTCGCGCGAGAGGAAGCGGGCGAGCGGCAGTTCGAGCTGCGAATCGGGGAAGAAGAACAGCCGCTTGCCGGCGAGCCGCTCCCGATAGAGGTCGAGGGCGACCGCGGCCCGGGCGCGGCCCGGAGCCGTGACCCGCGCGAAGCGCTCCGTCGGCACGTCGAAGGCCTCGGCGGCGGCGGCGAGCCAGCCGGTGGTGCCCTCGGAGCCGAGGGGGAAGGGCGCGGCGATCCGCTGGGCGCCGCGCGCCTCGAGGGCGCGGGCCGTGTCGGCCAGGAACGGCTGGGCGAGGAGGATCCGGGTGTTGGGTCCGACCGCCGGCAGGGACCCGGCGCGGCGCGCCGGCAGGAAGGCCACCTCGGCGAGGCCGAGATCGGCGAACAGGCGGGCGAACTGGTCTTCGACCACGTCGGCCAGCGCCCCGACCACGAGGAGCGCGGGGGCGGCGGTCTCGGGCGCGCGCGGCATTTCGGGGACGAGGGCGGCGAGGCAGGCATCCTCGCCCTGCGTGAAGGTGGTCTCGATGCCGCTGCCCGAGTAGCTCAGCACCCGCACGTCGGGATGGAAGCTCTGCGACAGGCGCTGGGCCGCGCGCGACAGGTCGAGCTTGATCACCTCTGAGGGGCAGGAGCCCACGAGGAACAGGAGACGGATATCGGGGCGACGCTCGATGAGGCGGCGCACCACCCGGTCGAGCTCCTCGTTGGCGTCGACCAGGCCGGCGAGGTCGCGCTCGTCGAGGATCGCGGTGGCGAAGCGCGGCTCGGCGAAGATCATCACGCCGGCGGCCGACTGGATCAGGTGGGCGCAGGTGCGCGAGCCGACCACGAGGAAGAAGGCGTCCTGGATCTTGCGGTGCAGCCAGACGATGCCGGTGAGACCGCAGAACACCGCGCGCTGGCCGCGCTCCTGGCGGATGTCGCAGCCCGTCTCGAGACCGGGGGCGGCAAGATCGGGAATCGGCGCGTGGGCGTTCATCGCGCGGCCTCCGCGACGAAACCGGCCGGCATCGCCTGGAGCCGGGCGGCCCTGAGCTTCAGCACGAACTGCGCGGCGTTGACGGCGTAGGAGGCGTAGGCGGCCAGCGCCAGGAGCATCAGCCCACCGGTGTCGAGGGCGCCCGTCGCCAGCGCCACGAGATAGGCGCTGTGCAGGGCCAGGACCAGCATGCTGACCATGTCCTCCCAGTAGAAGGCCGGCGCGAACAGGTAGCGGCCGAACACGGCCTTCTCCCAGATCGAGCCCGTGACCATGATCGCGTAGAGGAGGAGGGTCTTGACCACGACGGAGGCGTTGGCCGCCGTCGCGCCCTCACCTGTCCACAGGGTGCGCAGGACGAGCCCGAGACTCACGGCGAACACGAGGAATTGAAGCGGGGCGAGAACACCCTGGACGAGCGTCCAGCGGGTCGCGTCACGGCGGGCGCGCTGCTCGGAGTCGTAGAGAGGTCGTCTGGGCCTGTCCGCTCTCCGGATCATGCTGTCCGCCCCCCTTTCGGAGCCCCTTGCGACCAGGTCGCCGGGTCTCGTTGAAGGGAGGTTAGGAAGACGGTCCACGAGTGTCAAGCCAGCTTTACGTCAAAAGCTGATGACAGATTGAATGCAAAATAGTTATAGTCGTCGTATTGATAAAGTGAATTTGGAGCGTATCGTGCAGCTTCATCGCAGGGACCGGCAAAGCTGTCCCTCCCCGGCGCCGGGGTACTGAGGCGTGTGCTCAGACGTCCCGGAATTCGACGCGCAAGATCGAACCGACACGAAGCCGTCAGCCACATTGGGAGGGACCAATGGATGATGTGAGGCAATTCGGTGATCGATTGCGGTACGAACCATCCAGCCGGGATGTCGCAGACCTGTGCGAGGCTGGGATCAGTGCGCAGCTCGCGGTGTTCGGACAGGCGATCCGCTTGCAGCGGGACCTCGCGCGCGTCGTCGAATCCGAGATCATTCCGCGTCTGATGCTGGCCCACCGGATCGAACCGGCTCCCGAACCCACGGACGTGCTGCCGAGCGAGGAGCAGATCGCGGCCTTCACGGCGCTGATGCTCGATCCGGCCGGCGACGACCTGGAGAGCCGGCTCGCCGATCTCATGGCGAGCGGCCTCGGGACCGACAGCCTCCTCC
Source organism: Methylobacterium sp. AC433 (assembly GCF_979253015.1). Taxonomy (NCBI): domain Bacteria; kingdom Pseudomonadati; phylum Pseudomonadota; class Alphaproteobacteria; order Hyphomicrobiales; family Methylobacteriaceae; genus Methylobacterium; species Methylobacterium sp. AC433. The sequence goes on along the minus strand of NZ_CEEDBN010000006.1, from coordinate 140,753 downwards.
TCGATCTCCTCGCGCCGACGGCCCGCCATCTCGGCACGCTGTGGGAGGAGGACCTCTGCGACTTCGTCGAGGTCACCCGCGCCATGGGCCGGCTTCAGCGGATCATGCGGGAGGTCACCAGCCGTTTTCGCAACGAGCCGGAAGCGCCGCCCGTCAACCGGAAGATCCTGCTGCTGCCCTGCCCCGGAGATTCCCACAGGTTTGGCCTGACCGTCGTGGAGCAGTTCTTCCGCGAGGCGGGCTGGTCCGTGACCTGCACGGTCTCATGGCCGGAGGAGGACAGCCTCCGGTGCGTCCGCGAGGAATGGTTCGACATCGTCGGCCTGTCCCTCGCCTGCGAGACCCTGTTCCCGACCATGACCGAGACCGTGGCGGCGCTACGCCGAAATTCCCGGAACGATGCGCTTCGGGTGATGGTTGGAGGTCCAGCCTTCGCCGCGAATCCCGACAGCTTCCGGCGCGTCGGCGCCGATGCGAGCGCCGGCGACGCCCGCTCGGCCCTGTCCGTCGCGGAATGTCTGCTTGATCTGCCCGTCAGACCCTGCTGAAAGACGTACCCGATCGCATTAGCCTGCCTTCCCGATCCACCCTGCCCGACCACATCCAGACGTGGTGACCCGTGACCAGCCTGGCGCTTCCTGCCACGAGCCATGCGCTCGCGGCGCTTCAAAAGTCACTCGGCCCCCTCGACGCGCAAGCGGCGGGATTGCTGGTGGCTGCCGCGACGGACCTGTCCCTGGTCATCGACGGCGAAGGCGTGATCCGGGAAGCGACCTTCGGCAGCGCCGACCTGACGGATGAGGGCTGCGATTCCTGGCTGGGTCGTCCCTGGGTCGACACGGTGACGGTCGAGAGCCGCCCGAAGATCGCCGCCCTCCTCAAGGATGCCGCCCCCAACGCGGTCACGCGCTGGCGCCAGGTCAACCACGTCTCACCGACCGGCACCGACCTGCCCGTCCGCTACGCCGCGATGCGGCTGGCGAAGGACGGGAAGATCCTCGTCCTCGGCCGAAACCTGCGCGCGATGGCGTCGCTGCAGCGGACCCTGGCCGAGACGCAGCAGGCGCTGGAACGCGATTACCTGCGCATGCGCGGGGCCGAGACCCGCTACCGCCTGTTGTTCCAGCTCGGATCGGAGCCGGTCCTCGTGGTCGACGCCGCGACGCGGCGGGTCACCGAGGTGAACCCGGCCGCCGCCCGCCTCATCGGCCGCGCCGAGAAGCGGATCGTCGGTCAGGACGCCGTCGACCTGTTCGACGCGGTCGGCGCCCGCGACCTCGAATCGCTGTTCGCGGGCCTCCGGGTGACCGGGCAGGCCGCCGACCTCGAAGCCAAGCTCGGGCACGGGCGCGGCGCGGTGCGGGTCTCCGCCTCGCTGTTCCGTCAGGAGAACGCCACCAGCATCCTCCTGCGCCTCGCCTCGCCGGAGCCGGTGGAGACCGGTGCGGCCCGCACCGGTGCGGGCGCCCTCGATGTCCTGCGGAACCTGCCGGAGGGCTTCGTCGTCACCGACCAGTCCCGGCGCGTCCTCATGGCCAACCCGGCCTTCCTCGATCTGGTGCAGCTCGCCACCGAGGAGCAGGTTCGCGGCCAGCCGCTCGACAACTGGATCGGGCGAGAGGAATCGGAGGCCGCGGCGCTGTTCGCGACGCTGGTCCAGCACGGCTCCGTCCGCCACTTCCCGACCCATATCCGTGGGGCCTACGGCAACATCGAGGACGTGGAGGTGGCCGCCGTCTCGGTGACGGGCGGCAGCCAGCCCTGCATCGGCTTCACCCTTCGCGCCACCCCCCGGCGGGCGGCGGCCGTCTCCGGCGGTCGCGAGTTGCCGCGCTCGGTCGAGCAGATGACCGAGCTCGTCGGGCGCGTCTCGATGAAGAACCTCGTGCGCGAATCGACCGATCTCATCGAGCGCCTCTGCATCGAGGCCGCCCTGCGGATCACCCGCGACAACCGCGCCTCGGCCGCCGAGATGCTCGGCCTGAGCCGGCAGGGCCTCTACGCTAAGATGCATCGCTACGGCATCGGCGACCTCGACGCACGGGACGTCACCGACGAGGCGTGATGCTTCGCGGGTGCGTGCGCGACGCGCCGCCCCCCCTTACCGATCGGCAATATTGTTCCCAGCCCGTCGCGGCTCACGACAATGTTGTAAATCAAACTTGACACTCGTGGGTGTGAAAATCTAGCGTCGTCTCCATGGCAACGCCTGCACCCAGCGCCCTCGTCGAGCTTCTGAAGCCGATCACATGGTTCGCGCCGATGTGGGCCTTCACCTGCGGCGTCGTCTCCTCCGGGGCCTCGCCCTCCGGGCAGTGGCCGGTCATCGCCGCCGGCGTGATCCTGGCCGGTCCCCTGGTCTGCGCCACCTCGCAGGCGGTCAACGACTGGTACGATCGCCACGTCGACGCGATCAACGAGCCGCACCGGCCGATCCCCTCCGGCCGCATGCCGGGGCGATGGGGCCTCTACGTCGCCTTCGGCTGGACGTTTCTGTCGCTCCTCGTCGCCGCGGCCCTGGGGCCGTGGATCCTCGGCGCCGCCCTCTTCGGCCTGGTCCTGGCCTGGATCTACAGTGCGCCGCCGCTGCGCCTGAAGCGCAACGGCTGGTGGGGCAACACGGCGGTCGCGCTCTGCTACGAGGGCCTGCCCTGGTTCACCGGAGCCGCCGTGATGGCGGCCGCCGTTCCGGACTGGCGGGTGCTCCTCGTGGCGCTGCTCTACTCGGTCGGTGCCCACGGCATCATGACCCTCAACGACTTCAAGTCGGTTGAGGGCGACGGCCGCACCGGCATCCGCTCCCTGCCCGTGCAGCTCGGCACCCTGGGCGCCGCCCGCCTCGCCTGCCTCGTCATGGCGGTGCCGCAGCTCGCCGTGATCCTCGGCCTGTTCGCCTGGAACCGCCCCTGGCACGGCACGGTGATCGGGGTCCTGCTGCTCGGGCAGTTCGTCCTGATGCGCCGCCTCCTGGCCGCGCCCCGCGAGCGGGCCGCCTGGTACAACGGCACCGGCACCACCCTCTACGTGCTCGGCATGCTGGTGGCGGCCTTCGCCCTGCGGCCCCTCGTCCAGGGAGGTCCGTGATGCCGAACCCGTCCTTCGGCTGGCTCGCCATCGTCCGTCTCGGCCTCGTGCAGACCGCGCTCGGCGCCGTCGTGGTCCTCATGACCTCGACCATCAACCGCGTGATGGTGGTGGAGCTCGCCCTGCCGGCGATCGTGCCGGGTGGACTCATCGCCCTGCACTACGCGGTGCAGGTCCTGCGCCCGCGCTGGGGCTACGGCTCCGACCGCACCGGCCGGCGCACACCCTGGATCATCGGCGGCATGGCGGCCCTGGCGCTGGGGGGCTTCGGCGCAGCCGTGGCCACCGCCCTCGCCGAGACGCACCAGAGTGCGGGCCTTGCCCTGGCGGTGCTCTCGTTTCTCACCGTCGGCATGGGCGCCGGCGCCGCCGGAACCTCGCTCCTCGTGCTGCTCGCCACCGGCGTCGACGCGCGCCGCCGCGGGGCCGCCGCCACCGTGGTCTGGGTGATGATGATCGCGGGCTTCGCCATCACCGCGCCCCTGGCCGGGCACTTCCTCGATCCCTTCTCGGGCGCACGGCTGGTCGCGGTCTCCGGCACGGTCTCCCTCGTCGCGTTCACGCTGGCCGCCCTCGCGCTGCGCGGCGTCGAGCCGGCATCGCGCCCGTCGGCCGGTACCGACGCGGCCGAGAAGCGTCCCTTCCGCGAGGTGCTGGCGCGGGTCTGGGCCGAGCCGGAATCCCGGCGCTTCACGATCTTCATCTTCATGGCGATGCTGGCCTACAGCGCGCAGGAACTGATCCTCGAACCCTTCGCCGGCCTCGTCTTCGCGATGACGCCGGGGGTGACCACCAAGCTCGCGGGCCTGCAGCACGGCGGCGTGCTCGCCGGCATGCTCACGGTCGCGGGCGTCACCATGGGCATCGGCGGTCCGGTGCTCGGCTCCCTCAAGGTCTGGACCACGCTGGGCTGCGTCGGCTCGGCCCTCGCGCTCCTCGCCATCGCCGGCGGTGGCCTCGCGGGCGCCGACTTCCCCTTGCGGGTGCCGGTCTTCGCCCTCGGCCTGTTCAACGGCATCTTCGCGGTGGCGGCCATCGGCTCGATGATGGCGCTGGCCGGGGCCGGCGGCGAGGCCGAGCGCGGCACCCGGATGGGTGTCTGGGGCGCGGCCCAGGGCGTGGCCTTCGGGGCCGGCGGCTTCCTCGGCACGGTCGCGGTGGACCTCGCCCGCCTCGTCACGCCCCGGGTCGTCGACGCCTATGCCAGCGTGTTCGCCGCCGAGGCGCTGCTCTTCGTGCTCGCCGCCGCCCTCGCCCTGCGCATCGCCCACGCTCCGGCGACGCAGGTGCCGCGGGGCCTGCGCCGCCCTTCGTCGTTCGAGGCATCGCTTTCCACGAGGTGAGATCATGGCTGCCGTCCGGGACACCGACCTCGAGACCTACGACGTAGTGGTGGTGGGCGGCGGCCCGGCGGGCGCGACGGCGGCCACCGACCTCGCGCGGAGCGGACGGCGCGTCCTGCTCCTCGACAAGCCCGGACGGATCAAGCCCTGCGGCGGCGCGATCCCGCCCCGCCTGATCCGCGACTTCGCCATCCCCGACCATCTCCTCGTCGCCCGCATCCGCTCGGCCCGCATGGTCTCGCCCAAGGACAAGCGGGTGGACATGCCGATCGGCGACGGCTTCGTCGGCATGGTCGACCGGGCCGATTTCGACCCGTGGCTGCGGGAGCGTGCGGCCGCGGCCGGCGCGGTGCTCCGGCCCGCCACCTTCCGCCACATCGAGCGCGACGCGGAGGGCGCCTGCGTGCACTACCTCGAGGACGGCTTTCCCCGCGCGGCGCGGGCACGCCTCGTCATCGGCGCCGACGGGGCGAGTTCCCCCGTCGGCCGGGCGGAGATCCCCGGCCACGCCACCATGCGGCAGGTCTTCGCCTATCACGAGATCGTCCGGCTGCCGAAGACGGGCCCCCACGACGTCGAGGCGACCCGCTGCGACGTCTACTACCAGGGCAAGCTCTCGCCCGACTTCTACGCCTGGGTCTTCCCGCACGGGGACACGGTGAGCATCGGCACCGGCAGCGCCCGCAAGGGCTTCTCCCTGCGCGGCGCGATCCGGGCGCTGCGCGCCTCCACCGGCCTCGAAGGCGGCGAGACCGTCCGGCGCGAGGGTGCCCCCCTCCCCCTGAAGCCCCTGCGCCGCTGGGACAACGGCCGCGACGTCCTCCTGACCGGGGACGCCGCCGGCATCGTGGCCCCGGCCTCGGGCGAAGGCATCTACTACGCCATGCTCGGCGGCCGCCTCGCCGCGGAGGCGGCCCAGACCTTCCTCGCGACGGGGCAGGCCCGGGCGCTCGCCGGGGCGCGGCGCAACTTCATGCGCCTGCACGGGCGGGTCTTCCTGATCCTGCGGATCATGCAGGCGGTCTGGTACCGCAACGACGGCCTGCGCGAGCGCTTCGTCTCGATCTGCCGGGACCGCGACGTGCAGCAGCTGACCTGGGATTCGTACATGAACAAGGAGCTGGTCCGGGCCAAGCCCGCGGCCCATGCGCGGATCTTCTTCAAGGATCTCGCGCACCTGTTCCGCTGGGTCTCGCCATGACCCTCGACGGAGCGGGGGGCTGGGGACCGGCCGCCGTCGCGGCCGTCACGGCGATCCTCGTGGCGCTGGCGGGCGGGCTCCTGACCACCACCGGGCCCTGGTATCAGGCCCTGCGGCGCCCCGCCTGGAAGCCGCCGGACTGGGCCTTCGGCCCGGTCTGGACCACGATCTTCACACTGACGGCGGTCTCGGCCGTGCTCGCCTGGAACGCCGATGCGAGCGCGTCGGCCCGCACCGCCCTGGTGATCGCCTACGCGGTCAACGCCGTCCTCAACATCGCCTGGAGCGGCCTGTTCTTCCGCCTGCGCCGTCCCGACTGGGCCTTCGTCGAGGTGCTGTTCCTCTGGCTCTCGATCGGGGTGCTCATCATTGTCACAGGGCGCGTGCACGGGATGGCTGCCCTTCTCCTGCTGCCCTACCTCGTTTGGGTCGGGGTCGCCGCCTGCCTGAACCGGGCGATCGTCCGCCTCAATGGCCCGTTCCGGAGCGCGTGAGCGATGGAGGCACTGATTGCCAGCGGTCACTTGGTCGATGGCATCCTGCTCCTCGTCGCGATCGAGGCGCTGGGCCTGATCCTCTGGAGCCGTCGGAGCCGGGGCACCTGGCCGCTCGCGCTCCTGTGCAACCTGACCTCCGGCGCGGCCCTGATGCTGGCGCTGCGCTGTGCCCTGACCGGCGCCGGCTGGACCGTGATCGCCGGATGCCTCGCCCTGGCCGGGCTGGCCCACGTCACCGAGATGGCCCTGCGCCTCGGCCGCCCTGCCTTTCCCGCCTCGTCCGTCCGCCTTCGCGAACCCCACGACACGCGCGCCTGACCGCCCCCGACCCCACAGACCCGGAGAGACGCCATGGAATACCGCCGTACCGCTCTCCGTCTGGGGGCCGGCCTCGTTCTCGGATTGAGCGCCCACGGCGTCTTGGCACAGGGCGTCTCGGCACAGGACGCCGACCTGATCAAGCGCGGCGAGTACCTCGCGACCGCCGGTGACTGCGTCGCCTGCCACACCGCGCCGGACGGCAAGCCCTTCGCCGGCAACTACGTGCTCAACACGCCGATCGGGAAGATCCGCACGCCGAACCTGACCCCGGACCCGGAGACCGGCCTCGGCAAGTGGAGCGCCGACGACTTCTACCGGGCCTTCCACGAGGGCATCACCAAGGACGGCTCCTACCTCTACCCGGCCTTCCCCTTCGCCTGGTACACCAAGGTCACGCGCGCCGATTCCGACGCGATCTTCGCCTACCTCAAGTCGCTGCCGGCGGTGCACGAGCCGCGCAAGCCCTCCGAGATCCCGTTCCCCTTCAACATCCGCACCGCGCTCATCACCTGGCGGACCGCCTTCTTCACGGCCGGCGAGTTCCAGCCCGACCCGCAGGCGAGCGCCGAGGTCAACCGCGGCGGCTACCTCGTCGAGGGACTCGGCCATTGCGGCATGTGCCACAACGCCAACAAGATCGTCGGCAACAGCGGCCTGGCCGGGAAGCTCGGCGGCGGCGTCATCGACGGCTGGTACGCGCCCAACATCACGCCCGACGATCACACCGGCATCGGCGGCTGGAGCGACGAGCAGGTCGTGACCTACCTGAAGACCGGCGCCGCCCCCGGGAACCAGCCGGGCGTCGCGGCCGGCCCGATGCGCCAGACCATTGAGGAATCGCTGTCGAAGATGACCGACGCGGACCTGAAGGCGATGGTGGCCTACCTGCGCACGCAGAAGGCCAAGGAGAGCTACAAGGTCAAGGACATCCAGGCCTTCAACCAGGCGGACGCGCCGGGCGCCGCGACCTATCTCAGCTACTGCTCCTCCTGCCACAAGCCGGACGGCAAGGGCGTCGAGGGCGCGATCCCGGCGCTCGCCGGCAACACCTCGGTGCAGGCGCAGGGACCCGAGACGGTGATCCGGGTGATCCTCGGCGGCCTCTCGGCCCAGAACGGCTACGCACCGATGCCGGCCATCGGCGCCGGCATGACGGACCAAGAGGTGGCCGACGTCACCGACTACGTCCGAAACGCCTGGGGCAACGCCGCCCCGGTGATCAGCGAGCGCGGCATCGTCGCCACCGCGCGCAAGGCGACCGAGACCATGCTAGCCGGCACCGCGCCCTGTGCCGAGATCGCTCAGCCGGACATCGCCAAGGCGGTGGCGGATTCGGGCGCGGCGCAGAGCCTCGCCGGACTCGATCCCGAGAACTTCATCCCGACGGTCAACGCGCTGCTGCCGAAGATCAAGGCGGCCGTTCCGGACGCCAAGGGCGACGACATCGTCAACGGGCTGACCACGGCCTTCTGCAAGGCCGGCCGGAACGATGCGCGCTACGACAAGGCCGGCTGGCACGCCGTGATCGGCAGCTTCGCCAGCATCACCTATGCGCAGCTGAAGAATCCCGAGCGCAAAGCCGCCGGCATGGGCACGACGCCGACGCCGTGATCGAATCGCGCGGACCGTCGCCCGCGGTTTCGGCCCGGCCGTCGCCGGGTCTCGGACGAAAGCCGGCGTTCGCATGGCGGCGGCAGACGCGACACGTTTCGCAGAGAGACGCGCCGCGACCCGAGAGGCCGGACACCGGAGCGGATCGGTCCGCAGGACGGCGACGGCCCGTCCCCATCGCTTCATCGTGGCGGATCGCAGCCGCCGGACCGAGGCCACGCCCCGCGACGGCCGGAGGATTTTTCAAAGTTCGGACAATGTCTCGCATCAGGAAGGAGGAACGCACGGAGAAACCCGGTCATCTCGCCGGGTTCCCGGACTTGAGCGGGGACGTCGGCATGACCTTGAGCAGGAGAGACGTTCTCGCCGCAGCATCGACGCTGATCGGCATCACGGACGCCGTGGCAGCTTCGGGAAAGGCCGTCGGCCCGGCCGAACCGGCGGCGCGGGCGACAGCGGCGAACGGGCCGTCCTCGAGCGGGTACCGGGCGGTCGACAACAACGCCTTCGTCACCCTGGCGGGCCAGAAATGGCAGGCCCAGACCGGCGCGCCCGGTGGGGTTTCGGTGAGCGACGCCGACATGGTGCGGTTCGCCGCCAGGACCGGCGAGCGGGCGAGTTTCGATCCGCCCCGGAAGATCCGTGCGGAACTCTGCGGCCAGCAGCGCTACGCCAAGGGCGAACCCATCCGGTTCTCCGGAGCGGTCACGGTCGACCGGGCCAGCCGGATCACCGGGACGGATTGGTGCTCGTTCCTCCAGATCCACCAGGCCGACCCGGTCCGGTCCAACGGCCAATTCGCGATGGCCTCGCCCCTGTTCGCGGTCGACCTGAGCCTGGATCGATCGGGCAAGCCGGTCCTGCGGGCGCGCGGCGAGACCGGGAAGGGCGAGCAGCGGACGTTCTCGCCGATGCGGATCTTCGGATCGGCGCCGTTCGCCTTCGGCGTCGAGCACAGCTTCTCGCTGGAGGCGACCGACGGTCACGGTGACGCGGGACGGATCCGGTTCCTGCTCGATGGACGGCCGGTCGGCGACTTCAGCGGACCGACGGGATACGAGTACGTGGATCTCCTGAAGGACGCGCTCCCTGGGCGGCAGCAGCTGACCGGCTCCTATCTCAAGATGGGCATCTATGCCGGCAAGTTCAGCGGCAACACGCCGCCGCCCGACGTGTTCGTGGCCTATACGTTCCGGCGCCTGAAGACCGGTTGATCGGTCGCGTCGGCGCACGATCTCGCTCGCCACGGCCTGCCCGCCGCATTCCGGGATGCGCGACGCCGGGTCACCCGGCCATGGTGATGATGAGCGGGCCGTTTCGGGTGGCCACCACCGTGTGCTCGTACTGGACCGTGAGCGCGTTCGGCCGGCTGTAGAGGGTCCAGGGATCGTCGCCGTCCTCGGCGAATTCGGCGCCGAGGGAGAGGAAGGGCTCCACGGTGAAGACCAGGCCCTCCGTCGCGATCCGCCGCTCGGAGGCGTCGGGCCAGGTGGCGATCTCCGTCGGCTCCTCGTGGAGGGAATGGCCGACGCCGTGGCTGGCGAGGTTGCGCACCAGGGTGTAGCCGTTCCGGCGCGCGAAGGCGCCGACCGCCTGGCCGATGGCGGCGATCGGCTTGCCGGTGCCGACCTGGCGCAGGCCGGTCCACATGGCCCGCCGTCCGTCCTTGCACAGGCGCTCGACCGCCCGGGTCACCGGCGGCACGGGGAAGGAGGCGCCGGTATCGGCGAAGTAGCCGTCCTTCTCCGCGGAGACGTCGATGTTGACGAGGTCGCCCGGGTTGATCCGGCGCGGGCCCGGGATGCCGTGCGCGATCTCCTCGTTGACGCTGATGCAGGTGGCGCCGGGAAAGCCGTAGGCCAGTTCCGGCGCCGGACGGGCGCCGGAGGCTTCCAGGAGCCGGCGCCCGATCGCATCGAGCTCCAGCGTGGTCATCCCGGGCTCGATCGCCCCGCCCATTGCCTCCAGCGTGGTGGCGACGATGCGCCCGATCCGCTTCAGTGCCGCCAGATCGTCGTCGCCCGCTACCGTCATGTCGCTGTCCCTCAAGGGCCGCCCGGAGAGGCCGGCCGCTCGCGCGTTCGCTTCCGTCGGACAACCCATAGCCGACCTGGTGCACCTGGACGAAGCCGCGTCCCCACGGGGCAGCGCCGCGGCTTGCGGATCGCGCCGGATCGCGTCACCAGCAACGTGATGGCCCATCCCGCCCCCGTCGCCGTATCCGATCTGCCCATCGAGGCCGCCCTTCCGGCCCTGCGCGCGGCTCTCGCGGCCGGCCCCGCCGCCGTGCTCGTCGCCCCCCCGGGCGCCGGCAAGACCACCCGTGTGCCCCTCGCCCTCCTCGACGCGCCCTGGCTGCGGCCGTCCGACAAGATCGTCCTGCTGGAGCCGCGCCGCCTCGCCGCCCGCGGGGCGGCCGAGCGCATGGCCGCCACCCTCGGCGAGCGGGTCGGCGACACCATCGGCCTGCGGGTCCGCCTCGGCTCGAAGGTCTCGGGCCGCACCCGGATCGAGGTTATCACCGAGGGCGTGTTCACCCGGATGATCCTCGACGATCCGGAGCTGACCGGCATCGGCGCGGTCCTCTTCGACGAATTCCACGAGCGCTCCCTCGACGCGGATCTCGGCCTCGCCCTCGCCCTCGACGCACAGGGCGCCCTGCGCGAGGACCTGCGCCTCCTCGTGATGTCGGCGACCCTCGACGGCGCCCGGGTCGCCGGCCTCCTCGGCGCGGCCCCGGTGATCGAGTCGGAGGGCCGCGCCTACCCGGTCGAGACGCGGTACTGGGACCGCGACCCGAACCGGCGGATCGAGGACGTGATGGCGGAGGCCATCCTGCGGGCCCTGCGCGCCGATCCCGGCTCGGTGCTCGGTTTCCTGCCGGGCCAGAGCGAGATCCGCCGGGTCGCGGCGCTGCTGGCGGACCGGGTCGACGAGGCCACCGAGATCGCGCCGCTCTACGGCGCGCTGACACCCGCCGAGCAGGACCGCTCCGTCGCCCCCGCGCCGGCGGGTCGCCGTAAAGTCGTGCTCGCCACCAGCATCGCCGAGACCTCGCTGACCATCCAGGGCGTGCGCATCGTCGTCGATTCCGGCCTGTCGCGCGTGCCCGTCTACGAGCCCGGCCTCGGCCTGACCCGCCTCGTCACCGCGCGGGCCTCGCGCGCCTCCGTCGACCAGCGCCGCGGCCGTGCCGGCCGCACCGAGCCGGGCATCTGCCACCGCCTCTGGGCGGAGGCGGCCACCAACGCCCTCGAGCCCTTCACCCGCCCGGAGATCCTGGCCGCCGACCTCTCGGGCCTGGTCCTCGACTGCGCCGCCTGGGGCGTCTCCGATCCCGCGACGCTCGCCTTCCTCGACGCGCCCCCCGCCCCCGCTCTGGCCGAAGCGCGGGCGATGCTGCGCGACCTCGGCGCGATCGAGGCGGATGGCCGCCTGACCGAGACCGGCCGCGCCCTGCGCGCACTGCCCCTGCCGCCGCGCCTCGCCCGCATGGTCGTCGGCGCGGCGGGATACGGCACGGCCCGCGCAGCGGCCGATCTCGCGGCGGTGCTGGTCGAGCGCGGACTCGGCGGAGACGACACCGACGTCGCCCAGCGGGCCGAGCGCTTCGCCCGCGACCGCGCCCAGCGGGCCGCGGACATGCGCCGCCTCGCCCAGGGCTGGGCACGGCAGGCGGAGGGTTTCGCGGCACGGCGCGCGGGCGCGCCCGCCGGCCTCGACATGAGCGAGGCCGGGCCTCTCCTCGCCCTGGCCTATCCCGACCGCGTCGCGCGGGCCCGGGGCCGCGACGGCGAGTTCGTGATGGCCAACGGGCGGGCCGGGCGGGTCGACGCGGCCTCGGCCCTGGCCCGCGAGCCGTTCCTCGTGGTCGCGGACATCACCGGCACCGCCGCCCAGGGACGCATCCTCGCGGCGGCCCCGATCAGACTGGAGGCGATCGAGGCCCTGTTCGGACAAACGATCGAGGCGACGACGCAGGTCGCCTTCGACCGGACCGCGCGCGCCCTGCGTGCCCGGTCCCTGCGGCGCCTCGGGTCCCTGACCCTGGGAGAGCGTACCCTGCCGGTGCCGGCGGACCTCGCCTCGGCGGAGATCCTGGCGCGGGGCGTCGCCGAGATCGGCCTCCAGGTTCTGCCGTGGACACCGGCCCTGACCCAGTGGCGCGCCCGCCTGCGCTTCCTGCGCGAGGCCGATCCCGAGACCTGGCCGGACCTCTCCGACGCCCGGCTCCTGAGCACGATCGAGGCGTGGCTGGCGCCCGAGATCGTCGGACGCACCAGCCTCGACGCGATCAACGCCGACGACCTAGCGCGCGCCCTCCAGGCGCTTCTGCCCTGGACCCTGCGCGCCCGGCTCGACACGGAGGCGCCGACCCATGTCGAGGTGCCCACCGGGTCGCGGATCGCCCTCGACTACGATGCCGAGGGGGGGCCGGTGCTCGCCGTGCGGGTGCAGGAGCTGTTCGGGCTCGAACGCCACCCGAGCATCGCCGCCGGGCGCATCCCCCTGGTGCTGCACCTGCTCTCACCGGCCTCGCGGCCGATCCAGATCACCCGCGACCTGCCGGGCTTCTGGCGCGGATCGTGGAGCGCCGTGCGCTCGGAGATGCGCGGGCGCTACCCGCGCCATCCCTGGCCGGAGGATCCGGTCGCCGAACCGCCGACCCGGCGGGTGAAGCCGAGGGGCCCGTGACGCCGCGCCTCCGTGCCACCCTCGCCCTCTACGATCCGCGCGGGCGGCTCGCCGCACCGGCCTATCGGCAGCGCCTGATCCGGACGCTCCTCCTCGGCTTCGGGCTGCTCTGCCTCGGCATCTGGCTCGCGAGCCTCGGCCTGCGCTGGGCGGGATTTCTCGCGGTGGCCGGCATCCTGCCGGTCCTGGCCGCGCTCGCGATCCAGACGATCCGGCGCCTGCACGACCGGAACCGCAGCGGCGTCTGGCTCGCGGTCTATGCCGTCGCGGAGGCCGTGAGCGTGCTGCCCCTGGAGCGGGCCGTGGACACCCATCCCCTCCCCGTCATCGCCCTGGTGCTGGCCATGCTCGGCTTCTTCGTGTGGTTCTTCGTCGAGACGGTCGTCCGGTCCGGGAGCCCGGGCGCAAACCGCTACGGCCCGGACCCCCGCGCGCCGTGAGCGATCAGGCCGCGCGGCGGGCGGCGAGGACGATGCGGGCGGCGCTGCGGCTCGGCAGGTCGTCGTCGGGCAGGCGCATCAGGCTGTCGATGCGGGCGAGTGCGGCCACCTGCGCCTCTCGCGCCGCCTCGCCCGCGAGCAGGGGTGCGACGGCGTCGGCGAGGCGCGGAGCGGTGCACTCGGCCTGGATGAACTCGGGCATGGCGTTCTGGCCGAGGATCAGGTTCGGCAGGACGATCGTGGGAACCTGGATGAGGCGGCGGGCCACCGCCTCCTCGATCCGCGAGACCTTGTAGGCGACGACCATCGGCACGCCGGCCAGGGCCAGTTCCAGCGTGACGGTGCCGGAGGCCGCGAGCGCCGCCCGCGCCCGGCGGAAGGTGGCGTACTTGGCCGCCTCGCCATGGACGAGGGTGACCGGGCCGTCCCAGGCGAGGGCGAGGCGCTCGATCAGGGCCCTGTGCCGGGTGACGGCCGGCAGGACCGCCTCGATCGGTCCGAAGCGCGCCGTGAGCCGCGCCAGGGCCGCGCCGAAGACCGGCATCAGGCGCTCGATCTCGGAGCGGCGCGAACCGGGCAGGATCACCAGCACCGGGCGCCCGGTCATGCGGGCCTCGGCCTCGGCGCCGCTCGGCCGCAGCTCGGCGAGCCGCTCGATCAGCGGGTGGCCGACATAGGTGCAGGCCGGGCCGTTCAGACGACGGTGCGCCTCCGGCTCGAACGGGAGCAGGGCGAGCACGTGATCGATGAAGGGCCGCATCTTCGCCGCCCGCCAGGGACGCCAGGCCCAGACGCTCGGCGAGACGTAGTCGACGATGGGCAGATCCGGCATCCGCTTGCGCACCCGGGAGGCGACCGCGTGGGTGAAGCCGGGACTGTCGATGATGACGAGGACGTCCGGCCGGGCCTCGACGACGTCGCGCACGGTCTGGCGGATGCGCCGCAGCAGGGTGCGCAGGCGGGCGGCCACCGGCAGGTAGCCCATCACCGCCACGTCATCGATGGGAAACAGGGAAGCGAACCCCTCCGCCGCCATGGCCTCGCCGCCGACCCCGCCGAAGCGGATCGGCCGATCGGAGAGCTCGCGCAGGCCGCGCATCAGCTTGGCGCCGAGCTGATCCCCGGAATCCTCGCCCGCCACCAGCCAGACCGTCCGCTCGCTGCGCGGTTCGCTCATGGATCCGATCCCGTGCTGGCCTCCGGCCCGCCCGCTTCGGCGCTCAGGCCGAGGAGGAACAGGCCCGCCCGGTCCGCGGCCGCGATCGTGGCCGGACGGTCGATGATCAGGGTGAAGCCCGCCTGGACCGCCAGGCCGGCACAGCCCGCCGCCGCCGCGTTGGCGACCGTGCGCGGGCCGATCGCCGGCAGGTCGACGCGCAGGTCCTGGCCGGCCTTGGCGCATTTCACCAGAACGGTGCCGGCCTGGGCGCTGCCGTAGCCGAAGGGTCGGCGACCGAGCATCCGGGCGCGCGCCAGCATCCGGTCGGTCCCCTCCGGCCCCTCGACCGCCAGAGCCCGCTGTCCGACGACGACGGTGGCCTGGCCGACGTCGAAATCCGACAGGGCCGCCAGCAGGGACCGCCCCGTGGCGATGGACTCGCGCGCCGTAGCGTCGGGCGCGTGCCGGCCGAGCAGGCCCTCCGGACTGAGGAGATCGGGCGCGACGTCGTGCACGCCGATCACGCCGTGACCATGGTCCTCCAGGAGCGCCAGCGCGCCGCGCAGGAGGCGGTCGTCGCCTCCGCCCGAGATGGCCTTCAGGGCATCGCGGTTTCGCAGGGCCGCGGCGGCGTTGAGGATGGCGGCCGGGTTCGGCCGGGACACGCCGCCGGCCGGGACCACGCTCACCGGTCCCCAGGCCTTGAGGATCGCCAGGATGCCGGCGATGTCGAGGAGGTCGACGGTGGCCTCCGCGCGGGCGCGCATCGCCCGTTCGGCGAAGCCGCGGATCGCGAGCACCCGGAAGGGGCGTCCCGCCCGATCGAGGGAGGCGGCCACGAGCTCGGGCAGGCGGCCGGCGCCCGCCACCAGGACCAGCGCCGCCGGGGCGGGCGCGATGCGCGCGGCCGGCGCCGGATTCGCGCTCAAGCCGCGCTCGGCGTCTCGCGCGGGGTGCAGAGCGAACGCTTGCCGCCCGCGCGGATGAAGGCGACGATCTCGGCCACGGCCGCGTGGGTCTCGAACTCCGCGGCGACGTCCTCCAGGCGCTCCATCAGCGTGCCCTCGTTGGCGAAGAGCAGGCGATAGGCCCGGCGCAAGGTGTGGATGTCCTCCCGGGCGAAACCACGCCGCTGCAGGCCGATGATGTTCAGGCCCGACAGGTAGGCACGATTGCCGAGTGCCATCCCGTAGGGGATGCAGTCGTTCTCCAGGCCGGACAGGCCGCCGACGAAGGCGTGGGCGCCGACGCGCGCGAACTGGATCACCGCGGCGCCGCCGCCGAGGATCGCGTAATCGCCGACGCTGCAATGGCCGGCGAGCATGACGTTGTTGGAGAACACGACGCCGTCCCCGACGCGGCAATCATGCCCGACATGGGAATTGGCGAGGAAGGTGCAGTTGTCGCCGACCGTGGTCTCGAGCCCGCCCCCGGCCGTGCCGGGATTCATGGTCACGCCCTCGCGGATCAGGCAATCGGCGCCGACCGTGAGGGTCGAGGCCTCACCCTTGAACTTCAGGTCCTGCGGCGGATGGCCGATGGAGGCGAAGGGATAGAGCCGGGTCCGGGGACCGATCGTGGTCTGGCCAGCCACCACCACGTGGCTGACCAGCTCGCAGCCTGCCCCGAGGGCGACGGCCGGGCCGACATGGCAGAACGGACCGATCCGGACGCCCTCGCCCAGGGTCGCGCCGTCCTCGATCACCGCGCTCGGGTGGATCTGCGCGGCGGTGCTCACTCGGTCACCAGCATCGCGCCGATCTCGGCCTCGGCGACCAGGGTGCCATCGACCCGCGCCTCGCCGCGGAACCACCACATGGTGCGCCGGTGATTCATCTTCGTCATGTGGTAGCGGACGGTATCGCCGGGCACGACGGGCTTGCGGAACTTGCACTTGTCGATCGTCATGAAGAACACCTGCTTGGCGCGCAGGTCGTCGCCCATGATGTGCCGGCAGCATATGGCGCCGGCGGTCTGGGCCATGCCCTCGATCAGCAGGACGCCGGGGAACACCGGCAGGCCGGGAAAGTGTCCGGTGAATTGAGGCTCGTTGATCGTGACGTTCTTGATCCCGACACAGCTCCGGTCGCCGTCGATCTCGATGATCCGGTCGATCATCAGGAAGGGATAGCGGTGCGGCAGGAGTTCCAGAACCTTCTGGATGTCAGCCGAGCCGAGTTCACGCGGCATGTCGTTCATCGCTTGCATTACCCTACTGCGCGTCGGCGCCCCCGCCGCCCCGCCTCGTTCCCGTTCGCCGTCAGACCTGGAGGATGCGCCTTCATTCGGCAGAAGGACCGCGGATGCAAGCCCCCAGGCAGGAATGCTCCGCCGCCGGGCCGTCGCGGCGAGCGAACCGGAGTGACCGATCGCCACGTTTTCGACGCTCTGCGCAGGCTATCGCGTCAGTAGAATCGCGTCGATCTTGACGTTGCCGCGGCTCGCCCCAGAATGCAATCGAGCCGACGCAGCGACCGCATTCGTCCGACGACTTCCCTTGCCGAGAACAAGACCTGATGGTTTCGTCTGATATGGATCGGCTCGCCCGCAGCGGAACCGTGGGATCAGAAAACAGCCGCGTCTCGACGGGCAACAACGTTCAGGCACTTCGTCACGGCGATGTCATCATCTCCGATCGTCTCGCCGAACGCCCGGCCAAGGCGATGGATGTCGGCGCCATGGCGGAGGCTCTCGCCAAGATCGCGACCCGTCTGGTACCGGACCCGGAGGCGGCCGGGCGAACCCTCGTCGATGCGGTCCTCCGGCTCTGCGGATGCGGCTCGGCCGGTCTCAGCCTCGTCGAGCCGGATTCCGAGGCGCTGGTCTGGAGCCGCGTCGCCGGCCTTCTCGCGGACCAGGCCGGCCTGCGCCTTCCCCCCGATCTCGATGCGGGCCGCAGCTGTATCGCGGCGGGCACCACGATTCTCGTGAGCCGGCCCTTCGCCGGGCTCACGGACGATGCGCGCGCGCCGCTGCTGGAAGGCCTGTTCACGCCCCTGCGCGACAGCGCCGGACAGGCCCTCGGCGTGCTGTGGGGCATCCACCACGACGTGACCGCCCGTTTCGACGGGGAGGATGCGCGGATCCTGGAGCAATTCGCCGGACTGCTCGTCCTCGCCCTCAAGGCCCCGGGCGGGTCCCGGTCCCCTCCGGTGGCGAAGGCCGCCCGTGCGGCGCGCCCATCCGCCAGGGCGGAGGCTGCGGCCAATCCGTTCATCCGCAAGCTGCACGGCTTCGTACCGCTCTCCGCCGCCGATCGCGAACACCTGCAACAGCTCACCGAGAATGCGGTCGCGGTGCCGGCCCGGACGGACCTCATCCGCGAGGGCGACCGTCCCGGCGGGGTGTTCCTGATGATGGAGGGGGTGGCCTGCCGCTATCGACGGATCGGCGCGGCGCGGCGGCAGGTGACCGCCTACCTGCTGCCGGGCGATTTCTGCGACCTCGACGTCGCCCTGCTCAGCCGGATGGATCACACCATCATGACCCTGACGGAGGGGCGGATCGCGCAACTCGACCGTTCGACCGTTCTCGACCTGACCCGCAACCATCCCAACATCGCGGCGGCGCTGCGCAAGACCACCCTGGTCGACGAGGCGACCCTGCGCGAATGGCTGGTCGGACTCGGGTCGCGCGGGCCGATCGAGCGGATCGCCCATCTCTTCTGCGAGCTGCAGGCGCGGTTCGAGGTCGTCGGGCTGGCAGGTCCGCAGGGCTTCCCGCTGCCCCTGTCGCAATCGAACCTGGCGGACGCGACCGGCCTCTCCGGCGTGCACGTGACCCGGGCGATCCAGGACCTCACCGGGCGCGGTCTCGTCGCGCAGGCCGACGGGATGCTCGTCATCCGCGATCCCGGCGGCCTGAAGGCGCTCGCCGGCTTCGGCGGCGACTACCTTCACCTGGAGGACCGGCACCCGCGCGGCTGAGGTTCAGGCCTTGGGCTCGTCCCCGCCGGTGGAACGCTCGGCCAGTCGGGCGAGCGTGGTCAATTCGCGGAACCAGGCCCGAACCGGCTTGGCCGGGGTTCCGCCCCAGCGGCTGCCCGGGGGAACGTCCCGGTTCACGTTCGACGACCCGGCGATCTGCGAGCCCATGCCGATGCGCAGGTGGCCGACGACGCCGACCTGGCCGCCGAGGACGACGTAATCCTCCAGCGTGGTCGAGCCGGAGATCCCGACGCCCGAGACGATGACGCAGTGGCGTCCGATGACGACGTTGTGGGCGATCTGCACCAGATTATCGATCTTGGTCCCCTCGCCGATCACCGTGTCGCGGCTGGCGCCGCGATCGATGGTCGTGTTGGCGCCGATCTCGACATCGTCCTGAACGATGACCCGGCCGATCTGCGGCACCTTCAGGTGCCCGCCCGCGCCCATGGCGAAGCCGAACCCGTCCTGACCGAGGCGCGCGCCCGGATGGACGATGACGCGGTTGCCGAGGAGGGCGTGGGTCAGGGTGGCGCCGGCGCCGATGCTGCAGTCGCGTCCGACCCGGACCTGCGGGCCGATGCTGGCATTCGGGCCGATCACGGTCCCGGAGCCGATCTCCGCTCCGGGACCGATGACGGCGCCGGGATCGACCTGCACACCGGGCTCGAGGCGGGCCTCCGGATGGATATGCGCCCCCGGCGCGACGCCGGCGGCCCCGAAGAGCGAGCCCGGCCGCATCGCCTCCGGATGAAGGCGCGCCAGCAGGCCCGCATAGATCCGGTAGGGATCGCGCAGGACCAGGGCCACGGTCTCGGACGGAACCCGCAGGGCGAAGCGCGGCGAGACGAGGCAGATCCCGGCCCGCGTCGCGGCGAGCGCGTCGCCGTACCGGGCATTGTCCATGTAGGCGACGTCCTGCGGCGTGGCGGATTCCAGCGGCGCGGCGCCGGTGATCACGCCCGCCGGGTTCGCGCCTTCGGGAAGCGGAACGCCAGCAGCCTCGGCGATGGCGCCGAGGCTGAAGGTGGTGGTCGCGGGGAAGAAGATCGGATCTGACATGCCGTCACAACGCGCTGCCTCCCCGAAAGGAGGCAGCGCTCCGGGTCAGAACCGCGAGCCGCCGGAGAACCGGAAGGCCTGCAGCTGATCCTTGCCGACGCGGCCGAGATAGTTGCCGGTCGCATCGTAGGCCTTCACGCCTTCGTCCTTCGAGAGGGCGTAGGCGTAGTCGAAGCGGATCGGGCCGAGCGGCGAGTTCCACAGGATCGAAGCACCGACCGAGGAGCGGATCGTCATCTTGTCGCGAACGTTCACGCACTCGGGTTCGACGCCGATGGTGTTCTGGTTGAAGTTACAGGCTCCACCCGGTGCGATGCCGTTGATGAAGGCATCGCCGTTCACGTTGAACTGCGTGCGGCCGTTATAGCCGAACAGCGTACCCGCATCGGCGAACACCGCACCCTTCAGGCCGAGGTCCCGCGGCACGCCGGGGAGCGGGAACTGAACTTCGACGGTGCCGCCGAAGTAGGTCGAGCCGCCGATGGCGTTCGAACGGCTGTCGCTGATGCCGACGTCGCGCGGGCCGATGCCGTTGGGCGCGAAGCCGCGGACCAGCGACGGGCCGAGGAAGAACTGGTCGGTGATGCGCAGCGGCTGGTCATTCAGCGCCGTGATGTGACCGCCCTGGAAGCGGACGAAGCCGACCACGTCCTCGTAGAGCTCCTTGTAGTACCGGGCGTCGCCGGTCACGCGGAAGAACTTCGAGTCGCCGCCGAGGCCCGCGATATCGGGCTTCAGCTCGGCGTAGAGACCGTTGCGGGGCGAACCCAGGTTGTCGAGGGTCGAGTAGGCGAGCGTCAGGCCGGCGAGCGAGGTCAGCGTGCTGCCCTGCGAACCCTTGAGCGCGATCGAGGCTTCGCCGTCGAAGGCACAGGACGGATAAGCGGCCTGTTCGCCCGCCGCACCCGTCGCGCGTGTGCCGTTCGTCAGCAGCGTGTAACCGGGGATCGGGTTCGAACAGTCGTTGTACGGCCGCTTGACCGTGTTCGGGACCTTGAGCTCGGTGTTGTAGAGCGAGTACCGCATCGTGATGCCGAACTCTTCCGTGATCGGCAGGCCGACGCGGAGCTGGCCGCCATAGACGGTGGTCTCGTAGCGCGAGTAGCGGGTCTGGTCGCTGTACTTGTAGAAGGCGTCGAAGCCGGCGGCGAGGCGGTAGCCGAGGAAGTACGGCTCGGTGAACGAGAAGTCGAAGCCGCGCGAGTACTGACCGCCGGTGCCCGCCACGCGAACGTACTGGCCGCGACCGAGGAAGTTCGACTCCGAGATCGAGACCTCGCCGATGATGCCGTCCTGGGTGGAGTAGCCGCCCGCCACCGAGAACGAGCCCGTGGGCTGATCCTCGACGTCGATGTTGATGATCACGCGGTCGGCCGAGGAGCCCGGCTCGTTGGAGAAGCGCACCTTCTTGAAGAAGCCGAGGCCGTTCAGGCGACGCTCGGCCCGGTCGGTCAGCACGCGGTTGTAGGCATCGCCCTCGGTGATATCGAGCTCGCGCCGGATGACGTAGTCGCGGGTGCGGGTGTTGCCGCGGATGTTGATGCGCTCGACGTAGACGCGCGGGCCGTCCTCGACCACGAAGCCGAGGGCCACGGTGTGGGTGGCGCGGTCGCGCTGGCCGGTGGGACGCACCTGGGCGAAGGGGTAGCCCTGGCGGCCGACCTGGTTGGTCACGCCGTTGAGCGTGCGCTCCACGTCCTCGGCGTTGTAGACGTCGCCGACCTGGGAGCGGATCTCGCCGTCGAGGACCTGGGTGTCGAGGCCCGGCAGGCGGGAATCGATCGCCACCGCGCCGACGCGGTACTGCTCGCCTTCCTCGACGGTGACGGTGACGACCCAGCCGGCGTCACCTTCGCCCTCGACGTAGCGGGCATCGGCATTGATGACACGGAAGTCGGCGTAGCCGTTCTTGAGGTAGTAGCGCCGGACGATGTCGAGGTCGTTGGTGATGCGGTCGGGATCGTAGACGTCCGAAGTCTTGATGAAGCTGAGGAAGTTCATCTCCGACGAGGACATCAGCTCGCGCAGCTTGGACGCCGAGTAGGCGTTGTTGCCCACGAAGTTGATCGCCTTGATGCCGGTCTTGTCGCCTTCCTCGATGACGTAGATCACGTCGAGGCGGCCGTTCGGCAGGTCCACCGTCCGGAAGGTCACCTTCGCGGTGCCGCGGCCGGCCCGGCGGTAGACTTCCTTGATGCGCTGGATGTCGGCCTGGACCACGGCCTCGCTGAAGGCGCCGCGCGCCTTGGCCTCGACCTCGCCCTCGAGGGTGGCCTTCTCGATCTTCTTGTTGCCCTCGAACACCACCCGGTTGATGAGGTTGTTCTCGCGGACGCTGACGACGGTGCTGGCGCCGCTGCGCGAGACCTTCACGTCGGAGAACATGCCGCTCGCCAGCAGGTTGCGGCGGGCTTCCTCGGGCGATCCGGAGGCGGTCCCGGTCACGTAGGACCGGATGGTGTCGGCATCGACACGCTTGTTCCCCTGGACGACGATCTGCTGCGCCTGGGCGGTTCCACCGAGAACGAGGCCAGCGGCCGCCGCGGCGACTAGGACGATGGTCTGTTCCGCCGACTTACGCCGGCGCTTCCCCGTCATCGACATCATGTAATCGCCCGTCTCTTTATATCTTCAGCGCGAGTTTGCACCCGCAGCCAGGCGCCCGTTTTCCGGGCGTCCTGACACCTGGTCCCAAGCTCAGCTTCTATCGGGATTCCCCCGTTAAGCAAACGCCGGGGGGTCCCGCTCACTGGGGATTTTGGGGAGACGTGGCCTTCCGGTCACTTAACGCCCCGGACCGATCGTCGAACAGGGTCAACAAACGGTTGCGCGCGAAACCCGGGGGTTCCGCGCGCGAGGCCGATTGTGGTTAAGATCGAGGCCTTTGCGTGTCCCGAAGCGGGACCGCCCCCGGAATCCCCAGGCGCCGCTCAGGTCCCGCGCGCACCCCAGGAGGCACCCAGATTGAGGATGTCGTTCCAGGCCGCGAACAGCATGAGGAACAGGACCAGGGCGAGGCCGATCCGGAAACCGATCTCCTGGGCCCGCTCGCTGAGCGGACGGCCGCGCACCGCCTCGAAGGCGTAGAACAGCAGGTGCCCGCCATCGAGCAGGGGGACGGGGAAGAGGTTGAGCAGGCCGATCGAGACCGAGAGCAGCGCGATAAGCCCGATCAGGCCACCGAGACCGCCGCTCTGGGCGACGGCACCGGAGACCCGGGCGATCCCGATCGGTCCGGAAAGCTGGTCGGGTGATTCCCGCCCGGTGACCAGCTTGCCGATGTAGTCGATGGTCCGGTCGACCACGAAGTAGGTCTCGTAGGTGCCGAGGCCGAGGGATTGCAGCGGGCCGTAATGGACGAGCTTGGCCTCGTTGGCCTTCGGCCCCTGGATGCCGAGGCGGCCGAAGCGATGGCGGCCGAAGGGCGTCACGTCCTCCTTGCGCTCCGGAACGGCCACGAGTTCGCGCGTCTCGCCGGCGCGCTCGACCGTGAAGGTGAGGCTGGAGCCGGCCGCGCCCGAGACCGTGCGCTGCATGTCGGTGAAGCTGTCGACCCGCGATCCGCCGATGGCGCGGATCACGTCGCCGGGCTGGAAGCCGGCGCGGGCGGCGGCGCTGTCGGACATCACCGCCTCGACGCGGGCCGGCGTCTCGTAGCGGCCGCCGAAGTAGATGGCGCCGGAGAAGAGCGCGATGGCGAGGATGAAGTTTGCGATCGGCCCGGCGGCCACGATGGCGGCGCGCTTGGGCAGGGATTGCGTCGGGAAGCTCGTCGCCCGCTCCTGCGGGGTCATGCGCGCCACGGCCTCCGGGTCGGGGACGCTGGCGCCATTGGCATCGCCGTGAAACTTGACGTAGCCGCCGAGGGGAATCGCCGAGAGCTTCCAGCGCGTCCCGTGGCGGTCGTTGAAGCCGAACAGTTCCGGTCCGAAGCCGAGGGAGAAGGCGTGGACGCCGACGCCGCACCAGCGGCCGACCAGGAAATGTCCCATCTCGTGCACGAAGACGACGATGCTCAGCACGATCAGGAAGGGGATCACGGCGCCGAAGAAACCGCTCGCCGTGCCGCCCATGGCGTTCAGGAAGTCCATTGGTCGATCCTCTCGGCCTCCCCCGGGGCCGTTGCTCCGCTGTAGCAGATCGGATGCGGTGGACGCGAACGCAAACCGTCCGCGCCGGATTTGCGGCCGCAGGGGCGCCGTGCGCAGGCCCGTCCCCGCTTTCCCGGCGACAGGATAAAGAGCCGGGCACGCTTCGGCTGGCGGATTGCGCCCGTCAGTGGCCGCCGCCCGCGCCGGCTGCCGCGCGGGGCCGCCGGATGAAGGGCACGGCGCAGGCCATCGCCACGAACAGGAAGGTCAGCACCAGGAACACGTCGGTGAAGCTCATCACCAGCCCCTGGAGGCGCACGGTGTTCATCATCGCCTTCAGCGCCATCGCGTCGGCATTGCCGCCGAGCCCATCGAATTGCCGGCGCGTCATCTCCAGCCGCTCGAGGACAGCCGTGTTGGTCCAGGTGAAGCGCTCGTGCAGCCGGGCGAGGTGGAGGTCCCAGCGGTCGTTCAACACGGTGTTGATGAGCGCGAGGCCGACCGCGCCGCCGAGGTTGCGGGTGAGGTTGTAGAGACCGGAGGCGTTCTTCATCCGGGCCGGCGGCAGGGTGCCCAGCGCGATGTTGTTGATCGGGATCATGCACAGCATCAGCGAGCAGCCGCGCAGGATCTGCGGCACCAAGAGTTCCCAGAAATCCCAGTCCTTGGTCAGGCCGGTGACCATCCAGGTGCCGGTGGCGAATCCCAGGAAGCCGAGCCCCATCATCAGGCGCGGGTCGACCTTGCCCGAGAGGCGTCCGGCGATCGGCGCGGTGGCGAACATGCAGAGGCCCGAGACGAACATCGTCTCGCCGATCTGCAGCGCCGAGTAGCCGCGCACCCGGCCGAGATAGACCGGGTAGAGATAGGTGAGCCCATAGAGGCCGATGCCGAGGACGAAGCTGAAGATGCAGCCGGCCGCGAAGTTGCGGTCGGAGAAGGCGCGCAGGTCGACGATCGGCTCGGCGGCCGTGAAGGCGCGGTAGAAGAAGGCCGGGCCGGCGGTCAGGCAGACGACCGCGCAGGCGAACACCGCCTCGTCGGCGAGCCAGTCGTGGTTCGGCCCCTCCTCCAGCACGTATTCGAGGCAGCCGAGCATGAGCGCCATGAAGACGAGGCCGAACCAGTCGAAGCGCTTGAACAGGGCCAGATTGGGCTCGTCGAAGTCGACCAACAGGTAGGTCGACACCGTGACGAAGATCCCCGGCACGACGTTGACGAGGAACAGCCAGTGCCAGTCGAACAGGTCGGTGAGGTAGCCGCCCACCGTCGGCCCGATGGTGGGGGCCAAGGTCGCCACGAGGCCGATCATCGGCGAGACGATGGAGCGCTTCGAGGGCGGGAAGATCGTGAAAGCGGACGCGAATACCGTCGGGATCATGCCGCCGCCGATGAAGCCCTGCGCGGCGCGCCAGATGATCATCTCGTTGATCGAGGTCGAGGTGGCGCACATCAGGCTCATCAGCGTGAAGCCGCCGGCCGAGATCACGAACATCCAGCGCGTGGAGACCACCCGCGACAGGAAGCCGGAGAGCGGGATCGAGATCACCTCGGCGATGAGATAGCTGGTCTGGACCCAGGGGATCTCGTCGCCCGAGGCCGAGAGGCCGGCCTGGATCTCGGCCAGCGACGCCGAGACGATCTGGATGTCCAGGATCGCCATGAACATCCCGAAGACCATGCAGACGAACGCCACCATGCGGCGGCGGTCGAGCGGCGGCTCGATGGCCGGTGCGGCCGGTCCGAGGGCGGCTGTGGCGGCCATCTGCGGATCCTGGTCCTAGTGCCGGGCGGCCGTGCGGACGCGATCGTCCCCGGCCGCCTCCGAGCCCTCGCGGGTATCGACCCGGACCGTCACGGAGAGGCCGGGACGCAGGATGCCCTCGCGGGCGACGTCCGCCGGCACGTGGACCCGCACCGGCAGGCGCTGGACGATCTTGGTGAAGTTGCCGGTCGCGTTGTCGGGCGGCAGCAGGCTGAAGACCGAGCCGGAGGCGGGCGACAGCGACTCGACCTCGCCGACGATGTCGCGGTCCGGATAGGCGTCGACCGCGATGTGGACACGCTGGCCCGGACGCATGCGCTCGACCTGCGTCTCCTTGAAGTTGGCGTCGATCCGGACGCTCTCCAGGGGCACCAGGGCCGCGACGCGCGAGCCCGGCGAGACGTAGGCCCCGGCCTCCACGGCCTTGTTGCCGATCACCCCGTCGAAGGGCGCCCGGATCGTCGTGAAGTCGAGGTCCCGCTCGGCCCGCGCTTCGGCCGTCCGCAGCTCGGCGGCCAAGCCCTCCGCCTCCTTGCCCTGCGCCCGCAGCACCTCGACATTCGCCCGCATGGCGACGAGGGAAGCTTCCGCCCCCTTCACCGCGGCCTCGGTGCGATCGCGGTCGGCCCGCGCCTGCTCGATGCGCGCCTTGGCGACGAAGTCGACCTTCTCGAGCTGCTGCTGGCGCGCATAATCGGCCGCGGCGCGCACCGCGTCGGCCTTGTTGGCGTCGATCTGGGCCGAGGCCTGGAGCATCTGCGCCTGGGCGGCCTCGACCTGCCGGGCGATGCGGGCGATGGCCGCCTGCTGCGTCGCCAGCTTGTCGTGCGCGGCCTGCGCGGCCAAGCGATAATCGCCATCGTCGAGCCGGGCGATCACGTCGCCCTTGTGCATCAACTGCCCGTTCACGACCGGCACGGCGGCGAGGTACCCTGGGACCTTCGCGGCCAGGACCGAGATGTCGGCCTGCACGTAGGCGTCGTCGGTGCTGACGAAGAAGCGCCCGACCGTCCACCAGTCATGGGCCTTGTAGGCGCCGCCACCGAGGGCCGCGAGAAGCAGCGTCGCCAGGACGAGCTTGCGCGTCCGCCGTGGCTTGGGCGAAGCTTCGGCCGGTGCCGCCGCGATGAGCGCGGGCGTTCTCGGCGCGGTCGTCACGGCCGCCTGGGGTGGGGACGTCGATCCGCTCGGCGCAGCCTCATCGGCCAGGGCCGGCTCGGCCCGAAATCCGTCGTCCTCGCGCAAACTCATGGCGTCGATCCGGCTCTCGCAAGGGATTGACCGAACCGTTCGGTCATTTTCCGAGCCGCAAACTCTGGCGCGGCCCGGCACACTCAGATATTATGACCGAACCGTTCGGTCAATCAGGATCAGGACCATGTCGACCGCCGAAGCCACCCGCGATGCGCGGGAGCGCACATCACCCGACACCGACAAGCGTCGCCAGATCCTCGAAGGTGCGCGCGCGGTCTTCATGGCATCGGGGTTCGATGGCGCCAGCATGGGCGAGATCGCCAAGGCGGCGGGGGTCTCGAAGGGGACCCTCTACGTCTACTTCGACAGCAAGGAAGCCCTCTTCGAGGCCCTCACGCTCGCGGAGAAGCGCGGACTCGCCGAGGTGCTGTTCCGGCTCGATGCCGACGATCCCGATGTGCGGGGCGTGCTCACGCGCCTGGGACGCAGCTACCTCGCCGAGATGATCCGGCCCGAGCACGTCACGTTGATCCGGATGGTCATCGGCGCCTGCGAGAAGTTCCCGCGCCTCGGCCAGGCCTTCTTCGAGGCGGGCCCGGTGCAGGGGTCGACGCGGCTCGCCGCCTATCTCGACGCCCAGGTCGCGGCGGGGCGTCTGCGCCCGGCCGACACCAACCTTGCCGCGCGCCAGTTCCTGCAGATCTGCCAGGCCGGACTCCTGACCCGGCTGCTGTTCAATGCCGGCGACGGCGTCGCGCAGAGCGAGATCGAGCACAATGTCGGCGAGGCCGTGCGCGTGTTCCTGGCGGGCTACAGCCCGGACCCCTGACGGGCGGCTCCGGGCGCCGCGGCGATACCTGACGAGTCGGCTCAGGCCGCCGCGACGGCCTGGCTGCTCCAGCGGCGGACTTCGGCATCGATGGCCAGGGCCTCGTCGACGTCCTCGGGCGCGGTCCGATACTGGCCGGCGAAGTGCTCGCAGGCGCGCTCGACGAGGTCGGCGATGCCGTAGAAGCCGATCGCCCCCTCGATGAAGGCCGCCACCGCGATCTCGTTGGCCGCGTTCATCACGGTCGGAGCGGCCCCGCCGGCGGCCAGCGCCGCCCGGGCGATGCGCAGGCACGGGAAGCGCGCCTCGTCGGCCGCCTCGAAGGTCAGGCTGCCGGCGGCGGCGAGGTCGAGATGACGACCGCGGGCGATCGTCAGGCGCTCGCCGAGCCCCAGGCAATGGGCGATCGGCACCCGCATGTCCGGCATGGCGAGGCCCGCCGTCACCGCGCCGTCGCGCCAGTAGACGAGGCCGTGCACGATCGATTGCGGATGGACGATGACGTCGAGCCGCTCCGGCTCCAGGGTGAACAGGTGGTGTGCCTCGATCAGCTCGAGCCCCTTGTTCATCAGGGAAGCCGAATCGATGTTGATCTTCATGCCCATCGACCAGGTCGGGTGGGCGGCGGCCTCCGTGGGCGAGGCGGCGGCGATGCGCTCGCGGGTCCAGGTCCGGAACGGGCCGCCCGAGGCCGTGATCGTCATCTTCGAAACGTCGTCGAGGCGGCCGTCTCCCAGCGCCTGGGCCAGGGCGTTGTGCTCGGAATCCACCGGCAGCAGGGTGGCGCCGTAGCGCTTGGCGTCGCGCATGAAGGCGTCGCCGGCGCAGACTAGGCTCTCCTTGTTGGCCAGCGCCACGGTGCGGCCGAGCTTCAGCGCCTCGTGCGTCGGGCGCAGGCCGGCGGCCCCGCTCACCGCCGCCACGACGATATCGGCGTCGCGGGCGACCGCTTCCAGGACGGCGCCCTCCCCGGCCCCGTTTCGGATCGTCGTATGGGCCAGCGCCTCGCGCAGGGCGGGGCCGGCGGCTTCGTCGGCCAGGGCGACGAAGTCGGGCTGGAGGTTGCCGGCGAGCCGGGCGATGGCCGCGACGTCCCGGCCCGCCACGAGGCCGCCGATGCGGAAGCGGTCGGGATGCTGCAGCAGCAGGTCGATGGTCGATTGGCCGATGGAGCCGGTGGCGCCGAGGATGGTGACGGTCAGCAACGGAAGGGTCCTTCAGGCCGCCACGAAGCGGCGGGCGATGAGATAGAAGCCGGCCAGGACGGCTACGGCGAAGAAGCCGTCGAGGCGATCCATGACGCCCCCGTGGCCGGGAATGGCACGGCCCGAATCCTTCACGCCGTAATGGCGCTTCAGGGCGGATTCCACGAGGTCCCCGCCCTGGCTCAGGATCGAGGCGACGGCGCTCACGAGGGCGACCGCGGCGAGCGAGGTGGTGGCGAGGTCGCTCCAGCCATGGTCGCGCGCGACCATCACCAGGGCGACACCGGCCAGCGTGCCGGCGGCGAGGCCACCGAGGGCGCCGGACCAGGTCTTCTTCGGGCTGACCCGCGGCATCAGCTTGGGGCCGCCGAAGGTCCGGCCGGTGAAGTAGGCGATGATGTCGGTGGACCAGACCACCGCGAACATCCAGGCCGGGCCGAGGATGCCGAGGGCCGGATCGTCGCGCAGGGCCGTCGGCACCAGGGCGATCACCGCCGAACTCGCGAGGCCCGCCAGGGCGCGAGCCCGGCCGGCGCCGCCGCGCACCGCGACCGCGACGAGGACGGTGCCGACCGCGCCGACCGCCAGGGTGGTTCCGGGCGCCGCGTCGCCGTGGAGGCACAGGACGAGGCCGAACAGGGTGGCGGCCGTGAGCGCCAGCACGAGGCGCCGGGGCGCCACCGCGCTCATACCGATCCACTCGGCCGCGAACACGATGCCGGCGGCGAGCCAGATCACCGCGAAGGGCCAGCCGCCGAGGACCAGGGCCGAGAGCACGATGGCCCCGAGCAGGATCGCCGACACCAGCCGGGCCTGGAACTCGCGGCCCGCGAAGAGGCCGCGTTGCGAGGCGGGGGCCGCCTCTCCGGGCGCCACGATCAGCCGGCCTTGCCGCTGAGGCCGCCGAAGCGACGGTCGCGGCGATGGTATTCGTCGATGGCGGCGCGGAAGGCGGCGTGGTCGAAGTCCGGCCAGAATTCCGGCACGATCACGTACTCGGCATAGGCCGTCTGCCAGGTGAGGAAGTTCGACAGGCGCTGCTCGCCCGAGGTGCGGATCACGAGGTCCGGGTCCGGGATGCCGGTGGTGTCGAGGGCGTCCGTGAGGACGTCGAGATCGATCGCGTCGGGCGCCAGCGTCCCGGCCGCCACGGCCCGGGCGAGCGTGCGGACGGCGCGGAGAATCTCCTGGCGGCCGCCGTAGTTGAAGGCCACGATCAGGGTCAGGCCGGTATTGGCCCGGGTGCGCTGCTCGGCCTCGTCGAGCAGGCCCGCGATGTCCGGCGGAAGGCCCTCGCGCGCACCGATGATGCGGATGCGGACGTTGTTGCCGTGCAGATCCGCCAGGTCGCGGCGGACGAAGAGCTTCATCAGGCCCATGAGGTCGGCGACCTCGGCGGGCGGGCGGCGCCAGTTCTCCGAGGAGAAGCTGTAGATCGTCAGGTAGCGCACGCCGAGTTCGATGGCGGAGCGCACCGCCCGCCGCACGGCCTCGACGCCGCGCCGGTGTCCCTCGACCCGGGGAAGGCCGCGGCCGGCGGCCCAGCGGCCGTTGCCGTCCATGATGATGGCGACATGGGCCGGCGCCGACGCGACGGCGGGCACGGCCGTGCCCGGATAGACCACCGCGGCGTCCGATACGCCCAGCGTGGTCTCCGTGCCGTGCACCCTCGCCGCCTCGATCTGACGCGCGCCTTCTGAGCGACCCAACGCGCTTCTCCCCCAACCGTCACTCGTGCCGATCACACGTGGTCCCGATCCCCGATGCGGGAACTCAGACCTGCATGATCTCCTTCTCCTTGGCGGCGAGCACACCGTCGATGTCGGCGATGAACTGGTCGGTGGCCTTCTGGACCTCGCCCGCCTGACGCTTCTCGTCGTCCTCGCTGATGGCGCCGTCCTTCTCGAGCTTCTTGAGATGGTCGAGCCCGTCGCGGCGCACGTGGCGCACGGCGACGCGCGCCTCCTCGGTGTACTTGTGCGCGACTTTGACCATCTCCTTGCGGCGCTGCTCGTTCATTTCCGGAACGCGCAGGCGGATCGTCTGGCCCTCGGTCTGCGGGTTCATGCCGAGGTCGGATTCGCGGATCGCCTTCTCGACGGCGCCGATCATGCCGCGGTCCCAGACCGAGATGCTGAGGAGACGCGGCTCGGGCACACTCACGGTCGCGACCTGGGCCATCGGCATCATCGCGCCGTAGGCATCGACCTGGATCGGATCGAGGATGCTGGGCGTCGCCCGGCCAGTGCGGAGCGATCCGAGATCCCCCTTCAGCGAAGCCACGGCGCCCTGCATGCGACGCTTGATGTCATTCAGGTCGAATTCTGGAATGGCTGCCATGCTGGACTATCCCGACGCGAACTTGAGGGAATGGGTCGGGCCGCCGGGGCCCGTTCGTGGGCCTCAATGAACCAAAATCCAGTAGGTCGCAAATGGCGTTCACGCCGTTTGGGCAGGAAAGGCTTTCACGCCCTCGGTCGCCCTGCCGGCTACGCCTTGGCCGCGGCGGGAGCCGCGGGGCCGGAGCGCTGCACGAAGTGGTTTCCCTCGACTTCGGTGAAGGCCCACAGGAGGCCGACGGCGCCGGCCAGCGACATCCGGGTCGGGTCGAGCTGCGGTTTGGGACCGTAGCGGAGGTAGAGGGTGTCGAGGGGTTCGGAATGTCCGGCATAGCCGACGGTCCAGCCCCGGAAGTCCCGCTGCTCGATCGTCCGCGCCGCGATCAGCACCATTCCGTTGTGGCGGCTATCGGCCGCAAGAGTCCAGAGCTGGTCCGACAGGGCGACCGCGTCTCCCTCCATGGCCTGAAGGAAGAACTTCTCGTTGAAGACCAGTGCGCCGGTGAAGCCGGAGGCGCGGTCGTAGCGGCTGCACGAGGCGAGGATGTCCCGCACCATGTCGCGCAGAGTGCCCCCGTGCAACGTCAGAAGGTTGTGACTGTAGAAGACAATCTGCGAGAGAGACATCGACCGTGCTCAGCGACCGTTCCACCTGATCGCAGGCGGCTCGATGTGGCAGCACATCCGAAAGATCTCAACAAATTCTGATCGGCCTCGGACGGAAGACCACGGCGACTTCCGGAGACTTCACCGGTCAGGAAGCGACACCTGCCGACCGGGCGCCGGCAAGGCCACTTACGGGACGACCTGGGTGGCCGGAGCGGCTCCGGTGAGGATCGCCAGGATCGAGCTCGGCGCATGGACCGAGCCGACGACGATCGACAGGCGGCTCTCGCGCGCGAGTGCGAAGGCGGCGGTGTCCATCACCTTGAGATCGCGGGCGATGGCCTCGTCATGGGTCAGGCGATCGTAACGGGTCGCCGTGGGGTCGCGGTTGGGATCGGCGGAGTAGACGCCGTCCACCTGCGTCGCCTTCAGGACGGCATCGCAGCGCAGCTCGGCCGCCCGCAGGACGGCGGCGGTGTCGGTCGTGAAGTACGGATTGCCGGTGCCTCCGGCGAGGACGACCACCTGTCCCTTGTCGAGGTGGTGCAGGGCGGGCTGGCGGGCATAGGTCTCGCAGATGGTCGGCATCGACACCGCCGACATCGTGCGGGCCGGAACACCCGCGGCATTCAGGGCCGTCTCCAGGGCCAGGGAGTTCATGACCGTCGCCATCATGCCGAGCGAATCACCGGTGGCGCGGTCGATCCAGCCGGCGGCCGAGATGCGCGCGCCGCGGATCATGTTGCCGCCGCCGACCACCAGGGCGATCTGCACGCCCGCCTCGCGGGTCCGGGCGATGTCGTCGGCGATGCCGGCCAGGGTCGGGGGGTGCAGCCAGTACCCGTCGGGAGCGGCCAGGGCCTCGCCGGAGAGTTTCACGAGGACGCGGCGAAACGGTGTGGTCTCCGGCATCGAGCCAGTCCCCTCTAACCCGGCCTGGATCAGGTCGGGGAGCCAATCGGAAGCGGAGGGGTGTCTAGCCCAAGGGAGGCCGGAACGTCGAGGGGCGGCGGCATCGCTGCCGCCGCCCCTCCTGACAATTCGATGGTTTCCTGCCGGCTCCGTCCCGGAGCGGCAGGAACCGGGCGGGATCGGCTCAGCCGCGGGCGGCGGCGGCCACCTCGGAGGCAAAATCGGGAGCCTCTTCCTTCTCGATGCCCTCGCCCAGGGCGTAGCGCACGAAGGCGGTGAGCTTGACCGGCGCGCCGGCCTTGCCCTCGGCCTCCTTCAGGACCTGGCTGATCGTCTTGGAGCCGTCATGCACGAAGGGCTGCTCCAGGAGGGTGACCTCCTTGTAGTAGCTCTTCAGGCCGCTCTCGACGATCTTGGTGAGCACGTTCTCGGGCTTGCCGACGTTCTTCTCGCGCAGGATGTTGATCTCGCGGTCGAGGGTCGCCTGGTCGACGCCGGCGGCGTCGAGCGCCACCGGGTTGGTGGCGGCGACGTGCATGGCGATCTGCCGGCCGAGGGTGGAGAGCACCTCGACGTCGCCCTCGGATTCCAGCGCGACGAGCACGCCGATCTTGCCGAGGCCCTCGACCACCTGGCCGTGGACGTAGGAGGCGATCACGCCCTTGGTCACGTCGAGCTTGGCGACGCGGCGCAGGGTCATGTTCTCGCCGATCGTGGCGATTAGGTTGGCGAGACTCTCCTTGACCGTGGTCGAGGCGCCGGGGAACGTGGTGGCCTCGAGGCCTTCCAGCGTGCCGTCGGTGTTGAGGGCGAGCTTGGCGGCCTCGCGGGCGAAGGCCTGGAAGCTGTCGTTGCGGGCGACGAAGTCGGTCTCGGAGTTCACCTCGACGATCGCGGCGTGGTGGCCGGCGGACTCGACGGCGACCAGGCCCTCGGCGGCCACCCGGCCGGCCTTCTTGGCGGCCTTGGCGAGGCCCTTCTTGCGCAGC
Organism: Methylobacterium sp. AC433; assembly: GCF_979253015.1. Classification (NCBI taxonomy): domain Bacteria; kingdom Pseudomonadati; phylum Pseudomonadota; class Alphaproteobacteria; order Hyphomicrobiales; family Methylobacteriaceae; genus Methylobacterium; species Methylobacterium sp. AC433. The sequence continues at coordinate 107,484 of NZ_CEEDBN010000006.1, read as the reverse complement.
CAATCGACCGCGGCTTCGATGTCGCCGTCGGTCTCGTTGAGCGCGCCCTTGCAGTCCATCATGCCCGCGCCGGTCTTCTCGCGGAGCTCTTTCACCAGTGCGGCGGTGATGTTGGCCATGGCGGGTCCTTTCCGTGTCCTGTCGGAGCCCGAGCCTTCCTACGGGGAAGCCTGCGGAGAGCCGACGTTTCTTGAGGGGTAAGTCTTTGAAGCGACTGAGCCCGGCGCTCAGGACAAGCGCCGGGCTTCAGGAAGCAATGTCCGATCTGGCGATGGCGGCCCGATGACGGGCCGCCGAAGCAGGATCAGGCCGCGGCGGCAGCCTCGACGAAGCCGCGGGCCTGGTCGACCCAGCCGTCGCGGACGATGCGGCCGTTCAGCTTGAGGTCGGCATCGACCTTGGCGACGTCGTCGGCGCTCATGGAGGCCAGCTGCCAGTAGTGGTAGATGCCCGCCTCGTTGAGCTTCTGCACGATCTGCGGGCCGGCGCCGTGGAGCTTCGACAGGTCGTCGGGCGCGCCGCGGGGAGCCGAGAGCAGCTCGAAGTGCTCGGTGGACTCGACGAGGGCGGCGACGTCGGCCTGGTTGACCGAGCCCGACTCGACGGAGGTCGCCGCATCGTCGTTGGCCGGCAGCTCCTCGGCGACCGGCTCCTCGGAGGCGCCGAGATCGACGCCCATCGAGCCCTGGCCGCGCGAGATGCCGTCGATGGCGGCGCGGGCGATCAGGTCGCAGTAGAGGGCGATGGCGCGGCCGGCGTCATCGTTGGCGGGGACGACGTAGGTGATGCCGTCCGGGTTGCAGTTGGTGTCGACGATGGCCGCGACCGGGATGCCGAGGCGCTGGGCCTCCTTGATCGCCAGCTGCTCCTTGTTGGTGTCGATCACGAACAGCAGGTCCGGCACGCCGCCCATGTCCTTGATGCCGCCCAGCGCCTTCTCGAGCTTGTCCTTCTCCCGGGCCAGCATCAGGCGCTCCTTCTTGGTGAGGCCCTGGGCCCCGCCGTCGAGGGTCTCGTCGACCTTGCGCAGGCGCGCGATCGAGCCCGAGATGGTCTTCCAGTTGGTCAGCATGCCGCCGAGCCAGCGGGAGTTGACGTAGTACTGGGCCGAGCGCTTGGCCGCCTCGGCGATGGTGTCGGCCGCCTGGCGCTTGGTGCCGACGAACAGGACACGACCGCCCTTGGCGACGGTGTCGCTCACCGCCTGCAGGGCCTGGTGGAGGGCCGGCACGGTCTGGGCGAGGTCGATGATGTGGATGTTGTTGCGCGTCCCGAAGATGTAGGACTGCATCTTCGGGTTCCAGCGGTGGGCCTGGTGTCCGAAGTGGGCGCCGGCCTCGAGAAGCTGACGCATGGTGAAATCAACGGCCATGTCTTTGTACTCTCCGGTTGATACCGCCGCGGAGGAAGCGATCGCGCCCGAGGGACGACGACCACCGGAAACGCCTCATTCAGGCATGAGGCCGGCTCCGCGTGTGGAATGGGCGGGGCCTTAACAGAGGCCGGCCGCCGAGGCAAGATTCATGGACCACGTTCCTGAAGCCGGCTGATCGGTTCCGGACCTGTCCGTCCCGGGCCCGACTCACATCAGCGAATCGACGCCGCGATCGCCTGCTGGATGCCCAGGATGTTGGCGCCCCGCTTCAGGGTCTTGCGAATCGGCTCGGCCCGGCCCGACACCCAGATCGCGAGTTCGGAATCGAGATCGAAGCTGCCCGCCGTCTCCACGGAGAACGCGGTGATCGCCCGGTAGGGCACGGTCAGGTACGAGACCTTGCGGCCGGTGATGCCCTGCTTGTCCACCAGGATCAGGCGGCGGTCCGTGAAGACGATGAGGTCGCGGATCAGCCGGAAGGCGACCTGGACCGGCTCGCCCTCGGTGAGGATGCCGGCCATCTGCTCGTTCACCTCCGCGGGCGTGAGGTCGCTGCCGTGGCCGAGCAGTCCATCGAGAAATCCCATCGCGCGCCGTATCCCCCTGAAGCCCCGCCTCGCCTATGTAGGGGCGCGTGCGCCGTTCCGTCAGGGCGCAGGTTCGTGTCCGGAGTCCGCCTCGATGTCCTCCCCCGCCTCCCGGCCGAGCCGCCTCCGGCTCGGCGTCAACATCGACCACGTCGCGACCGTCCGGAACGCCCGCGGCGGCAATGCGCCGGATCCGATCCGGGCCGCCCGCGAGGCGGTCGCGGCCGGGGCGGACGGCATCACGGCGCATCTGCGCGAGGACCGCCGGCACATCCGCGACGCCGACATGGAGACGCTGGCGCGCATCCTCACGGTGCCGCTCAATTTCGAGATGGCCGCCACCGACGAGATGATCGGGCTGGCGATTCGCCTGAAGCCGCACGCGGCCTGCCTGGTGCCGGAGAAGCGCGAGGAGCGCACCACCGAGGGCGGCCTCGACATCGTCGGGGGCCACGATGCGCTCCGGCCCCGCATCGCCCGCCTGTCCGAGGCCGGCATCCGGGTCTCGCTCTTCGTCGAGCCGGACGAGGCGGTGATGGACGCGGCGCGTCGCCTGGAGGCGCCGGTGGTCGAACTCCACACCGGCAGCTACTGCGAGGCGGCGGCCGAGGGCGACGCGGAGCGCACGGCGCACGAACTCGATCGGATCGCCCGTGCGGCCGCCTACGGTGCCGGGATCGGCCTCGAGATCCACGCCGGCCACGGCCTCGCCCTCGACAGCATCGGTGCGGTGGCGGCCCTGCCCGAGATCGCCGAGCTCAACATCGGCCACGCGCTGATCGGCGAGGCGATCTTCGTCGGCCTGCCCCAGGCGATCCGGGACATGCGTGCCGCGATGGCGGCGGCCCGGGCATGATTCTCGGCATCGGCTCCGACCTCTGCGACATCCGCCGGATCGAGAAGTCGCTGGAGCGCTACGGCGAGCGCTTCACCCACCGGGTCTTCACCGAGGGTGAGCGCGCCAAGTGCGAGGCCCGCGCGGCGCGGGCGCCGTCCTACGCCCGCCGCTTCGCCGCCAAGGAGGCCTGTGCCAAGGCCCTCGGCACCGGCATAGCCCGGGGCGTCTTCTGGCGCGACATGGAAGTGGTGAACCTGCCCGGCGGCCGCCCGACCCTCCGCCTCGCGGGGGCGGCGGCCGAACATCTCGCGGCGATGACGCCCGCCGGACACGTGCCGAAGCTGCACATCACCCTCACGGACGACCCGCCCATGGCTCAGGCGTTCGTGATCATCGAGGCGGTGCCGGACAGCACGGCGGAGTCTTAGCCGACGAGGCCCCGCGTTGCGGCGCCTTTCCGCATGGTCTATGCCGCCGGTCGACCGTCGACGACGGAAGCCGCCCGGAATCCGGGTGCCAGCGTCGATCCGGAGATGGCAGCCAGATGGAACGTGCCCGCGTGGACCAGCAGACCAAGCATGACCTGAAGGCTGCTGACACCGGCACCTGGGCGAGCATCAAGGAGACGCTGAAGGTCGGCGGACAGGCGCTGCTGATCGCCCTCGTGGTGCGTACGCTGCTCTTTCAGCCCTTCAACATTCCCTCGGGCTCCCTCGTCCCGACGCTTCTGATCGGCGATTACCTGTTCGTCTCGAAATATTCCTACGGCTACTCGAAGTACTCCCTGCCCCTGAGCGAGTACCTGCCCTTCACGGCCGATGGGCGGATCTGGGCGGCCGAGCCCAAGCGCGGCGACATCGCGGTGTTCAAGCTGCCGAAGGACAATTCCACCGACTACATCAAGCGGGTCATCGGCCTGCCGGGCGACAAGGTCCAGATGAAGGCCGGGCTGCTCTACATCAACGACGTGCCGGTGAAGCGTGAGAAGATCGCGCCCTTCGAGACCACCGGCCCCTACGGCGAGCAGGCCAAGGCCGAGCAGTATCTCGAGACCCTGCCCAACGGCGTCACCCACCGGGTGATCGAGCGCGACGGCGACAACGGCTACTGGGACAACACCGAGCCCTACACCGTGCCGCAGGGCCGCTTCTTCATGATGGGCGACAATCGCGACAACTCGACGGATTCGCGCGATCTGGCCAATGTCGGCTTCGTGCCGTTCGAGAACTTCGTCGGCCGCGCCGAGATGATCTTCTTCTCCATCGACGAAGGCACGCCGGCGTGGCAGATCTGGAACTGGCCGGCGAAGGTGCGCTGGAACCGGCTGTTCACGACCATCCACTAGGACGTTACGCATTGTGACCGAAGAGGCGCGTCCCTCCAGCCGGGCGCGGCGCGCGCCCCGTCCGAAGCCCGACCTCGCGGTGCTCGAGGCCCGGATCGGCCACGCCTTCGCCGACCCGAAGCTGCTCGCCCAGGCGCTCACCCACGTGAGCAAGGCCGGCGGCAACGGCCGCCTCGGCAGCTACCAGCGCCTGGAATTCCTCGGCGACCGCGTCCTCGGCCTCGCCATCGGCGACCTGCTCTACGCGGCCTTCCCGCAGGCCGACGAGGGCGAGCTCTCGCGGCGCCTGGCCGGCCTGGTCCGGCGCGAGACCTGCGCCGCCGTCGCCACCGCCTGGGACGTCGGCCCGCACCTCGCCCTCGGCCCCGGCGAGGTCCAGAGCGGCGGGCGGCGCAACCAGACCATCCTCGCCGACGTCTGCGAGTCGATCCTCGGCGCCGTGTTCCTCGATGCCGGCTACGAGGTCGCCAAGGGGATCGTCAACGCCGCCTTCACCCCCGACACCGACACGGCGGCCCCGCGCGGCCGCGACGCCAAGTCGGCCCTGCAGGAATGGGCGATGGCCCGTGCCCTGCCGATCCCGGCCTACGACGTTGTGGACCGCTCCGGGCCCGACCACGCGCCGGTGTTCCACATAGCCGTGCGCGTCGAGGGGTTGGAGGCCGGCATCGGCGTCGGCCCCTCGAAGCGTCTCGCCGAGCAGGAGGCCGCCCGCCTCGTGCTGGAGCGCGAGATCACCGGCCCCGATCCCTCACGAACCAAGGAGACGTCGGCGGACGTCGCCGAAGGACATGCCCCAGATGCCTGACGTCGATATGCCCGACGACGATTTCGACGGCGACGACGACTTCGCCCCGCCGCCGCTGCAGCCGCTGCCCGCGGTGACGATGCCGGAGAACACCACCGCGGGCTTCGTCGCGCTGATCGGAATTCCCAATGCCGGCAAGTCGACGCTGCTGAACAGCCTCGTCGGCACCAAGGTCTCGATCGTCTCGCGCAAGGTGCAGACCACCCGCGCCCTGGTGCGCGGCATCGTCATGCACGAGACCGCGCAGATCATCCTCGTCGACACGCCCGGGATCTTCGCGCCGAAACGGCGCCTCGACCGCGCGATGGTGCATTCGGCCTGGAGCGGCGCCTCGGATGCCGACGCCGTCTGCCTGCTCATCGACGCCCGCAAGGGCGTGACCGAGGAGGTCGAGGCGATCCTGGCCAAGCTGCCGGCCGTGAAGCGCCCGAAGGTGCTGATCCTCAACAAGATCGACCTGATCCCGCGCGACCGCCTGCTGGCCCTGGCCGCCTCCCTGAACGAGCGGATCCCGTTCCAGCACACCTTCATGGTCTCGGCGCTCAACGGCGACGGCATCGAGGCGCTGAAGACGACGCTGGCCGGCATGATGCCGAAGAGCCCCTGGCTCTACCCGGAGGACCAGGTCTCAGACGCGCCGATCCGGATGCTGGCCGCCGAGATCACCCGCGAGAAGCTCTACGACCGCCTGCACGAGGAGCTGCCCTACCGCTCCACCGTCGAGACCGACCAGTGGCAGGTGCGCCCCGACGGCTCCGTGCGGATCGAGCAGACGATCTTCGTGGAGCGCGAGAGCCAGCGCTCCATCGTGCTCGGCAAGGGCGGCCAGACCATCAAGGCCATCGGCCAGGCGGCCCGCCACGAGATCGCGGAAGCGGCCGAGCAGACGGTGCACCTCTTCCTGCACGTCAAGGTGCGCGAGAACTGGGCGGACGATCCGGCGCGCTACCGGGAGATGGGTCTGGAGTTCCCGCGCGGCTGAGCATGGGCTATGAGAAAGGGAGATCGACGCCGCGGCGATTCTTGTCGCGCGCTGGCCGAGCCTCCCGATTTCCTGTCACGCCCTGAGCCGTCGAGGCGCGCGCGCCGTCGCGCCGGATCCCGTTACGATGTCCACCATGCCTGTCTCGGAAGCCGTCTACGGCGCGCCGCCCCTGGAACTGGTGGAGGTGCCCCCGCACGCGGCGCAAGTCTCGCCCCTGAGCCCCGGGGCGGCCCGCCTCGAGGATCTGGCGCCCGCGAGCCTGGAGCGCCTCGACGTGCTGGCGCCGGCCGGGACGATCGAGCGGCGCTACGTGCTGGCGCTCGGGCTGAAGGCCCTGCGTCCGGGCGGGCGCCTGACGGCGCTCGCGCCGAAGGATCGCGGCGGCAGCCGCCTCGCCAAGGAGATCACCGGCTTCGGCTGCACGGTTCAGGAGGAGGCGCGGCGCCATCACCGGATCTGCGTCGCCATGCGTCCGGAGGCGGTCGCCGGTCTCGAGGACGCCCTCCACGAGGGCGGCCCGCGCCACATCGACAACCTCGCCCTCTGCACGCAGGCCGGGATCTTCTCCTACGACCGCCTCGACCCCGGCACCGCTCTCCTCCTCGCCAACCTGCCGCCGCTCGCCGGCAGCGGCGCCGATTTCGGCTGTGGCCTCGGCATCCTGGCCCGGGCCGTCCTGAACTCCCCGAAGGTCACGGCCCTGACGCTGATCGACCTCGACCGGCGCGCCATCGAGATGGCCAGGCGCAACGTCAGCGATCCGCGCACCACCCTGCGCTGGGCCGACATCCGCGCCGGCGGCCTCGGCCTCGCGCGCCTCGACTTCGTGGTGATGAACCCGCCCTTCCACGATGGCGGGGCCGAGGACCAGGCCCTCGGCCAGGCCTTCATCGGCCGGGCGGCGGAAGCCCTGCGGCCGGGGGGCAGCCTCTGGCTGACCGCCAACACCCACCTGCCCTACGAGGCGCCCCTCAAGGCGGCCTTCAAGAGCGTGGAGCTGCGGGCCTCGGCCGGCGGCTACAAGATCTACGAGGCGCGCCGGTGACGCGGCCGGTCAAGATCGCGCAGCTGCGCCTCGACCGGCTGCTCGCCAACATGGGCTACGGCTCGCGCCGGGAGATCGCGCTCCTCACCCGTGCCGGGCTCGTGATCCTTGACGGCGCAGCCCTGCGCGACGCCGACCAGCGCATCCCGGTCACGCCCGACCTCGCGCAGCGGATGACCGTCGACGGCGACCCCCTCGACCCGCCGCCCGGCCTGACCCTGATGCTGCACAAGCCGCTGGGCGTCACCTGCTCGCACAAGGAGGCGGGTCCCCTCGTCTACGGCCTGCTGCCCGAGCGCTGGCGCCGGCGCGACCCCGCCCTCTCGACGGTCGGCCGCCTCGACAAGGAGACCTCCGGGCTCCTGCTCCTCACCGACGACGGCGCTTTGCTGCACCGGATCATCGCCCCGAAGGCGAACGTGGCCAAGCGCTACCGCGTCACCCTGGACCGCCCGCTGACGGGCAGCGAGGGCGCGGCCCTCGCCTCCGGCACGCTGATGCTGGAGGGCGAGGAGAAGCCGCTCCTGCCGGTGGAGTTCGAAGCCGAGGGCGAGACCGGCGCGGTGGTGACCCTGCACGAGGGGCGCTACCATCAGGTCCGGCGGATGTTCGCGGCGCTGGGCAACCACGTCACAGCCCTGCACCGCGACCGCGTCGGCGGCCTCGGCCTGCCGGACGACCTGTCGCCCGGGGAGCACCGCGTCCTCGGCGAGGCCGAGATCGCCGCGATCTTCGCGGGCGACGCGGCCTGACCGGCCCGGAACCGGATTTTTCGCGACCCGTTGGATCGGCAAACGCCAACCCGACGGATGGACCGCATGAACCGATTCTCGACGCTCCTCCTCGCGCTCGCCCTCAGCACGGGCCAGGCCGGCCTCGCCCTGGCCGATACGCCGGGCGCCGACTGGATGCCGGCCGATCAGGTCAAGCAGAAGCTGATGGCCGCCGGGTACACCAGCATCACCGAGTTCGAGGCCGATGACGGCCATTGGGAGGGCGAGGGCGTGAAGAACGGCGTGAAGATGCAGTTCCATGCCGACCCGAAGACCGGCGCGATCCTCTCGGAGAAGCCCGACAAGTGAGCCGAATAATCGAACGCGCGGCGCGGGGCCTGGGCCTCGTCGCGCTGGGGCTGATCGGATGTTCCGCCCCGGCCGCCGCGGGCGAGCCCCATCCCTGCACGATGCGCCCGACGCAGGTCGATCGGACCCTGTGTATCGCGGATGCTCTGAAGGCCGCGGACGCCGACCTGAACCAAGTCTATCGGGCGCTGAACGACCGGCTCGACACCAACGGGAAGCGGAACCTGGTGGCGGCCGAGCGGGCCTGGATCGCCTTCCGCGACCGGGAATGCGATCTGCGCACCGGCTACGACACCGTCGATCTCGCCAACAACGGCACCCTCGCGCCCTACCTCGTCGGCGATTGCCGGCTCGACCTGACGCGGGCGCGGACCACGGAGCTGCGCCGTCAGCTGACATGCCCGGGCGGCGACCTGTCCTGCGCGCCATAGGCTCCGGAGGGCGGGTCGGGCCGTTCCCGAGGCCCGCGCCGCCTTGCCAATCCCGGCCGACTCGTTTATGCGCCACCCCTCGCGTTCGCTCCGGCTGGGGGCTGAACGGACGGTGCCGATTCCATCGGCACAGGGCCTGACCCTGAAGAGGGTTTTCCCGTCGTCCCGTGTCTCCGCCTTCGATCAACCGCTCGGGCCTTCAAACGGCTCGAAGGGCTTGGCGCCGGGCGATTGCGTATGAACCGGCCCGACGCTCCCTTTCCCGCACGTTCACCGTGCCGTCGGGTCCCTTTGGATATGAAGGGCCCGTTAATGCCTCTCTACGAACACGTCTTCCTGGCGCGCCAGGACGTGACGGCCCAGCAGGTCGAGACCATGGTCGAGACCTACAAGGGCGTCATCGAAGCCAATGGCGGCAAGGTCGAGAAGATCGAGATGTGGGGCGTGAAGTCCCTCGCCTACCGCATCAAGAAGAACCGCAAGGCGCATTTCACGCTCCTCAACGTCGACGCCCCCCCGGCGGCGCTCGCCGAGATGGAGCGCCAGATGCAGATCTCCGAGGACGTCCTCCGCTTCATGACCGTCCGCGTCGAAGAGCTCGAGTCCGAGCCGTCGGCGATGATGCAGAAGCGCGACCGCGACGACCGCAAGGATCGTGAGCGCGGCCGTCGTCGTGACGACGAGGGCTTCGGCGGTGGTGGTGGATTCGGCGGCGACCGCGATCGCGGCGACCGTGGTGACCGCGGCGACCGGGGTGACCGCCCCGAGCGCAGCTTCGGCGGGGAGGCTTAAGTCATGGCATTTGGTGCTGGACCCGGTGCGCCCGCCGCTGGCGGAGCTGGTGGTGGTGGTGGTGGTGGTGCGGGCGGCGGACGCCGCCCCTTCTTCCGTCGTCGGAAGACCTGCCCCTTCTCGGGCGCGAACGCGCCCAAGATCGACTACAAGGACGTCAAGCTCCTGTCGCGCTACGTCTCCGAGCGCGGTAAGATCGTGCCGTCGCGCATCACGGCGGTGTCGGCCAAGAAGCAGCGCGAGCTCGCCCAGGCGATCAAGCGCGCCCGCTTCCTCGGTTTCCTCCCCTACGTGATCAAGTAAGGACGATCGCCTCGGTCCGGGCCTTCCGGACCGAGGCATCGGCGCATGCCCGGCATGCGCATTCGTACCGGCCCTCCTGAACGGGTGCCGGGAGTCGTTGGGGCGACAAGGTTCGCCTCTAACCCTGCCCGGAACGGGACAGTGGGACAGCGGGATCGATGACACAGTTTCTCGGCATCGGTATCGGCGCGGGCCTCGTCTCCGCCCTCCTCTTCGGCGTCCTGCTGAAGGCGACGGCTCTCGCGATCCTGCTCTACCTGCTCGCCCCGCTCCCGATCCTGATCGTGGGGCTCGGCTGGAGCCACCGGGCCGCCCTGGTCGCCGCCGTCACCGGCGCGCTGGCCCTCGCCCTCGTGGTGCAGCCCTTCCTCGGCCTCGGCTTCTTCGCCTATCTCGCCCTGCCCGCCTGGTGGCTCGCCTATCTGGCCCTGCTCGGCCGGCCCGGCGCCGACGGGACGATGGAATGGTACCCGACCGGGCGCCTGCTCGCCTGGACCGCCGGGACGGCCGGCCTCGCCTTCGTCGCCATCGCGGTGATCGCCGCACCGAACTACGAGACCTTCCAGTCCCAGCTGCGGGGCATGACCCGGACGCTGATCCAGGTCCGGGTCGACCGCGCCGCCAATCCGGGCGCTCCGATTCCGAAGCCGGCCGCTCCCGAGTCCGGCGCCGAGGTTCCGGCCGAGCCGGGTCCGCAGGATCCCGCCGAGGCGACCCGGACCGAGGTCGCCAACGCGCTGGCCGCCATCGCACCGGGCCTGGCCACCCACGGCCTCACGGTCCTCCTGACCTTCTACCTCTGGGCGGCGGCCCGCATCGTGCGCATCTCCGGGCGCCTGCTCCGCCCCTGGCCGGACCTCGCCGCGACGATGATGCCGCGTCGCGTGATGGCCGTGCTGGCGGGCGCGATGCTGCTCGGGCTGGTGCCGGGCTATCCGGGCGTGCTCGGCATCGCCGTGGCGGGGGCGCTCAGCGCCGCCTTCGCGATCCAGGGCCTCGCCGCCTTCCACGACCGCAGCCGAGGCCGGCCCGGGCGCCTCGCCCTCCTGTTCGGCCTCTACCTGATCCTCTTCTTCACCCAGGGCGTCGCCCTCCTCGCCCTGACCCTGTTCGGCATCGCCGATACCGCCCTCGACCGCCGCCGTCCCCGCGACGCGGCCGGACGACCCTGACCCTCCCCGCAAACCAAAGGACCTAGACCATGGAAGTCATCCTCCTCGAGCGCGTCGCCAAGCTCGGCCAGATGGGCGAGACCGTGAACGTGAAGCCGGGCTACGCCCGCAACTTCCTCCTCGCCCGCGGCAAGGCCCTGCGCGCCACCGAAGGCAACAAGAAGCACTTCGAGACCCAGCGCGCCCAGCTCGAGGCCCGCAACCTCGAGCGGAAGTCCGAGGCGCAGTCCGTCGCCGAGACCCTCGAGGGCAAGAGCTTCGTGCTGATCCGCCAGTCGGGCGAGACCGGCGTGCTCTACGGCTCGGTCTCGACCCGCGACCTCGCCGAGGTCGTCACCGCCGACGGCTTCTCCGTGGGCCGCGACCAGTTCGCCCTCAACCAGCCGATCAAGACCCTGGGCCTGCACACCGTCCCGGTCGTGCTGCACCCCGAGGTCGAGGTCAGCATCACGGTGAACGTCGCCCGTTCGCCGGAAGAGGCCGAGCGTCAGGCCCGCGGCGAGTCGACCACCGAGCGTGAGGCGTTCAACCTCGACGACCTCGGCCTCGAGGTCGGCGCCGCCCTCGCCGAGGCCGGCGACGACCGCGAGTAATCGCGTCACAGGTCGGTGAACAATGGGGATGACCGCCCTTAGCGGTTGACTAGTTCCTCGTTTGTTCCAGCATGGACGCCCGTCATCCGCGAGGATGGCGGGCGTTTCCGCGACCGGTCCCCAGGCCGCCCTGCCCCGGCGGGCGGCCATGACGGGACGCGAGGCCGCAAAGCGCGAATCGGCTAAGGTTCGGCTAACCATGCCGGCGCCATGGTCGGGCGATAGCGACGCGCGGCGGCGGACCACCGCGCGGACGTTTGAATCGACGAGTCGGAGCCTCGAATCAGCCCATGGCCCTGCCCAACGCCCTGACGGCCAACCTTCAGCCCGTCGCGCAGGAATTCCGCGTCGCGCCCCACAACATCGATGCCGAGCAGGCCCTGCTCGGCGCGATCCTGGTGAACAACGACGCCTATTACCGGATCTCGGACTTCCTCCTGCCCGAGCACTTCATGGAGGACGTCCACCGCAAGATCTTCGAGGTCGCGGCGCAGCTCATCAAGGCCGGCAAGCTCGCCACGCCGATCACCCTGAAGACCTACCTGGGCGATGCCGATCTCGGCGGCCAGACGGTGATGCAGTACCTCGCCCGCCTCGCGGCCGAGGCCACCACCGTGATCAATGCCGGCGATTACGGCCGCACCATCTACGACCTCGCCATCCGCCGCCGGCTCATCACCATCGGCGAGGACCTCGTCAACGGCGCCTACGAGGCGCCCGTCGAATCCTCCCCCCGCGACCAGATCGAGGGGACGGAGCGGCGGCTCTACGAGCTCGCCGAATCGGGCAAGTACGACGGCGGCTTCCAGAAGTTCTCCGAGGCGCTCACCACCGCCGTCGACATGGCCGCCAAGGCCTACCAGCGCGAGGGCAAGCTCTCGGGCATCGCCACCGGCCTGTCCGACCTCGACGCCAAGATGGGCGGCCTGCAGCCGTCCGACCTCATCATCCTCGCCGGCCGCCCGGCCATGGGCAAGACTTCGCTCGTGACCAACATCGCGTTCAACATCGCCAAGGCCTACCAGGGCGAGAAGGGTCCGGACGGCGTCGTGAAAACCGTGAACGGCGGCATCGTCGGGTTCTTCTCCCTCGAAATGTCGGCCGAGCAGCTCGCCACCCGTATCATCGCCGAGCAATCGGGCGTGCCGTCCTACAAGATCCGCCGCGGCGACATCCAGCCGGCGGAGTTCTACAAGATCACCGATGCCGCCCGGGACATGCAGACCATCCCGTTCTACATCGACCAGACCGGCGGCATCTCGATCGCGCAGCTCGCCGCCCGTGCCCGCCGCCTGAAGCGGCAGAAGGGCCTCGATCTCCTCATCGTCGACTACCTGCAGCTGCTCTCGGGCTCGGGCAAGCGCAGCGACAACCGCGTGCAGGAGATGACCGAGATCACCACCGGCATGAAGGCGCTGGCCAAGGAGCTCGCCGTGCCGATCATCGGCCTGTCGCAGCTCTCCCGTCAGGTCGAGAACCGCGAGGACAAGCGCCCGCAGCTCTCGGACCTGCGTGAATCGGGCTCCATCGAGCAGGACGCCGACGTGGTGATGTTCGTGTTCCGCGAGGAATACTACGTCAACAACAAGAAGCCCCGCGAAGGCACCGAAGAGTTCTTCGCCTGGGAGGCCGAGATGAACCGCGTGCACGGCAAGGCGGAGGTCATCCTCGGCAAGCAGCGCCACGGCCCCACCGGCACGGTCGAGCTCCAGTTCGACGCCAACATCACGCGCTTCTCGAACCTCGCGCAATCCGATCGCCTGCCGGAGCAGATGTAGGCCGGCGGCTCCCGGATCGATGATCTTCCGTGCCTCGGACGAAGCTGGGAGCCACGCCGTCCCGGGGACGCGAAGCGGAGCCCGGGCTCCGGAAACGCAGGTGGTTCGACGCCTCACGCCGTCGGCGGCTCTGGCTTCCGGGCTCGCCGTCGGCACCCCGGAGTGCCGGTGTGCTATGGCTTTCCACGTGCGAGCGCGGTGCTGCCGTCGGATGGCCGCGCAGTGAATGAAATGGATCAGACGATCGAACAGCCAGCGACCCACGGCGCCCGCCTGACCATCGATCTCTCGGCCATCGCCGAGAATTGGCGACGACTCGGCGCCCAGGCGCCGGAGGCGGCCTGCGCCGCCGTGGTCAAGGCGGACGCCTATGGCTGCGGCCTCGCCCGGGTCGCGCCGGTGCTGTGGGCGGCCGGCTGCCGGACGTTCTTCGTGGCGCATCTCGGCGAGGGGATCGAGGCGCGGGCGGTCCTGCCGGGGGCCAACATCTACGTGCTGAACGGCCTGCTGCCCGGCCTCGGTCCCACGCTCGTCGCGCACGACCTGCGCCCCGTCCTCGGCAGCCGGGACGAACTCGCCGAATGGGCGGCCCTGGCGCGCTCCGTCGGACGGCCCCTCCCGGCGGCCCTTCACGTCGATACCGGGATGAACCGCCTCGGCCTCTCCCTGCCCGAGGCCCTGGCGCTCTCGGGTGATCCGCTGATCGAACAGGCCGGCATCGGCCTGCTGATGACCCACCTCGTCAGCGCGGAACTGACGAGCGATCCGGTCAATGCGCGCCAGATGGCCGATTTCGCGCGGGTTCGCGCCGCCTTTCCCGGTGTCCCGGGCTCCTTCGCCAATTCCTCCGGGATCTTCCTCGGCGAGGCGGCGCATCACGACCTCCTGCGGCCCGGTTACGCCCTGTTCGGCGGGAACCCGACCCCGTGGAAGCCCAACCCGATGCGTCCGGTGGTGCGCCTGGAGGCGCGGGTCGCGCAGATCCGCGACGTCGCTCCCGGCGAGACCTGCGGCTATAACGGCCGCTGGCGGGCACCCGAGCAGCGGCGGCTGGCGACCCTGTCGATGGGCTACGCCGACGGCTATCCGCGCGCGGCGAGCGGACGCGGGGTCGCCCTGGTCGACGGCGTGCGCTGTCCGATCCTCGGGCTGATCTCGATGGATCTCATCATCATCGACGTGACCGACGCGCCGGACGTGCGGCGCGGCGCGACCGCCACGCTGATCGGCGAGGCGCTCGACGTCGACGCGGTCGGGCGGGCCGCCGGCACCATCGGCTACGAGATCCTGACGGGACTGGGTTCTCGCTATGTTCGCCATTATGTGACAGGACACGACGCCTGAGACCTGCCTGACGGGGCGGCGTCGGATCGTCCCTTCCAGCGGAATCGCGATGGCCAAGATCCAACAGACCTTCGTCTGCCAGTCCTGCGGGGCGGTCTACAATCGCTGGCGCGGGCGCTGCGAGGCCTGCAACGGCTGGAACACCATCGTCGAGGAGACCGGCGCCACCGGCCCGCAATCCGGCCCGGTCAAGACGCGCCCGAACCGCGCCCGCGGCCGGGTCTTCGCCCTGGAGGGCCTGACCGGCGAGGTGAAGGAGGCCCCGCGCATCCCCTCGGGCATCAACGAACTCGACCGCGTCACCGGCGGCGGCTTCGTGCGCGGCTCGGTGATCCTCCTCGGCGGCGATCCCGGCATCGGCAAGTCGACCCTCCTGATGCAGGCCTCCGCCGCCATGGCCCGCACCGGCGAGCGCGTGGTCTACATCTCGGGCGAGGAGGCGGTGGCGCAGGTGCGCCTGCGCGCCGAGCGACTCGGCCTGTCCTCGGCGAACGTGGAACTCGCGGCCGAGACCAACGTCGAAGACATCGTCGAGACCCTGTCGCAGGGACGGCCCCCGGCCCTCGCGATCATCGACTCGATCCAGACGATGTGGACCGAGACGGTGGAATCCGCCCCCGGCACGGTCACGCAGGTGCGCGGCTCCGCCCAGACCCTGATCCGCTTCGCCAAGACCACCGGCACGGCGGTGATCCTCGTCGGCCACGTCACCAAGGACGGGCAGATCGCCGGCCCCCGCGTGGTCGAGCACATGGTCGACGCCGTCGCCTCCTTCGAGGGCGACCAGGGCCACCATTTCCGCATCCTGCGCGCGGTGAAGAACCGCTTCGGTCCCACCGACGAGATCGGCGTGTTCGAGATGACCGATGGCGGGCTCGCCGAGGTGCCCAATCCCTCCGCCCTGTTCCTGGCGGGGCGCGACCACGCCGCCCCCGGAACCGCGGTCTTCGCCGGCATGGAGGGCACGCGGCCCCTGCTCGTGGAGATCCAGGCCCTCGTCGCCCCCTCCTCCCTCGGCATGCCGCGTCGGGCCGTGGTCGGCTGGGACCCGAACCGCCTGTCGATGGTGCTGGCCGTGCTGGAGGCCCATGGCGGCATTCGCCTGGGCACCCACGACGTCTACCTCAACGTGGCGGGCGGCCTGCGCATCTCCGAGCCGGCGGCCGACCTCGCGGTCGCCGCGGCCCTGGTCTCGTCCCTGTCCGGGGCGACGCTGCCGCCCGAGACGGTCTATTTCGGCGAGATCGGCCTCTCCGGGGCGGTCCGTCCGGTGGCGCAGGCACCGGCCCGGCTCAAGGAGGCCCTGAAGCTCGGCTTCGCCAAGGCCGTGACGCCGCAGGGCCGTGGCGAGGGCGGCGACAATGCCCTGTCGACGGAGGCCCTGCGCCACATCGCCGACATGGTCGCGGGCATCGCCAGCAACGGTCCGCGCCGGGGCGCCCAGCGGCGCGGCCACAACCCGCCCGATTACGGCGACGACGATTAGGTCTTCAGGCGGAACGGGTTGAAGTCGGTGTCGCGGTCGTCCGCATCCTCGCCCTCCTGCCGCTTCAGCCAGCGGATCAGCGGCAGGCTCAGGGGCAGGGCGACGATTTCCCAGAGTACCTTGAGGACCCAGGCGCTGAGCCCGATGCGGATCAGGTCCGCCGCCGCGAAGGTGCCCGCGAAGGCGATCGTCACGAACAGCGCGGTATCGAGGGCCTGTCCGAACACCGTCGAGGCGACGAGCCGCGCCGCCAGGTGGGCGCCGGCGAAGCGCAGCTTCAGCTTGGCCAGCACGTAGGCATTGACGAATTCGCCGACGAGGTAGGCGGCCATGCCGGCGAGCGCCAGGCGCGGCGTCGCTCCGAGCACGGCCTCGAAGGCGGCCTGATGCGGCCAGAACGGTGCCGGCGGAAGCGCCGCCGCGATCGTGTAGCTCCCGATCCAGACGATCTGCGCCGCGAACCCCGCCCACACGACCCGTCGGGCGCTGGCATAGCCGTAGACCTCGGTGAGGATGTCGCCGAACAGGTAGGAGAGCGGGAAGACGATCACCGCCGCGCTGAAGGTGAGGCCGGCCAAGGAGACGATCTTGCCGGCCAGGATCAGCGAGACGATCAGCACACCACTGAACAACCCTGCGATGGGCACGAGGTATTGCCGTCCGGAGACGCGCGACGATGCGGTCATGTCACCCTCGCGCCGCCGAGAACAGGCGCCGAGCCCGGGCGGGATTGGGCCTTCACGCCAGGGTGACGGCCGAGTTTCCGCAGGATATACAGGGCCGCGGCCGGGGGAAGCCGCACGATCCGATCATCGTCGCCGCTCCGCCCCATGAAGTGACAATCGTCAGAGATGCCGTTCTCCGTTCTCGATCTCGTCGTGCTGGGTATCGTCGTGGTCTCGGCGCTGTTGGCTGCCGTGCGCGGTGCGACCCGCGAGGTGCTCGCCATCATCGCCTGGGTCGCGGCCGCCGCCATCGCCTGGAAATTCCATCCGCTGCTGCTGCCCACCGTCAGCCAGCATGTGACGAACGCCACCGTCGCCCTGGTGGCCTCGATCGCCGCGATCTTCCTCGTGACGCTGATCGTGGTGTCCATCATCACCGTGAAGGTGTCGGACATGATCCTCGATTCGCGCATCGGCGCGATCGACCGGTCGCTGGGCTTCCTGTTCGGGGCCGGCCGCGGCTTCCTGATCTGCGTGATCGGCTGGGTGTTCCTGGCCTGGCTGGTGCAGGGCAAGATGCCGCCCTGGGCCTCGGAGGCCCGCAGCCGGCCGATGCTGGAGAAGTCCGGCGACGCCCTGGTGGCGCAGCTGCCGGAGAATCCGGAAGGTCTGCTCAAGCAGTTCAAGAAGCCGAAGGGCGAGGCGCCGGCCGACCCCGTCGAGCCGCCGGAGGGCGAAATCCCGGCCCAGCGCCGCACCGAGGCGCCAGCCACGCCCGCCCCGCGACGCTGACCTGCGTCGCCGCGCGCTTGGTTGCGGCGCGAAGGCCGATTACATGACGGCTTCTTGACGGTGCCTGGGCGGGGATTCGTGCGGGGCCAAGCAGGGAACGACATCATCATGTCTGTAGCCAAGTCGAGCGCCCGCCCCCCCGTCGAGGTCGTGGACGGGCTCGACCGCGACGGCGATACGCTGCGCGAGGAATGCGGCGTCTTCGGCATCTTCGGCCATCCGGATGCCTCCGCCATCGTCGCCCTCGGCCTGCACGCCCTGCAGCATCGCGGCCAGGAGGCGGCCGGCATCGTCTCCTTCGACGGCGCCGTGTTCCATTCCGAGCGCAGGCCCGGCCTCGTCGGCGATTCGTTCTCGGACCGCTCGACCATCGAGCACCTCGAAGGCCCGGCCGCCATCGGCCACGTCCGCTACTCCACCACCGGCGGCACCATCCTGCGCAACGTGCAGCCGCTCTTCGCCGAGCTCGCCAGCGGCGGCCTCGCCGTCGCCCATAACGGCAACCTGACCAACGCCCTGTCGATCCGCCGCGATCTCGTGCGCGACGGCGCGATCACCCAGTCGACCTCCGACACCGAGGTGATCCTGCACCTCGCCGCGCGCTCCCGGGCGCCGCGCATCGTCGAGCGCTTCACCGAGGCCCTGCGCCAGATCGAGGGCGCCTACGCCATCGTGGCCCTGACCAACAAGAAGCTCATCGGCGCCCGCGATCCCCTGGGCATCCGCCCCCTGGTGCTCGGCGAGCTCGACGGCCGCTACATCCTCGCCTCCGAGACCTGCGCGCTCGACATCATCGGCGCCAAGTTCATCCGCGACGTCGAGAACGGCGAGATCGTGGTGATCTCGGAAGAGGGCATCGAGTCGATCCGCTTCGCCCCGGCGCAGCCGATGCGCCCGTGCATCTTCGAGTACATCTACTTCGCCCGGCCGGATTCGGTGGTGAACGGCAAGAGCGTCTACGCCGTGCGCAAGAACATCGGCCACGAGCTCGCCCGAGAATCGGCGACCGCCGCCGACGTGGTCATCCCGGTGCCGGATTCGGGCGTGCCGGCGGCGCTGGGCTTCGCGCAGGAGACCGGCCTGCCCTTCGAGATGGGCATCATCCGCAACCACTATGTCGGGCGCACCTTCATCCAGCCGACCCAGTCGGTGCGCGAGCTCGGCGTGCGCATGAAGCACTCGGCCAACCGGGCGGTGGTGGAGGGCAAGCGCATCGTGCTGGTCGACGACAGCCTCGTGCGCGGCACCACCTCGGTGAAGATCGTGCGCATGATGCGCGAGGCCGGCGCCCGCGAGGTGCATTTCCGGATCGCCTCGCCGCCGATCACCTACCCGGACTTCTACGGCATCGACACGCCGGAGCGGGAGAAGCTGCTCGCGGCCACCCACGACCTCGAGGGCATGCGCCGCTACATCGGCGCCGATTCGCTGGCCTTCCTGTCCATCGACGGGCTCTACAAGGCCATGGGCGAGGCGCGCCGCGACGAGGCCTGCCCGCAATACACCGACCATTGCTTCACCGGCGACTACCCGACCGGCCTGACCGACCTCGCCATCGCCGGTCCGCGCCGCCTCGCCATGCTCGCCGAAGCCGATTGAGCGCAGGATGACCAGCCCGACCCAGCCGCTCGCCGGCCGCCTCGCCGTCGTCACCGGCGCCTCGCGCGGCATCGGGCGCGCCGCCGCCCTCGCCCTGGCGGAGGCCGGCGCCCACATCGTCGCCGTCGCCCGGACGCAAGGGGGATTGGAGGAGCTCGACGACGCCATCCGGGGCGTCGGCGGGAGCGCCACCCTCGTGCCCCTCGACCTGACGGATTACGACGCCATCGACCGCCTGGGTGCGGGCATCCACGAGCGCTGGAAGCGGCTCGACATCCTGGTCGGCAATGCCGGCATCCTCGGCAACCTGACGCCAATCGGGCACGTGACGCCGAAGACCTGGGCGCAGGTGATGGAGATCAACGTGACGGCGAATTACCGCCTGATCCGCTCGTTCGATCCGCTGCTGCGGGCCTCCGATGCGGGCCGGGCCATCTTCGTCACCTCCGGCGCCGCGCAGAAGTGCCGGGCCTATTGGGGACCCTACTCGGTCTCCAAGGCAGCCCTCGACGCGCTGGTCCGCACCTATGCGGCGGAGACGGCCACGACGCCCGTGCGGGCCATGCTGCTCAACCCCGGCCCCCTGCGGACCGCGATGCGCAAGGCGGCGATGCCGGGCGAGGACGAGATGACCCTGAAGACCCCGGACGACCTCGCGCCGCACTTCGTGCGCCTCGCGAGCCCGGACTTCGCGGAATCCGGCAAGATCTACGACTTCCCGAGCGACCGCATCCTGACGCCGCAGATGGCGTGCTGACGCCGGACGCCGTCCCGCCTCCCCGCTCCCCGAGACGCCCATGATCGACGTTCGCTGCATCTGCGCCATCGGCCTTCGCGGACAGCTCGGCCTCAACGGGCACCTGCCCTGGGAGGGCAACACCGACCCGCTCTTCGTCGAGGACGTGACGCGGTTCTTCGCCGTCACCATGGGGCACGTCCTGATCGCCGGGCCGAAGACGATCGCGTCGGTGCCGGACTTCGCGTTCAAGGACCGCACCATCGACGTCATCCGCAGCCACGAGGACCCGGAGGCCGTGCTGGCGCGCTATCCCGGACGACGGATCTTCGTCGGCGGCGGCATCGCGGTCTGGGACGTCTACGCGAAGTACATCCAGCACTGGGACATCACCCGGCTGCCCTATGACGGCGAGGCCGACCGCTGGTTCGACCCGGCCTGGCTCGTCGGTGGCCCGGCGCGGGCACAAACGGGCGCCTGACGGGTTGAGGGGAGCGACCCATTCCACAAGGCTCCCGATGACCTCGACTCCCTATCGTTTCGGCATCGAGGAGGAATACTTCCTGGCGGATGCCGAGACGCGCGGCACGCCGCGCCGCTCGGTGAAGCCCTTCCACGTCCAGGCCGGCGAGGAACTCCCCGAGATCGGGCGCGAATTGCTGCAGTGCCAGGTCGAGGTCTGCACGCCGCCCTCCACCGACTTCGCGCAGGCGCGCGACGTCCTCGCCCGCCAGCGCTCGGCCCTGGCCAAGCTCGGGCGCGAGCACGGCCTCCTGGTCTTCGCGGCCGGCACCCATCCGGTGGCGGACTGGGCGCGCCAGCTGCCCACCAAGGGCGACCGCTACCGCGGCATCCTGCGCGATGTCGGCCTCGCCGGCCGCCGCAGCCTGATCTGCGGCATGCATGTCCACGTGGAGGTGCCCGACCCCGACGCCCGGGTCGACCTGATGAACCGGCTCCTGCCCTACCAGCCGCTGCTGCTCGCCCTCTCGGCCTCGTCGCCGTTCTGGCAGGGCAAGCCGACGGGGCTCAGCGCCTATCGCCTCAGCGCCTTCGGCGAACTGCCCCGCACCGGCCTGCCGGACCTCTTCGCCGATCAGGCCGCCTACGAGCGCTACGTCCGCATCATGACCCGGGCGGGCTCGATCCAGGACGCGAGCTTCCTGTGGTGGTCGCTCCGCCCCTCGATCAAGTTCCCGACCCTGGAGCTCCGCATCGCCGATTCCTGCACCCGGCTGGAGGACGCCCTCACCATCGCGGCCCTCTACCGCTGCCTCGTCCGCCTCGTGGTGCGCCGGCCGGACCTCGATGCCGGGCTCGACGGCGTCTCGCGGGCGCTCGCCCAGGAGAACCTGTGGCGCGCCCAGCGCAGCGGCACCGAGGCGGAGCTGATCGACGAGGCGAGCGAAGAGGCCCTGCCCTTCGCGCAGGCGCTCGAAAACCTGCTCGCGCTCATCGCGGAAGACGCCGCGGCCCTCGGCTGCGAACGGGAAGTCGCGCAGGCCCATCTCATCGTCGAGCGCGGCACCAGTGCCGGGCGCCAGATCGCGACCTTCGAGGCGACCCGCAACGGCGACACCTCGAACCGTCAGGCCCTCGACGCCGTCGTGGATTGGCTGGCGGAGACGACGGGCGGAGCGGCCTGACCCCAGGCCTCGGCGCTGAGGCCCGCCTCCGGCCTCAGCCCTTGTTCTCCCGGTCGAACGGGTTCTTCGAAGTTCGGAGCGAGAGCCGGATCGGCGTCCCCGGCAATTCGAACGATTCGCGCAGGCCGTTGACGAGGTAGCGGGTGTAGGATTTCGGCAGGCCATCGAGCTGGTTGCCGAACAGGGCGAAGTGCGGCGGACGGCTCTTCACCTGGGTGGCGTAGCGGATCTTGATGCGGCGGCCCGAGACTGCCGGGGGCGGATTGCGCTGCAGCGCCTCGCTCAGCCAGTCGTTGATCCGCGAGGTGGAGATGCGGGTGCTCCAGATCGACTCGGCGTTGGTCACCGCCTGCATCAGCTTGTCGATGCCCTCGCCGGCGAGGCCCGAGAGCGGCACCACGGCGACGCCGCGGACCTGGGGCAGCAGGCGCGTGCAATCCTCGCGCAGCTTCTTCAGGAGACCGTTCTGGTCGGCGACGAGATCCCACTTGTTGAGGCCGATCACGAGGGCGCGGCCCTCGCTCTCGATCAGGTCGACGATGGTCAGGTCCTGCTTCTCGAACGGGATCGTGGCGTCGAGGAGCACCACCACCACCTCGGCGAAGCGCACGGCGCGCAGACCGTCCGAGACGGCGAGCTTCTCGAGCTTGTCGTCGATGCGGGCTTTGCGGCGCATGCCCGCCGTATCGTGCAGCTTGATCCGGCGGCCGCGCCACTCCCAGTCGAGGGAGATCGAGTCGCGGGTGATGCCGGCCTCGGGACCGACGAGGAGGCGTTCCTCGCCGAGCATCCGGTTGATCAGGGTCGACTTGCCGGCATTGGGCCGTCCGACGATGGCGACCTTGAGGGAGCGGTTCGCGGGATCGTCGTCGTACTCCTCGTCCTCGTCGTCGGGCTTCGGCAGCGATTCGATCAGGGCGTCGTGCAACTCGCCGATGCCTTCGCCGTGCTCGGCCGAGAACGGGATCGGGTCGCCGAGGCCGAGGGAGAACGCCTCGTAGGCGCCCGACATGCCGGCGCCCCCTTCCGCCTTGTTGGCGATGAGGATCACCGGGCAGCCGGCGCGACGCACCATCTCGGCGAAGGGCTGGTCGGCCGGCAGCACGCCGGCGCGGGCGTCGATGACGAACAGCACCACGTCGGCCTCGAGGATCGCGGCCTCGGTCTGTGCCCGCATGCGGCCCAGCAGGGAGCCGGGATCGGCTTCCTCGAGGCCGGCGGTGTCGATGATGCGGAAGACGAGACCACCGAAATTGACGTCGCCCTCGCGCCGGTCGCGGGTCACGCCCGGACGGTCGTCCACCAGGGCGAGCTTCTTGCCCACGAGGCGGTTGAACAGGGTCGACTTGCCGACGTTCGGCCGTCCGACGATCGCGACGGTCGGCATATCCATGGTGTGCTCGTTTCAGTCAGGCGTCCGTGAGAAGCGGGTCGAGGGCTCAGCGCGTGACGGGGGGGGGAGCGGCCGGCGCGGCGGGCGCCGCGGCGGTCACGGCGACGGGTCCGCCGGCCACCAGGGCCGCGTAGACCTCGATGCGCTGGCGCAGGTTCTGCGGCGTCTGCAGGTCGGCGTTGATCTGGTCGAACCAGCGGCCGGCGCCGTCGTAGTCGCCCCGCTTCAGGGCGACGAGGCCGAGCATCTCGCGGGCCGTGTGGCGGAAGGGGCCGTTCGGGGCCGCGAGACCCTGCAGCGTCGCCAGGGCGGCGTCGGGCTCCGTGCCGTCGAGGCGCAGCAGGGCCGAGCGCAGGCGGGCGAGGTCGCGCAGGCCGGTGCTCACCTTGGTGTCGTTGGCCAGCGCGTCGTACTCGGCCGCACCCGCCTTCGGATCCCGCTTGGCGGTCTCGGTGGCGGAGCGGAAGCGCGCCAGGAGGGCGTAGCCCGACGGCGCATCGCTCTCGATCGCCTCGAAGGCCTTGTCGGCTTCCGCCGACTTGCCCTCGCGGGCGAGGCGGTTGGCGACCTCGAAGCGTTCGGAGGCGGCCTCGGCGCGCACGCGCTGGTCGTGCTGCCAGTAGCGCCAGCCGCCGACGGCGGCCACCACGAGGATCGCGAGGGCGATGATCACGCCGCTGTAGCGGCGCCAGATCTCGGCGACCTGATCGCGGCGATAGTCCTCGTTGACCTCGCGGATGAACTCGTTGTTTTCGGCCATGTCGTCTCACGCCGATCGGGAACCGAGCGGCCGCTGCATGAAGGTGAAGGCCTGCGCCTATCACAGGCGCGGGCCGTTGGCGACCGGCTTCGACGCGGCGCGTCGGTGCGGAGGTGCCTCAGGCCTGGCCCGGCCAGGCGGCGACGCCGATCAGCAGCGGATGCAGGTAGCGGGCGAACGCGAACCAGACCGCGAGGCCGATCACCACCGCCAGGGCATCGTTGCGCCAGCCGGCGGGTGCCGCCGCGGGCCCGGCATGCTGCGCGACCACGGCGCCGGGGGCGAGCGCCCGGCGCTTCGCGCTGATCCGCGCGATGACGGCCCAGGCGAGGAAGCTGCCGAACAGCAGGATCGAGCCGAGGTCACCATTGGCCAACAGGTGCGCCGTGGCCCAGATCTTGACCGCCAGCAGCATCGGGTGCTTGGCGCGCGCCCGGATGTGCCCCGGCAGATAGGCGGAGGCCAGGGCGACGAAGGCCAGGGCGGTCAGGAGCAGGGCCAGGTGGCGGGTCCAGACCGGCGGATCCCACACGGCGATGTAGCCGGACTCGCGATAGAGGTGGAATCCGTAGCCGATGAGCACGAGGCCGAGGAGCGAGGTCAGGGTGTAGGCGAGCTTGTAGCGGCCCTCGCCGACCTCACCGATCACCCGCGCCCGCCGCGCCCGCGCCATGGAGAAGGCGTGCGTGCCGAGGAAGAGCACGAGCCCGAGGATGAGGATCAGCATGGAAGGCCTTCGCGGGGAGGTCGACGGGGGTTCGGGCGGATGTGGATAAGGCCGGGAGCGGACGCGCGCGCACAATCCAACTGTAACGGTTCAAAACGCAATCTGCGGCCGATGTCCAGGCACCCCCGATGACGCGCCCCCTCCCCCTCGCGGCCCGGCTCCTGCTCGGCCTCGTCTGCCTCGCCGCCCCGGCGCGGGCCGCTCCGGAGCCGCCGCTCTCCGCCCTGACCCTGGTCGGCCCCCCGGTGGTGATGTTCAAGGCCGGGCGCGACGCCTGCGACGGCGTCGACGTGCCCGACGCCTCGGCCCGCGCCTTCCGCGAGGCCTCCGGCGCGGTCGCCCTCTTCGGCATGCATTACCGCAACCGTGCCTTTCGCGGCCCCCGCCTCGACGCCCTGAAGCTGGACTGTTCCGTGGTGCTCGAATCCGGCGGCAAGGCCGACCCGGGCGCCTACGACGACGCCTCCTGGATCACCGCCACCTGGACCGAGGACGGGCGTGCCGTCGTGGCCCTCGTCCATCACGAGTACCGCGCCAACGAGCATCCGGGCCGCTGCCGGGCGAAGGACTACATGGCGTGCTGGTACAACAGCGTGGTGGCGGCCGCTTCGACCGATGGCGGACGCAGCTTCACCCGCGCGGCGCCGCCGGTGGTCGTCGCGGGCGCGCCCTTCCGCCAGGAGGTCGGACAGGGCAGCCACCGCGGATTCTTCAACCCGTCGAACATCGTCTCGGACGGGACCTGGCGCTACTTCCTCGCCTCCACCACCGGCTGGACCCTGCCGGGGAGCGACCAATCCGCCGGCGTCTGCCTGTTCCGCACGCGCGACCCGGCCGATCCGGCGAGCTGGCGGGCCTGGACGGGCACCGGCTACACGGCGGCCTTCCCGGACCCCTACGCGAAGCCGGTGAAGGGGGCGGCGACCTGCGCGCCGGTGGCGCCGTTTCCGACCCCGGTGGGCGCCGTGGCGCGCCACCGGGGCAGCGGCGCCTGGATCGCGGTCTTCATGGCCAAGGCCGGGACCGGCTTCCCGCAATCCGGCTTCTACTGGACGACCTCCCGCGACCTCCTGGCCTGGGACACGCCGCGCCTGCTCCTGGCCGGCGCCACCCTGTACGACGATCCCTGCCGGGCGCCCGGCGGGCTCATCGCCTATCCGTCCCTGCTCGATCCCGAGGCCCGGGGCCGCAACTTCGACGATACCGGCGACGCGGCCTTCCTCACCTACGTGACGCTGCGCACCGAGGGCTGCACCATCACCTCCGACCGAGATCTTCTGCGGCGCGACCTGGCGATCAAGGTGTGGCCGTAGGCTCGGTCCGGGGCCGCCGCACGAGGTCGATGAAGGCCTGCAGCGGCGGCGGGATCTGGCGCCGGCCGGCATGGTACAGGAACAGGCCGGGGAAGGTCGGGCACCAATCCGGCATCAGCCGCAACAGGCGCCCGGATGCGAGGTGGTCGCCGACGCCGTCCTCGAACACCAGGCCGAGGCCGAGGCCCGCGAGGGCCGCTTGCACGATCATCTCCTGATCGTTGACGATGAGCGGACCGTCGACGGACACCGTCACGTCCCGCCCGTCCTTCCCGAGCTCCCAGCGATAGATCGCGCCGCCGGGAAAGCGTTGCCGGATGCAGCGGTGACCGGCGAGGTCGGCCGGATTCGTGGGCGACGCGCGGCCGGCCAGGTAGGCGGGGGCGCCCACCAGCGCGAAGCGCTGCGGCCCCCCGAGCGGCACCGCGATCATGTCGCCGGCCAGATGCTCCCCGAAGCGGATTCCGGCATCGAAGCCGCCGGCGACCATGTCGGTCAGCGCGTCGTCCGCCACGACCTCGACGCGGACCCCCGGATGCCGGGCGAGGTAGCGCGCCACCAGCGGCATCAGGACGAACCGGCAGGCCGAGCGCGGGGCGTTGATGCGCAGGGCGCCGCCCAGGGTCTCGCGGAACGCGCCCGCCGCGCCGACAGCCTCGGCGATCTCGTCCAGGGCCGGCCCGATTCGCGCGAGCAGGGCCGCCCCGGCCTCGGTCGGGGCGACGCTCCGGGTGGTGCGATGGAGCAGCCGCACGCCCATCCGGGTCTCCAGTCCCCGCAGGGCATGGCTCAGCGCGGAGGTGGAGACGCCGAGATCGAGGGCGGCCCGCCGGAAGCTGCCGTGCCGGGCGATGGCCGCGAACACGGAGAGGTCGGCCAGATCGGCCCGCTGCATTGATGAACCCCGCTCAACGGTTCGTCCAGGAGTGTTGATCTTATCGCCCTTCGTCCGGCGTGGCACATCATTGCGGCGAACCGCGGATCCAGGAGCCTCCATGCAACGACGTCCTCTCGGCCAGACCGGCCTCACCGTGTCCGTCCCCGGCCTCGGCTGCATGGGGATGTCGGAATTCTACGGCTCCTCCGACGAGACGGAATCCCTCGACGCCCTCGCCGCGGCCCTCGACCTCGGCTACGATTTCCTCGACACCGCCGATACCTACGGCCTCGGCCACAACGAGACCCTGCTCGGCCGCTTCCTGAAGGGCCGCCGCGACCGGGTCGTGCTCGCCACCAAATTCGGCATCGTCCGCCCATCCAACAGCCCGGACGACAGCGCAAAGCGGCGGATCGACAACACGCCGGCCTATCTGACCGCGGCCTGCGAGGCGTCGCTGACCCGGCTCGGCGTCGAGACCCTCGATCTCTACTACTGCCACCGCCGCAATCCGGAGACCCCGCTGGCCGAGACGATCGGCGCGATGGCGCGCCTGGTCGAGCAGGGCAAGGTGCGTGGACTCGGCCTGTCCGAGGTCTCTCCCGAAACCCTGCGGGCCGCCCACGCCATCCATCCGATCGCGGCGGTCCAGAGCGAATACTCCCTGTGGAGCCGGGCGTCCGAGGACGGAATGCTGCAGACCTGCCGCGACCTCGACGTCACCTTCGTGGCATACGCACCGCTCGGGCGCGGCTTCCTCACCGGGGGGTTGGATCCGGCGCAGCTCGCGGCGAACGATTTCCGCAGGGGCAATCCGCGCTTCCAGGCCGATGCCCTGGCCCGGAACCAGGCCCTCCTCGACGGTCTCGCTGCCATCGCGGCCCGCCGGGGCGCCAGTCCAGCCCAGATCGCTCTCGCCTGGCTGGTCGACAAGGCGCCGGGGGTGGTGCCGATCCCGGGCACGCGGCGGGTCGCCCGCCTCGCGGAGAACGCGGCGGCGATGGACCTCGCGCTGACGGCGGCCGAGATCGCCGCGCTCGACGACCTGTTCAGCCCCGGCGCGGTCGCCGGCGCGCGTTACGCCGACGCGGGAACGGCCGGCATCGAGGTGCTGTGACCATTCCGCTCAGAACTGGCGCAGATACGGCGCCGGTTTCTGGCCGAGGATGCGCCAGGTTCCGGCGAGACCGAGGACGATCGCGAAGGCGACCGCGAGGGTCGCCGCGAGAATGGCGCCCGACAGGTCTAGGGTGAATTCGAGCTTCATCACCCGGGTGACGATGACCCAGCCCGCCAGGGTGCCTGCGGCGAGGCCGAAGATCGCGGTGGCGAGGCCGAGGGCGCCGTATTCGAGGGTGTAGGCCGCGAGCAGCCGACCCCGCGTGGCCCCCAATGTCTTGAGCACCACCGCGTCGTAGAGCCTGGCTCGGTGGCCGGCGGCCAGGGCGCCGGCCAGCACGAACAGGCTCGCCACCACGGCGATGCCGCTGGCGCCCCGGATGGCCAGGACCAGCTTGGCCACGATGTCGCTCACCGCTTCCAGAGCCTCCTTCACCCGCACGCTGGTGACGGATGGGTAAGCCTTTGCCACATCACGAAGAATTGCTGCCTCGGCCTTCGCATCGGGGCCGTTCGGCAGGGTGAGGGTCGCCAGATCCGAATGGGGCGCCCCCCGGAAGGTCCCAGGCGAGAACACCATCACGAAGTTGATCCCAAGTGAGCGCCACTCGACCTTGCGCAGGTTGGCGATCTTGGCCGTCAGCGTCCGTCCCAGGACATTGACCGTGACCGTGCTGCCGACCGAGAGGTCGAGCTTGCCCGCGAGCTCCGCGTCGAAGGAGACGAGCGGCGTGCGCGCCTCTTCGGCGTTCCACCACGAGCCCGAGACCAATGACGAGCCCTCCGGCAGATCGTCGGCGTAGGTGATGCCCCGGTCGCCGTCGAGAACCCAGGCGGCATCCTCCGGCGCCCTGATCTCGCCGGCCGGAACGCCGTTCAGGGCGGTGATCCGCCCGCGCATCATCGGAACACGCTCGATCTTCGCCCCGGGCGACAGGCCGCCGAGGAAGGCGTGGAAGGCATCCGCGTCACTCGACGGGATGTCGAGGAAGAACAGGTTGGGCGCCTTGGCGGGCAGGGAGTTCGTCAGCGTTCGCCGGACATTGGCGTCGATGAGGCTCAGGGTCACCAGGAGGGTCACGCCGAGTCCGAGGGAGAGCACGATGGCGGGGGTGAGCGCCCCCGGGCGGTGCAGGTTCGCCAGGGCCATGCGGGGGGCCGCCAGGCGCGGTCGGGGCAGGCGCCGTGCCGCACCCATCACCCCGAGGGCGACAAGGCGCAGGAGCCCGAAGGCGAGACCGGCGGCGACGATGAAGATGAGCGCCAGACGTCGGTCGAAGGCGGTGATCAGCGCCAGTCCGACGAGCCCCGCGAGGGCGGCTGCCAGGATCAGGCGATAGCGCAGGCGGGTACGGGCAGAGCCGGGATCGACCACGTCCCGGAAGAGGCCCGAGACGGGAATGTCGTGGGCGCGACCCAGGGGCAGGATGGCGAAGGCGAGCGCCGTCAGGAAGCCGTAGGCCGCCGCGAGGCTGAGCTCGCCAGGTGCGATCGTTGGGTTGAGCGGCAGCGGCAGGGCGTCGTGGAACAGCGCGTCGAGGCCGAAGGGGAGCAGCGCCCCGACTATCAGGCCGATCGCGATGCCGAGGCCCGCGATCAGGAGGACCTGGGTCAGGTAGAGGACGACGACCTGTCCGCCCGGCGCACCGACGCTCTTCAAGGTGGCGATGGAGCCGCGCTTGCGCTCGACGAAGGCCGCGACGGCATTGGCGACCCCGACCCCGCCGACGATCAGCGCTGTCAGGCCGACCAGGGTGAGGAACTGCGTGAAGCGCTCGATGCTCTTGGCGAAGCGCGGATCGGCGTTGGTGCGGGCCCGCATCTCCCAGCCGGCGTCCGGCACTGCCTTGGCGATGGCGGCCGCGCGCGCCTCGAGGTCGGCATCGGCATTGCCTGGAGTTTGGAGCCGGTAGCTCCAGCGGTTCAGGCTGCCGGGACGGATCAGACCCGAGGCGGCCAGGGCGTCGTGCGTGATCAGCACCCGTGGGCCGAAGCCGATGCCGTTGGCGATGCGATCCGGCTCCGACACCAGGGTGGCGCGGATGACGAAGGGCCGTCCCGCGATCGTGATGCGGTCACCGACCTTCAGGTCGAGGCGGGTCAGCAGAGCCGAGTCGGCGACCGCACCCGCGGCACCATCGCGCTCGGCCAGGAGATCCGCGAGGGGCTGAGCGGGATCGGTGACGAGTTCGCCGGTGATGGGATAGTCGGCGCCCACCGCTTTCAGCTCGATGAGGGCCGCCCCGGTCTCGCCGGCTACGGCCATGGCCCGCAAGGTCGTCACCACGGAAACACGGCCCTGCGCGTCGAGGGCGGCGCGCTCTTCCGGCGTCGCTTCCCGGTTGATCAGGCTGTAGGTGAGGTCGCCGCCGAGGATGCGCGCGCCCTCCCGGCCGAGGCCTTCGGTGAGCGAGCGCGAGATCGAGGCGACGCCGGCGATCGCCGCGACGCCGAGGGCGATGCAGGCGAGGAATACGGTGAAGCCCGCCAGCCCGCCGCGCAACTCGCGGAGGGCGAGGCGCAGGGTCAGCGGGACGAGGCTGCGCGAAGAACGGGCGCTCGGCTTGGGCAGGGTCCCGTGCATCGGATCAGGCCTCGACTGGCACCGGCGCTTCGACCCGGCCGGAGCGGAGGCGAACGGTGCGATCGCAGAGGCGCGCGAGGCCGGGATCGTGAGTCACGAGGACGAGAGTCGCGCCGCGGTCTCGCTTCAACGCGAAGAGCAGGTCGACGATCTGCCGTCCGGTCACCTCGTCGAGGTTGCCGGTTGGCTCGTCGGCCACGAGAATCGCCGGGTCGGGCGCGATGGCGCGGGCAATGGCGACGCGCTGCTGCTCGCCTCCCGAGAGTTGCGCCGGATAGTGGTGCAGGCGGTGACCGAGGCCGACCGCCTCCAGCTCGGCCTGTGCCCGCCGATGGGCATCGGGCTGGTCCGCGAGTTCGAGGGGTAGCGCCACGTTCTCCAGGGCCGTCATCGTCGGCACGAGGTGGAAGGCCTGGAACACGATGCCGATGCGGCGCCCGCGAAAGCGCGCCAGGGCGTCCTCGTCGAGGCTTCCGAGGTCGGTGCCCTCCACGACGATGCGGCCCGCATCGGGCCGCTCCAGGCCGGCCATGACCATCAGCAGGGTCGACTTGCCGGAGCCGGAGGGACCTACGAGACCCACCGCCTCGCCCGCCGCGACGTCGAGGGAGATCCCCCGCAACACGTGGACGCGGGCCGCGCCGCGGCCCAGGCTCAGGTCGATGTCGGACAGGGCGATGGTCTGCGCCGTCGGCGCGGTGGGGTTGTCGGACTTCAACGGGCGACCGATCTGTGAGCAGCTGGCATCATGACGGATGCGGGCGACGTGAATGCAAGGGTCGGGGTCTTGATCGAATGGGTCTGTGTGGAGTCTCACGCCTCGCCGATATGGTCCGCCTGCGCGCGGCGCGCCATGCCGCTTTCGGCCTCGCCGTTCTGATGACGCTCTTTGCCGCACTCGGCCCTGGCATCCTGCCCTTGAACGCTTCGCCGGATGCACCGCCCGTGAAGCTGGTGGCATTCGGCGACAGCTTGACCGCCGGATATCGCCTGCCCGCGAACGCGGCCTTCCCGGTCGTGCTGGAGCGGGCCCTGAAGGCGCGCGGACGTGCCGTCTCGGTGGCGAATGCAGGCGTCTCGGGCGATACCAGCACGGGCGGACTCGACCGCCTCGACTGGTCGATCCCGGATAGTACCGACGGCGTCATCCTCGAGCTCGGCGCCAACGACATGCTGCGCGGCACCGATCCTGCCGTGACCCGCAAGGCCCTCGATGCGATGATTGCCCGGCTGAAGGCACGCGGCATCCCGGTCCTCCTCGCCGGGATGAAGGCCTCGCCCAACCTCGGGCCGGACTACGTGGCGCGCTTCGACGCGATCTATCCCGACCTCGCCAAGAGCTATGGTCTCGTCCTCTACCCGTTCTTCCTCGACGGCATCGTCGGCGACCGGCAGGCCCACCTGGACGACGGGCTCCATCCGAATGCGAAGGGCGTCGAGACGATCGTGGCCGCGATGCTGCCGACCGTCGAGACCTTTCTCGACCGCCTCAAGCCGCAGGCCCGCTGAATCCATGCCGCGCCTGTTCACCGGACTTGAGATCCCACCCGAAATCGGCCGGGCGCTGGCGCTGAAGCGTGGAGCCCTGCCCGGAAGCCGCTGGATCGAGCCCTCGGACTACCACATCACCCTGCGCTTCCTCGGAGACGTCGAGATCGAGGTCGCCGAGAGGCTGCACGAGCGGCTGATCGAGGCGCGGCCCCGGCCCCCATTCGCCGTGAGTCTCGACGGCCTGGCGAGCTTCGGCGGTGACAAGCCCCGCGCAATCCTCGCCACGGTGACGCCGACCCCGGAGCTTCTCGATCTCCAGTCCGAGCAGGAACGCTTGGCCCGCCAGGCAGGGGCGGAGCCGGAGCGGCGCAAGTTCACGCCCCACGTCACCCTCGCCCGCCTGCGCCGAGAGGCCGGTGCGGAGGATGTCGCCGCCTATCTGGGCGAGCGCGGCCTGTTCACGCCCCTCACCTTTACGGCCGAGCGGCTGGCGCTGTTCTCGGCGCGGGAATCGAAAGGGGGCGGCCCCTACGTGGTCGAGGCGGCCTATCCGCTGAACTAGTGCTCCGAAGCGTCGGCGCCGTCAGAGCCGGCGCAGCGCCACCGACTCGATGCGGTGACTGGCCCCCTTGGCGAGGATCAGGCTGGCCCGCTGCCGGGTCGGCAGGATGTTGTCCCGCAGGTTCGGCAGGTTGATCGTCGTCCACAGCGTGTCGGCGATCTCGATCGCCTCGGCCTCCGTCACCTCGGCATACTTGCGGAAGTAGGACAGCGGATCGCGGAAAGCGGTCTGCCGCAGGCGCAGGAAGCGGTTGACGTACCAGCGGTGCAGGTCGTCCTCGTGTCCGTCGAGGTAGATCGAGAAGTCGAAGAAGTCGGAGACGAACGGGATCGCGGTCCCGTCGCGCGGCAGGCGCGCCGGCTGCAGGACGTTCAGGCCCTCGACGATGAGAATGTCGGGCGACTCGATGATCCGTTCCTCGCCCTGCATCACGTCGTAGACGAGGTGGGAGTAGAGGGGAGCCGCGACCCGCTTCTTGCCCGCCTTGATGTCGGTGAGGAAGCGCAACAGCGCGGCGGTGTCGTAGCTCTCGGGAAAGCCCTTCCGCTCCATCGCGTCCATCCGCTTCAACTCGGCGTTGGGCAGGAGGAACCCATCGGTGGTGATCAGGTCGACCTTCGGGGTGTTCGGCCAGCGCGCTAGCAGGGCCGCGAGCACGCGGGCGGATGTCGATTTGCCCACGGCCACGGACCCGGCGAGGCCGATGATGTAGGGGACCTTGGTCTCGTGCTCGGCCAGCAGAAAGCGCTGTGTCGCCTTGAACAGCCCTTGTGTCGCCGCGACGTAGAGCGAGAGCAGGCGCGAGAGCGGCAAGTAGATCGCCTCCACCTCCTCGACCGAGATCGGATCGTTGAGGGATTGCAGGCGCGACACCTCCTCCGCCGCCAGGGTGAGGGGCGTATCGGCACGCAGCTGCGCCCATTCCTCGCGGGTGAAGAGACGGTAGGGCGACAGCCGCTCGGAACCCTGGCCGGTGACCGGATCCTGGCCCTGGGCTGGCAGCCGCTCGGCCCGGCCGACCGCCAAGGGGGGCACGACCAAGGGCGACACGGAGAAGGGTGGCTCGGCGTTCACGCGGGGCTCCGGGAAGCCTTCTCGGCGATCCCGCTCTGCGCCGTGCGCCGCTCGAGCTCGGCCATCACCTCCGCCAGAGGAATGCCGCCGCCCCGCAGCACGACCATGAGGTGGTACAGGACGTCCGCCGCTTCGGCGACGAGGCCCGCGCGGTCGCCCTGGACGGCCGCGATCGCCGCCTCGACCGCTTCCTCACCGAGCTTCTTTGCGGGCTTGGCCGGCCCGCCGGCCAGGAGCTTCGCGGTGTAGGAGGACTCGGGCGTGGCTGTCGCGCGATCCGCGACGAGGGCTTCGAGGTCGCTGAGAGTGAATTGGGTCATACAATCCTGGTCCCGGCGAACCGGGCCTATCGTGCCATGCAACCGAGCGTGCGGCACGATGGATCATGACGCAAGGGGTGCGGAAGTCGGCCTCAGAGATCGAGGCGCATGGAAAGGCCGGCCGCGGCCATGTGGGCCTTGGCTTCGAAGACGGTGTGCTGCCCGAAATGGAAGATGGACGCCGCCAGGACCGCGCTGGCGCCACCCTCGCGGACGCCTGCCACCAGGTCGTCGAGGCCGCCGACGCCGCCCGAGGCGATGACCGGCACGGAGACGGCATCGGAGATGGCCCGCGTCAGGCCGATATCGTAGCCGGATCGCATCCCGTCGCGATCCATTGAGGTCACCAGCAATTCGCCGGCGCCGCGGGCGGTGACGGTGCGGGCGAATTCGATGGCGTCG
Source organism: Methylobacterium sp. AC433 (assembly GCF_979253015.1). Lineage (NCBI taxonomy): Bacteria > Pseudomonadati > Pseudomonadota > Alphaproteobacteria > Hyphomicrobiales > Methylobacteriaceae > Methylobacterium > Methylobacterium sp. AC433. Next base: position 73,460 of record NZ_CEEDBN010000006.1, on the reverse strand, counting down.
ATCCCGGTGGGCTTGCGCCCGCCATGGGTGAAGATCTGCCATTCCGGCGGCTCGCCGGGCCCGGAGGTGCGCTTGGCGTCGATCGCCACGACGATGCACTGACTTCCGAACTTCTCAGCCCCACGAGCGACGAAGTCGGGATCGTTCACGGCCGCCGTGTTGATCGAGACCTTGTCGGCCCCGGCCAGAAGGAGGGTGCGGATGTCCGCCACGGTGCGGATGCCGCCGCCGACGGTGAGCGGCATGAAGCAGGCCTCGGCCGTGCGACTGACGACGTCGAGGAGCGTGCCGCGATCCTCATGGCTCGCCGTGATGTCGAGGAAGCAAAGCTCGTCGGCCCCGGCCGCGTCGTAGGCCTTGGCCGCCTCCACCGGATCTCCGGCATCGCGCAGTTCGAGGAACTGCACGCCCTTGACGACCCGGCCGTCCTTCACGTCGAGGCAGGGAATGATGCGGGTCTTGAGCACGATCGGCCTCGGACGCGTCAGGCCGCCGGCGCGGCGTCGGCCGCGCCGGTCGCGCGACGGATGGCGGCCAGGGCCTCGCGCGGGTCGATCCGGCCGTCATAGAGGGCACGACCCGTGATGGCACCGGCCAGGAGCGCGCAGTCTGGCTCCAGAATGCGGTGGACGTCCTCGATCGAGGCGAGCCCGCCGGAGGCGATCACCGGGATCGTCACGGCGCGGGCGAGTCCCAGGGTCATCTCGATGTTGAGGCCCTTCAGAATGCCGTCCCGCGCGATGTCGGTGTAGATGATCGCCGCGACGCCGGCATCCTCGAACCGACGGCCAAGCTCCTCGGCCGTCATGCTGGACGTGGTGGCCCAGCCCTCGACCGCGACGCGGCCGTCCTTGGCGTCGATGCCGACGGCGATCTTTCCGGGGAAGCGGCGGGCGGCCTCGCGCACGAAGGCCGGATCGCGCACGGCAGCGGTGCCGATGATGACGCGGCTGACGCCCTTGGCGAGCCAGCCTTCGAGGGTCCTCATCTCGCGGATGCCACCGCCGAGTTGTACTGGCAGCTTGGTCCGCGCCAGGATCGCGTCGACGGCCCCCGCGTTCATCGGCGCGCCCGCGAAGGCTCCGTCGAGGTCGACCACGTGCAGCCAGGAGAAGCCCTGCTCCTCGAAGACCGCGGCCTGGGCGGCCGGATCGTCGCTGAACACGATGGCCTGCGCCATGTCGCCCTGCACGAGGCGGACGCAGCGCCCTTCCTTGAGATCGATGGCCGGAAACAGGATCACGCGTCGGTTCGCTTTCGGGTGGGACGGTTCAAAGGTGGGGTCTGCGCCTCAGGGGCGCCAGCGCAGGAAGTTGGCGAGGAGCGCGAGGCCGAGGCGCTGGCTCTTCTCCGGATGGAATTGGGTGCCGGCGACGTTGTCGCGCGCCACCATCGCGGTGACCGGGCCGCCGTAATCACTGTGGGCGACGCGGTCCTCCACCCGCTCCGGCAACAGCGCGTAGCTGTGCACGAAATAGGCGTGCAGGCCGCTCCCGCCGGTCGGAATGTCGGACAGGAGCGCGTGCGGCCGGTCGACCTCCAGGGTGTTCCAGCCCATGTGGGGCACCTTGAGGCCCGGGTCCGCCGGCTGGATCGGGCCGACATCACCGGGGATCCAGCCGAGACCGGCGGTCACGTCGTGCTCCAGGCCGCGCGTCGCCAGGAGTTGCATGCCGACGCAGATTCCCAGGAAGGGGCGCCCACGCGCATGCGCGGCATGGGTCATTGCCTCGACCATTCCGGGCAGGGCATCCAGCCCGCGGCGGCAATCGGCGTAGGCACCGACTCCCGGCAGCACCACCCGGTCAGCCGTGGCGACCGTCTCGGCCTCGCTCGTCAGAACGATGCGGGTTTCGTCGAGGCCGGCCTCCCGTGCTGCCCGCTCGAACGCCTTGGCGGCGGAGTGAAGGTTGCCCGAGCCGTAATCGATGATCGCGACGGTCTCAGCGCTCACCGCCGCCCCTCGCTGAACGGGAACATGCCGATGGCGAGGTCGCTTGGCGGCACCGAGACCCCGACCTGAGACGCGGGCCCGGCCCGCCCCACCGACGCGCCGGCGAGCCAGCGGGCAGCGGCCTTCATCTCGGCCTCCTCGGCGTTCGCGGCGGTGATCGCGTCGCGCACGGGGCGTCCCGCCCGAGCATAGGTCCAGCGCCGCAAGGACGAGGCTTCGAGGCCGATCAGGATCGAGATCAGTAGCGTGATCACGGAGCCGGCGATGGGCGTGAGCCCGAGGAACCGTCCCCCGAAAGCCACAAGGACGAGGAGAGCCAGCACGCCGAGGCCGGCGAGCCAGAGACGGTGAAAGAAGAACCACAGCGGGCCGAAGGCGAAGGCCGGCCAGGAGAAGCCGTCCGGCACGAGGTGTGCCCGCTCGAGGCCGTGGGCCTCGCCGGCGAGAGCGCCCCGCGCGGGGTGCAACGTATAGGTGCGCATCACGTCTCGCATCCTCCCTGCCGACCCGCGCGGCGGATCAGAGCGATCCCTTCGTCGAGGGAACGCGGCCGCCCTCGCGCGGATCGATCGCCACAGCCTGCCGCAAGGCGCGGGCCAAGCCCTTGAAGCAGCTCTCGGCGATATGGTGGGCATTGTCGCCGTAGAGCGTCTCGACATGCAGCGTGATGCCGGCATTCATCGCGAAGGCCTGGAACCACTCGCGAACGAGCTCGGTGTCGAATTGCCCGATCTTCTCGACCCGGAACTGAGTCCGGAATACGAGGAATGGCCGGCCCGAGATGTCGATGGCGACCCGGGTCAGGGTCTCGTCCATCGGCAGGTGGATGTCGGCGTAGCGGCCGATGCCGCGCTTGTCGGACAGAGCCTGGGCGAAGGCCTGTCCGAGGGCAATGCCGGTATCCTCGACCGTATGGTGATGATCGACATGAAGATCGCCGGTCACGGCCACGTCGAGGTCGAACAGCGCGTGACGCGCGAACAGCTCGAGCATGTGGTCGAAGAAGCCGACGCCCGTCGATACCTGTGCACGCCCCGTCCCGTCGAGGTCGACGGCGACCTGCACGTCGGTCTCCGCCGTCTTGCGGTTGATGCGGGCGGCGCGCTTGGCCTCTTGTGTCACGGTTCGGATCCGGTTCGGGGACGAACCCGCCTTCTAGAGGGAAGTCCGGGTCGCGGAAAGGGCGGGCGGCGCCGAATTCACCGGCGCTCCGGCCGGCTCAGCGGTTCAGGACTCGGCCCGCCACCGCGTCGAGCTTAGCCAGCAGGGCCGGATCGCGCTGCGCCGGCGCGGTCATGATCGCGCCGTCGAGCGCGCGCTCGGTCCCGACGGGGCACGGCTCCCGCTCCGCCGGAAAATCGCGGGCCAAGCGGGCGACGAGACGTGCCGCCTTGTCGGCATTGGCCCGGGCCACCGCGACCACGGCGGCGACGTCGACGGCATCGTGGGTCGGGTGCCAGCAGTCGAAGTCGGTCACCATGGCGATCGTCGCATAGGTGATCTCGGCTTCCCGGGCGAGCTTGGCTTCCGGCATGTTGGTCATGCCGATCACGTCGTAGCCGAGCGCCTTGTAGGTGGTGGACTCGGCGTAGGTGGAGAATTGGGGCCCTTCCATGCAGACGTAGGTCCCGTCGCGATGAATCGCGATGTCCTCCACCTGCGCCGCCGCGGCGATGCGCGCCTGCAGCGACGGGCCGACCGGATGCGCCAGGGAGACGTGGGCGACGCAGCCGTCGCCGAAAAATGAGCTCGCGCGGCCGTGGGTCCGGTCGACGAACTGGTCGACGAGGACGAACAGGCCCGGATGCAGCTCGGCCTTGAACGAGCCGCAGGCCGAGAGCGAGACGAGGTCGGTAACGCCGGCCCGTTTCAGGACGTCGATGTTCGCCCGGTAATTGATGCCCGACGGCGAGTAGCGGTGACCGCGGCCGTGACGCGCCAGGAACACCACCTTGGTCTCGCCGATGCGGCCGATGCGCAGAGCGTCGGAGGGCTCGCCCCACGGGGAGGCGATCCGCTCCTCGCGGACATCCTCCAGGCCGGGAAGGTCGTAGACCCCGGACCCGCCCATCACGCCGAGCACCGCTGCCGTCATCCTGGTCTCCATAAGATTTGCGCCGGTCGCCCCTCCTTGGGGCGCCGGCGCGGATCGTGTCAACGAAGGGCGGGCAGCCCGGACGGACCGCCCGAACCGGATCAGTAGGTCTTGTGCAGCTCGGGCTGGAGGCCGTGGACCTCGCCGCCGACCTTCGCCCAGATCTTCTTCTTCACGTAGTAGAGCAGGCCCGACAGCACGAGCAGGAACAGGATCACCCGCAGGCCGAGCGCCTTGCGTGCCATCATGTGGGGCTCGGCGGCCCAGGCCATGAACGCCGCCACGTCGCGAGAATACTGCTCCGTGGTCTCCGGCACGACTGGCTCGCCCTTGTCGTTCTTGGCGTAGGTCACCTGACCGTCACTGATCGGCTTCGGCATCGCGATCAGGTGTCCGGCATAATACTTGTTGTAGTAGACGCCCGCCGGGATCTCCTTGCCCTCCGGCGGATCCTCGTAGCCGTTCAGGAGCGCGTGGATGTAGTCGACGCCCTGCTCGGAGAATCCGATGAACGGCATCGCGTCGAACACGAACCAGGGAAAGCCGCGCTCGTAGGTGCGGGCCTTGGCGAGCACCGAGAAGTCCGGCGGCGCCTTGCCGCCGTTTGCGGCCGCCGCCGCCTTCTCGTTCGGAAAGGGCGACGGAAAGGCGTCGGCGGCACGGGCGGGACGGTCGACGTCCTCGCCCGCATCGTTCTGCTCCTTCACCTTGTACTGGGCGGCGAGCTCCTTCACCTGCCCGGTGGTGAAGCCGGGCCCCCCCTCCTCCGAGAGGTTGCGGAAGCGCACCAAACTCATGCTGTGGCAGCTCGAGCAGACTTCCTTGTAGACTTGGAAGCCGCGCTGGAGCTGGGCTTGGTCGAAGCGGCCGAAGGTGCCGGCGAAGCTCCACTTCTCGCGCGGCGGATGAGGGGTTCCCTCATCCGCGGACGCGACGGTGACGCTCATGACGGCCGCGAGCAGGGACGCGGCGAGGACGCGGGTCGTTTTCATGGTTCTCAAAAGTCCCCTGCCCTCAACCCTTGGATGACGGTGCGGCCGCGGCACCCACCGGCATGCCGGACCCGCCCACCTGCTTGCCCGGGCCCGTCACGGTCTCGAGGATCGAGCCGGGAAGCGCCTTCGGCGTCTCGAACAGGCCGACGAGCGGCATGACGAGTAGGAAGTGCAGGAAGTAATAAGCCGTGCATATCCGGGCCGCGATGACGTAGCCACCTTCCGGCGGCTTGGCACCGAGCCAGCCGAGCACGACACAGACCACGACGAAGAGCCAGAAGAACTGACGATAGATCGGCCGGTAGTTGCACGAGCGGACCCGCGAGGTGTCGAGCCATGGCGCCAGCGCCAGGATCAGCACCGCGCTGAACATCAGGATGACGCCGCCGAGCTTGTCCGGCACCGCGCGTAGGATCGCGTAGAACGGCAGGAAGTACCATTCCGGAACGATATGGGCCGGTGTCACGGCCGGGTTGGCCGGCACGTAGTTGTCGGCGTGTCCGAGGTAGTTCGGCTGATAGAAGATCCAGTAGGCGAAGAAAGCGAAGAACACGACCGAGGCGAAGATGTCCTTGATCGTCGCGTAGGGCGTGAAGGCGACCGCGTCCTTGCCCGACTTGATCGGAATGCCGGCCGGATTGTTCTGCCCCGTCACGTGCAGCGCCCAGACGTGCAGGATCACCACACCGGTGATCATGAACGGGAGCAAGTAGTGCAGCGAGAAGAACCGGTTCAGAGTGGGGTTGCCGACCGAGTAGCCGCCCCAGAGCAGGCTCTGGATCGTGTCGCCCACGACGGGGATCGCGGCCAGGATGTTGGTGATGACGGTGGCACCCCAGAAGCTCATCTGGCCCCACGGCAGGGTGTACCCGAGGAAGGCGGTCGCCATCATAAGCAGGTAGATGATCACGCCGAGGATGTAGAGCACCTCGCGGGGCGCCTTGTACGAGCCGTAGTAGAGCGCCCGGAAGATGTGCACGTAGACGGCCACGAAGAACATCGAAGCGCCGTTGGCGTGCATGTAGCGCAGAAGCCAGCCGTAGTTCACGTCTCGCATGATGTGCTCGACGGAATTGAAGGCGTTGGCGGCGGACGGGTCGTAATGCATCGCCAGCCAGACGCCGGTGACGATCTGGGACACCAGCATGGCGATCAGGATCGCGCCGAAGGTCCAGAAGTAGTTGAGGTTCCGCGGCACCGGGAAGGAGACGAAGGAGGAATGTACCAGCCCGATCAGGGGCAGGCGCGATTCGAACCACTTTGCCAAGGCGCTCTTGGGAACGTAGGTATTGCCGTGTCCGCTCATGGGGCGACCCGCTCCAAATCCTGTTTCAGGGTGTCAGGCGACGGCCTTGCCGCCCTCTTCACCGATCCGGATCTTGGAATCCGACTCGAAGATATAGGGCGGGATAGGCAGGTTCGTCGGGGCGGGACCCCGGCGCACCCGGCCGGACGTGTCGTAGAGGGAGCCGTGACAGGGGCAGGACCAGCCCTCGTACTGTCCCTGGTGGCCGATCGGTACGCAGCCGAGATGGGTGCAGTTGCCGTAGACGACGAGCCACTTGGCGTGACCCTGCTTCACGCGGGCCGAGTCGGGCTGCGGATCGATGAGATCGGACAGCTTCACCTCGGAGGCTTCCTTGATCTCCTTCTCCGAGCGGCTGCGCACGAAGATGAGCTTGCCGCGCCAGAACACGTTGACGATCTGACCTTCCTGGATCGGCGTCAGGTCGACTTCCAGGGGAGCACCGGCCGCGATGGTCTCGGCATCGGGCGCCATCGAGGCGACGAAGGGCCACGCGAGGGCACCGGCTCCCACGGCCAGACCCGCGCCCGTTGCGAGGAACATGAAGTCGCGTCGCGTGCCGTCCGGCGCGCCGTGGGAGCTCTCGGGATCGGCTGCCGTGTTCGCCAAGTGTCAAACTCCAAGCATGATTGCGCCGGGCGACCCTGATCTCGACCGTGCGGCAAGGGCCAGCCGAGACCTTAGAGGCTTTCAAAGGAATGTCAGCCCGGCGGGACGGAAGCACCATCCTACATGATTGTGCAATGCGACCCCGCGTCACCCGAAGTCAAGGCGCGAAACAATTCAGAACGGGCGGTTTCCATCGATGGCACAACCCTGTCCAGGCGGTGGCGTACGAAGACCACAGGAGGCATGCACACGAGCCGCGAAACCCACGGATTCGGTGCGGTGCCATGCACGCATCGACAACACCGTGGCGCGGGCCGGCAGGTCCATAAGCCGATCCGCCTTCATCGGACTTTCGGTGCCGGGCATCCGAGTGGAGCGGGGACGAACGTCGCCGAACGCAGCCTTGGATCGAGCGAGCCATCCCTTGCTGCGTTTGCGCGCCGAGGTTGTATCGTGGCGCATTGACGTCCGCTCTTTGCCGCCTGTGCGGGGCCGCGCGGATGCGCTACCCGGAGCGGGGTCGCTGGGCGGTCCCGTCAGGCCGACAACGCCGAAAGATCCGATGGACATCAGTGATCCGCAGTTCCTCCTGGCCGTGCTGCAGATCGTGTGGATCGATCTGCTGCTCTCGGGCGACAATGCGGTGGTCATCGCGCTCGCATGCCGATCCCTGCCAGAACATCGCCGGCGCACCGGCATCCTCCTCGGCGCCGGTACGGCGGTGCTCCTGCGCATCGCCTTTGCATTGGTGGTGTCGTCCCTGCTCGCGATTCCCCTGTTGCGGATCGTCGGCGGCCTCCTCCTGATGGTCATCGCGGTGAAACTCCTGGTCGGCGAAGACGAGGCCGATCCGACGGTGGCGGAGAGCACGACGCTCTGGCGGGCGGTCCGGACCATCGCGATCGCCGACGCCGTGATGAGCCTCGACAACGTCGTCGCCGTTTCGGCCGCCGCGAAGGGGCATGCCGCTCTCTTCGTGTTCGGCCTCCTCCTCTCGATCCCCCTGATCATCATGGGCGCCTCACTGATTACGGCACTCCTCGTCCGGTTCCCGCTGATCCTCTGGGCCGGAGCGGCCCTGCTCGGCTGGATCGCCGGGGAAATGATCGCCACCGATCCGCTGGTCGCCGGTGCGACGGCGCCCGTGGGCCACGCGAGCGAGATCGCGGGCGCGGCCGCCGCGCTGCTCGTGGTCGGCGTCGCTCGCATTCTCTCGCAGCAGCGCACCGCGCGGGCAGGAGGCGCCGCGTGAGCGGACGCCTGCCGTGGCTCGGCTCGTTCGCACGGAGGGGCCGTGCGCTCCTGCGCGGCGAGCGAGCCTGGCCCGGAAAGCTGGATCGCTCCGGGGCCAGTGCCCTGCGCGCGGCGTTCGAGGCCTCGCCCGATCGACAGTTCCTCTTCGCTCGGCTGCCGGATGGCGGGTTTCGCCTCTCGGCCTGGAACGCGGCAGCGGCCCGCACCGTCGGCCGCGGCGACGAGGCGATCGGCTGCGAGCTCGCGGCGCTCCTGCCGACGGCGCAGTCCGCGCTGTTGCGCGCAGGCCTGGAGCGGGCGGTCGCCACGGGCGCGATCCTGCGGATGCAGGACCAGTCGACGCTTCCGGGTGCCGGCCTCGCCACGGAAGCCACCTACGTACCGCTGCACGAGCCGGATCTGCGGCCGATCCGGCACGTCCACGTGAGTCTCCGCGACATCCGCCCCCCGAACCTCGCCGATGCCGAGGCGCGGGAAGCCAACCGACTCCTCGTCATGGCCGAGCAGGTGGCCCATGTGGGCCATTGGCACCTGCACATTCCCTCCCGCGTCCTGCGGTGGTCCGAAGAGGTCTACCGGATCCATGGGCTCGACCCGCGGACCTTCGACCCGACGATCCAGGACAGCATCGCCGCCTGTCATCCGGACGATCGCCTCGCCGTGTCGCGGCAAATCGCAGGCGCGATCCGCCGCGGCGCGGATTTCGACATGTCCCTGCGCCTCGTTCAGCCCTCGGGCGAGGTCCGGGAGGTGCAGGTCCGCGGCGTCTACCAGGGCGAGCCCGGGCTTTCCGGGCGTGCTGCGCTCCGTGGGTCCATCTTCGGCGTCTTCGCCGACGTCACAGAGCTGAAATCCGCCGAGCGTGCCCTGGCCGAGAAATCCGCCCTCCTGGAGGCGACCCTCGAGAGCATGGACCAGGGCCTGCTGATGATCGACGGAAGGGGGCGCATCCCGGTCATCAACAGACGTGCCATCGAGATCCTGGCGGTCTCGCCCGAGCTGATCGCGCGCGCGCCGGACTACCGGGCCCTGCGCCGGCACCTGCGCGAGACCGGAACCTGGGGAACCGCGATCGAGGCGCCGAGCCTCTGGCGCCTGGACGAGGACCGGCGCACCACCGAGTTGCGGTCCGAGCGCAGCCGGGCCGATGGCCGGGTGATCGAGACGCGGTCTGTGCCGATGCTGATGGGCGACGGCCACGTCCAGACCCTGACGGACGTGACGGAGCGGCGGCGAGCCGACGAGCGTCTGCGCGAGAGCGAGGCGCGCTATCGCCTGCTGGCCGACCACACCTCCGACCTCATCGTCCTCGACGACGCCAGCGGACGCCATCTCTACATCTCGCCCGCGGTGACGACCATGCTCGGCTACGGCGTCGAGGAGGCCAACCGCATCGGCCTGCGCACCCTCGTGCATCGCGAGGACATCGCGAACCTCTCGGCCACCCTGCATGCCCTCGGCCCCGAGCGGCCGGCGGGATCGGTGATCTACCGGATGCGCCATCGCTCCGAGCGGGACATCTGGGTCGAGGCCGCCTTCCGGCGCATCGAGGACCAGGGGGAGGTCCAGATCATCCAGGCGATCCGCGACGTCTCGCAGCGCCAGAAGCAGGAGGCCGATCTCCAGAGCGCTCGCACCGCCGCCGAGGCCGCCGTGCTGGCGAAGGCCGAGTTCCTGGCCAATATGAGCCACGAACTGCGCACGCCGCTCGCAGGCATCCTGGGCGTCCACGATCTGTTGCGGAGCGACGCCAGCCTCGGCCGGGACCAGACGCGTCTCGTCGGCCTCGCCCAGGAAGCCGGCCGATCCCTGCTAACGATCGTCAACGACATCCTCGACTTTTCGAAGATCGAGGCGGGTCACCTCGTGATCGAATCGCTACCCTTCAGCCTCAACGACCTGATCGAGGGATGCCGCGAACTCAGCGTCGAGATCGCGCAGGGACGCGACGTCCACGTCGCCACCGATGTCGGTCCGGACGTCCCCGACTGGGTTCTGGGCGACCCCACCCGGCTTCGGCAGGTCATCCTCAACCTCGCCACCAACGCGATCAAGTTCACGCCCCGCGGCTCCGTCATCCTGCGGATACGCTGGACACCGGCAGCGGAGGCGCTGCCGCGACGGCCATCGTCCCTGCGGATCGAGCTCGTGGATACGGGGATCGGCATCGCACCCGAGGTGCTGCCGCAGCTGTTCGAACGCTTCGCGCAGGCCGACGGCTCGACCTCCCGACGCTATGGCGGGACCGGCCTCGGGCTGACGATCTGCAAGCGCCTGGTTCATCTGATGGGGGGCGAGATCGGCGCGGAAAGCCGGGTCGGCGAGGGCTCCGTGTTCTGGTTCGTGGTGCCGCTGCGTCTGGCGGCAGCGCAGAACGAGGCCGACCTCCCAAGGCCTGCGCTCCTCAACCGCCCCTCCCCCGTGCGTTGGCGCGTCCTCCTGGCAGAGGACAACCCCATCAATCAGGAGATCATCGGCACGGTGCTGCGCCAGAAGGGGCACGCGGTCACCGTGGTGGACGACGGCGAACGGGCCGTGACGGCGGCCTTCGCAAAGGAACGCCCGGAGTTGATCCTGATGGACGTGCAGATGCCGGGACAGGACGGGCTCGCGGCGACGCAGGCGATCCGCGCCCGGGAGCGGCAGGAGAATCGCTCGCCGACACCGGTCATCGCCCTGACCGCCAACGCGATGCCCGAGGAAATGGAACGATGCCGCGCCGCCGGCATGGACGCGCACGTTCCCAAACCGATCGAATGGCCGGTGCTGTTCGCCACCATGGAACGCCTCGCTGCGCGGGGCGGACCGGACCCGGGCGTTCCCCTCACAGCGGAACGCCCCGCTCCGTGAGGAGCGAGGCGTCCAGACGACGGGGCCGCTGCGGTCGGCTCTCAGTAGGCGGCGGGGTCCGCGCTGTCGCTCGGCGACGCGAAGGCCTTCACCATGGCCTCGCTCATCGGGAGGTTCAGGTTGATGCCCCGCGGCGGGATCGGCTTGGTGAACCACTTGTCGTAGAGCGCCTTGCCCTCGGCGCTCTTGTAGAGCTTGGCGGTGGCTTCGTCCGCGACGGCCTTGAACGGGGCATCGTCCTTGCGCAGCATGATGCCGTACGGCTCAGGCTTCGACAGCGCCTCGCTGGAGATCGCATACGCGCCGGGCTCCTTCGAGCTGGCGGCCAGCGAGGCCAGGAGCACGTCGTCCATGACGAAGGCCACGGCGCGGCCGGTCTCGACCATCAGGAAGGCCTCGGCATGGTCCTTGGCCGGAAGGATGGTCAGGCCGAGGTTGCGCGCAGTGTTGGCCTCGTTGATCTGGCGGATGTTGGTGGTGCCCGAGGTCGAGACCACGGTCTTGCCCTTCAGATCGTCGATCTTGTCGAGCTTGGCCGACTTCTTGGCGACGTAGCGCGTCGCGGTCAGGAAGTGGGTGTTGGTGAAGGTGGCCTGCTTCTGGCGATCGGCATTGTTCGTCGTCGAGCCGCACTCGAGATCGATGGTGCCATTGGCGATCAGCGGGATGCGGGTCGCCGAGGTGACCGGGTTCAGCTTCACCTCGAGGTTCGGGAGCTTGAGGTTGGTCTTCACGGCCTCGGCGATCTTCTGACAGATCTCCAGGGCGTAGCCGACGGGCTTTTGGTCACCGTCCAGGTAGGAGAACGGAACCGACGCATCCCGGTAGCCGATGGTGATCGTATTGGTTTCCTTGATCTTTTTCAGGGTTCCGGTGAGCTCTTGCGCCTGGGCGCTCCCTGCCGCGAGCACCGACAGCGCGACGCTGACAGCCACGGCGGACAGGGTGGATCTCTGGTGACACGAACGCATCTGCGGGCTGACTCCGGGAGGTCGATCACGGTACGGCGATCGACGGGACTGACCTGGGCAACGTAGCAGCGGTGCGGACCGCCGCAATCGTTGATTTCACGCTGTCCAAGCTGGCAACGCGCCTCCCCCTGGCAAACCCCGTGCCTCTCGCCCACGCTGCGTAGTTTCCGCCCCAACCCGGGACGTCGCGGCAGGGGTACCCACGCAAAAAGGCCCGACTTTTCAGCCGGGCCAGTTCGCATGTCTCGAAGTGTCGGATCTTTGAGGATCCGGGCTCGCAGGGAGCCCGGATCAGGCCGTTCCGTCGGCTTAGAAGTCGCGCTGGACGCGGCCGCGGATCTGGAAGGTGTCCGCCGAGGTGACGGTGCGCAGACCACTTGCCTGAGCAGCAGTCAGGCCATTGACCGCAGCAGCCGTGAGCACGCCATTGCTGTACTGGTCGATCACGCGGCCATTCTGCAGAGCGACACGGGTGTAGAAGCCCTCGACACCGATATCGAGATCCTTGACAGGCGACCAGATCAGGCTGCCACCGGCAACGAACTGGTTGTTGTCACGCAGCACCGGGCTGAGAGCGAACGAGCGGCTACCAGGCGCACCAAGGAAGGTGTTGAGGTTCACGCTACCGGAATTGCCGTAAGCGAGAGCGTTCGCTTCACGAGCACCACGAGCGAAGGCCATCTCGCCGTAGCTGCCGAACACGGCCGAGCGCCACTCAGGCGACCAGTAGTGCAGGTAGGCAGCCGTCACGGTCCAGCTGTTGGACAGCTCGATCTTGCCCGTCAGCGGGTTCAGAGTGGCATCGGCCATGTAGGGGTCGAAGGCCGCACCGTTGATGGTGCTCGCTGCGCGGGTGTAGCTGCCGTTGTACGAGGAGTAGCCGGTGTAGAGGGTAGCGCCCTCACCATAGGCGCCCTGCAGGTACAGGGTGTCGCCCGGGGCGATGAAGGGCATGTTGATCTTCACGCCGGCCTGCACGGCCCAGCCGTACTCGCTGGAGGCGGAGGGGCCGGGACCAATGAGGCCGGGGGCGAAGCCCGTTGCCGCACCAACGACGGTCGGATTACCGATGATGTGGCTGGTGTTCAGCTCCTTGACGGCAGCCGAGAGCTGGGCCGAGCCCCAGGCAGCGTCGTAGCGCAGAACGCCGACGAAGTCGGGCATGCGGTTACGCTGAGAGACGTCCACCGTCGAGAAGGTCGGGAGGCCGTTCGCATCCGTCGTGATCAGGACGCGCGAGGGTGCGCCGACCGTCGTCGATTCCTGCGAGTTGATCCAGTTCCGGCGGAAGGACGGGTCTTCCAGCGAGACCGTGGCCGAAAGGCCGCTGCTGCCGAGCTTGCTCGTGTAGGCGAGCAGGTTGGTGGACTGCACGTCGGAGTTGGCGGTGGCGCCGGCGAACTCGAAGTCGTGGGCGTAGAAGTCGAAGAACGAGGAGGCGCGACCGGCGGTGAGGCCGGCGAACTGGATGAACGCCTTGTCGGTGTTCACGAACTGCTGGACGCGACCGTTCTGGTCCTGGCCGGTGGCAGCGAAGGCGTTGCCGATACGCTCCTGGGTGCCGGAGCGGAGACCGCCGGTGGCACCGGTGCGGGAGGAGAACTGGAGACGCACGAAGGCGCGCAGGGTGCCATAGGCGGTCTGCGTGCGGGCATCGACGTTGATGCGGGCGAGGCCGATGTAGCCGGTGGTGTCACCCTGCGAACCCTGTGAGGACCGGGCGGAGGTCGGCTGGTAGCCGACGTCGAGGCGGGCGCGGCCCGAGAGACGGATGCAGGTATCGGTGCCCGGGATGTAGAAGAAGCCGGCGCCATAGGCAGAGCAGACGCGGACGTATTCGATCGGAACAGCCTTCTTGACCGGGAGGTCGGCTGCCTGTGCTCCGGCGACCGCGGCAAACCCTGCCGCGGAGGCGAGAAGCGAGCTCTTCAAGAGCTTCATTGATATCTCCAAAAGCTTCGAGACCCGAGGGAAGGCTTACTGCGCCCAGAATCTCTATGGATCCCGGTGTCGCGTGGCCCTTTGTTCTTGAATGACCGAGCGTTGACCGCTGGAAATTGTCTTGCTGCCCTGGCGTTGCCCCCAGTGCACGATCACTCTGTGCGAGAGGGTTCCTGGCGGCAACTCGGAATCGTGATCGGCGTGGCGGTTCCGGGGCGCTGTTGCGGCGTTGCAACGTTCGGCAGACGGCTAAGTGACTGTTCCGAGGGCAGGTTTTCCAGGCCGGCGTGGCGTCGGGCAACCGGGCCGAAGTGCCCCGATGTCGCGGCAAGTCTCAGGAAATACGGAATAATCTGTAATCTATGACACATCGCAGCCCCGTATGAGGCCGTTGATCTCGACCGGCGCTGGTCATGATTGCGGCAGGCCGAGGCGCATCGGTACCCAAAGGGCTGGGCAGGCGCGCAGGGGATCACCGAACCCGATCCGCGTTTCTCCACTGCCTGTCCGAGCCACCGAATCGACGAATCCATTCCACGGCGGATTTGGATCGACCCCGCGAGGCGGACCCGTTCATCGTCCGTCCGACGCCATCGTCAATCCTGGAGGCCGATCACCTGGAAGTTGGTGTGAAGCTCGTCCGACATCGGCACGTTGAGGCGAATACCGGTGGGCAGGCGCTTGAGGAACCAGCGCTCGTAGATCCAGCGCAGTTCACGGGATTCGGCGAGGCGCTGGAAGGTCGCGGTCACGAGGCCGGCGAGCTGCGGGTCGTCCTTGCGGAACATCAGCCCGTAGGGTTCGAACGACAGCTTGTCGGGGAGCACGGTGTAGGCCGAGCCATCCGGGCCGGCAGCGGCGATCAGGCCGTAGAGCAGGACATCGTCGAGGCCGAGGGCGTCGGCGCGCCCATCCCGGACCATGGCGAATGATTCGGCGTGGTCATGGCCGGTGACGATTGTAGCGGGAATGCTCAGACGAGCGAAGAGGGCGCGCAGGGCGCCCTCGTTGGTGGTCCCGGCGGTGACCGCCACCGTCCGCCCGGCCAGATCGCGGAACGAAGCGACCGGAGCGCCGCGCTTCACCAGCAGCTTGGTGGCGCTGAAATAGGTGACGGGCGAGAAGCCCACCAGCTTTCGCCGCTCGGCATTGGCCGTGGTCGATCCGCATTCCAGGTCGATCCGGCCGGACGTGACAGCCTCGATCCGCGTCTCCGAGGTGACGGGCTCGTACCGAACCTTCAGGTCGTTGCGCCCCAGCTCCTTGCCGATGTCGTCGACGACTTCCAGGCAGAGGTCGACGGCGTAGCCGACCGGCTGGCCGGCGGAGTCCTTGAACGAGAACGGCAGGGAGCTCTCGCGAAAGCCGAGGCGCACGGTGCCTGTCTCGCTGATGGTCTTCAGCGTACCGGCGAGCACGTCGATCGCCCGAGCCGAGCCCGCGCCGGCCATGAGGCCGATTCCCGCCAGTATCCCGATGATGACGCGACGTGCTGGCATGTGCGACCTCGACACGAACCTGAACCCCGGACTGCCGCCGCCGCGCGACGCGCGCGATCGCTACTCCGCCGGCTCCGGCAGGGGGCTGACGTCGCGGTCCAGGCGCTGGTCGGACAGCGTCAGCTGCCCCTCCCACTTGGCCACGGCCACGGTGGCCACGCTGTTGCCGAGCACGTTGGTGGCCGAGCGTCCCATGTCGAGGAACTGGTCGATGCCGATGATGAGGAGCAGGCCCGCTTCCGGGATATGGAAGGTGGTCAGCGTCGCCGAGATCACCACCAGGGAGGCGCGCGGCACGCCGGCCATGCCCTTCGAGGTCACCATCAGGAGCAGGAGCATCGTGAGCTGCTGGCCAAGGGTCAGGGGAATGTTGTAGGCCTGGGCGATGAACATCACCGCGAAGGTGCAGTACATCATCGACCCGTCGAGATTGAACGAATAGCCCATCGGCAGCACGAACGAGGTGATCTTGTTCGGGACTCCGAAGCGCTCGAGGTTGGTCAGGGTCTTCGGATAGGCCGCCTCGCTCGATGCGGTGGAGAAGGCCAGCAGGAACGGCTCCTTGATGAGGTCGAGGAGGCGCTTCATCGCCGATCCGACAAGCAGGAATCCGACGAAGGCGAGCAGGCACCAGAGCAGGGCCAGGCTGAAGTAGAATTCCAGCATGAACTTGCCGTAGGTGACGAGTACACCGATGCCCTGGGTGGTGATGGTGGCCGCGATGGCCGCGAACACGGCGATCGGCGCGAAGCCCATGACGTAGCCGGTGATCTTGAGCATCACGTCGGCGAGGCCCTCGATGCCCTGTGCGAGCAGCTTGCCCTTCTCGCCGAGCGCGGCCAGGGCCACGCCGAAGAAGATCGAGAACACCACGATCTGCAGGATCTCGTTGTTGGCCATCGCCTCGACCGGGCTCTTCGGCACGAGGTGGGTGACGAACTCCTTCAGGGACAGCGAAGCGGCCTTGAGGTTCGTGGTGGCGCCGGCATCGGGCAGCGGCAGGTTCAGGTTGTCGCCGGGCCGGAGGATGTTGACCATCACGAGGCCGAGCAGCAGCGAGCAGAGCGAGGCGCCGACGAACCACAGCATCGCCTTGCCGCCGACGCGGCCGACCGAGGCGGTGTCACCCATGTGGGCGATGCCGACGACGAGGGTTGAGAAGACAAGCGGGGCGATGATCATCTTGATCAGGCGCAGGAAGACGTCGCTGATCAGCGCGATGTATCCGGAGATCTCCTTCGAGGTCTGCGGATCCGGCCAGGTGATGTTGCAGAGATAGCCGACGGCGATCCCGAGCAGCATGCCGATGAAGATGTACGTGGTGAGCCTGGACTGCATCGCTTCCCCCACCGCCGCACTCGACGACGCCCCGCACCGGGAACCAGGAGCCTGGTTCCATCGCACGGGTACTGCACGAGGCATGCCAGCCTTGGGATCACGATGCCGGCCAGAGGATTAAGTCCCGGACCGGAACGTGCCCTTCCGGGCGCTCGTCAGGGGAGGCTAGCCTTTTTCCGGCCACAATCAAGCAGGGCCTTCGAGGGCGTCGATCCGCGTGAGGTTCCTCAGGCCGCTCGCAGGCGGGTGGCGGCCTCGGCCGAGCGCCGGATCAGATCGGTCTCGGGCGCCCCCGGCGGGACGACCCAGCTTCCGCCGACGCAGAGCACCGGCTTCAGGGCGAGCCAATCCGGCGCGGTCGCCTCCGAGATGCCGCCGGTCGGACAGAATCGAACCTGGCCGAAGGGACCGGCGAGCGCCTTCAGCGCCTTGATGCCGCCGGCGGCCTCGGCGGGAAAGAACTTGAATCGGTCGAGGCCATGGTCGAGGCCGCGCATGATGTCGGCCGCATTCGCGACGCCCGGCAGGTAGGGCACCCCGCGTGCGAGGACGGCGCGGGTCAGGGGATCGGTCAGGCCGGGGCTCACGATGAAGCGCGCGCCCGCCTCCAGGGCGGCATCGAGGTCGCGCGCGTTCAGCACCGTACCGGCGCCGACCACGGCCCCGTCGACCCGGGACATGGCGCGGATGACGTCCAGGGCCGCCGGCGTGCGCAGGGTGACCTCCAGGGCGGTCAGCCCGCCCGCCACCAGGGCGCGGGCGATCGGTTCGGCGTGAGCCACGTCCTCCACCACCAGCACCGGGATGACGGGAACGGAGCGCATCAGGGCGTCGATGGTGGTCATGGGCAGCGTCCTTGGCAGCGGAGGCGGTGGGATCAGAGTCCGGCGGCGGCGAGCATGGCGGAGGCACCCTGCTCCGCCCCGTCGGCGCCGTGGCGCATGAAGGCGAAGAGTTCGCGCCCGGTGCCGAGGGCCGGCGGCGGCGCGGTGGCCTCCGCCCTGGCTTCCCACTCGGCCGGATCGACGAGGGCCTCCAGGGAACCGTCCTCCGCGCTGAGGCGCACCACGTCGCCGTCGCGGATCCGGGCAAGGGGACCGCCGCCGAGGGCTTCGGGGCTGAGATGGATCGCCGCCGGCACCTTGCCGGAGGCGCCCGACATCCGCCCATCGGTGACCAGGGCGACGCGGAAGCCGCGGTCCTGCAGCACGCCGAGTTGCGGAGTGAGCTTGTGCAACTCGGGCATGCCGTTGGCCCGTGGCCCCTGGAAGCGCACCACCACCACGACGTCGCGTTCCAGCTCGCCCGCCTTGAAGGCCGCCATGACGTCGTCCTGGTCGTCGAAGACGCGCGCCGGCGCCTGGATCGTCCAGCGCGCGGGATCGACGGCGCTGGTCTTGAAGGTGGCCCGGCCGAGATTGCCCTTCACCAGCCGCATGCCGCCATCGGGCTGGAAGGCATTGGCGGGACTGCGCAGGATGGTCTCGTCGTGCGAGCGCTCGGGCGCATCCTCGAAGACGAGTTCGTCATCGATGAGCTTCGGGTCGCGGGCGTGGTCGCGCAGGCGCGTGCCGGCCACCGTGAGGATGTCGTCGTGCAGCAGCCCGGCATCGATCAGGCTGGCGATGACGTAGGACATCCCGCCGGCCGCATGGAAGTGGTTCACGTCACCCGAGCCGTTCGGATAGACCTTGGCGACCTGCGGCACCACCGCCGAGAGCCGGTCGAAATCCGCCCAATCCAGGACGATGCCGGCGGCCCGCGCGATGGCGGGCAGGTGGATCGCGTGGTTGGTCGAGCCACCCGTGGCCAGCAGGCCGACCACCGCGTTCACGATCGCCTTCTCGTCGATGCATCGGCCGAGGGGTCGGTAGTCGTTGCCGTTGGCGCTGATCTCGGAGAGGCGGTGGACTGCCGCGCGCGTGACGGCCTGGCGCAGCTTCGTGCCCGGGTTGATGAAGGAGGCGCCGGGCATGTGCACGCCCATCACATCCATCATCATCTGGTTCGAATTGGCGGTGCCGTAGAACGTGCAGGTGCCGGCACCGTGATAGGAGGCCGATTCGCTCTCGAGCAGCTCGTCGCGGCCGACCTTGCCCTCGGCATAGAGCTGGCGGATGCGCTGCTTCTCCTTGTTGGCCAGCCCCGAGGGCATCGGTCCGGCCGGGATCAGGATCATCGGCAGGTGGCCGAAGCGCAGCGCGCCGATGAGCAGGCCCGGAACGATCTTGTCGCAGATGCCGAGCAAAGCCGCGCCGTCGAACATGCCGTGACTGAGCGCCACAGCGGTCGAGAGCGCGATGGTGTCGCGCGAGAAGAGCGACAGTTCCATGCCGCGCTGACCCTGGGTGACGCCGTCGCACATGGCCGGCACGCCGCCGGCCACCTGCGCGGTGGCGCCGACCTCCCGCGCGAACAGCTTCATCTGCTCGGGGTAGCGGCCATAGGGCTGATGCGCCGAGAGCATGTCGTTGTAGGCGGTGACGATGGCCATGTTCATCGCCCGGCCGGACTTGATGACCGCCTTGTCCTCGCCCGAGGCCGCGAAGCCGTGGGCGAGGTTGCCGCAATTGAGCATCGGGCGGTGGACGCCCGAGTCCCGCTCCCGCGCGATCAGGTCGAGATAGGCCTTCCGGGTCGGTCCGGAGCGTTCGATCACGCGCGCCGTGACGGCGGCGATTTCCGGGTGAAGCGCGCTCATGGCCAATCTCTCCTCGCGTCCAGGCGAAGCCCGCTCCCGACTTGCGCCGGGTGCGGCGGGTCCCGCCAGCAACAACCTACCGCGCCAGCGCGACAGCGGCGCGATGGCGTGGGCCTGATCTCGATCCCGGCCACCCGCCGTCAATGGCGACTGGGCGCCGTCCTGGTCCGCCTCCGCTGCAGGTCGCGGGCCAGCCTACGCCTCAGTGACCGCCGGCCGCCAGGGCCGCACCGGGTTTGTGATGGGTGCCGAGGCGTTCCACCATCGTGGCCGTGGCATCGTTCATGCCGACGATCTCGACCCCGATGCCGTGGCGGCGAAATTTCAGAACCACCCGATCCAGGGCGTTGACGGCGGTGATGTCCCAGAAATGGGCGGCCGTCAGGTCGACGACGATCCCCGTCAGGCCGGCCTCCCGAAAGTCGAAGGCGCCGTGGAAGGCCTCAGCCGTGGCGAAGAAGATCTGGCCGGTGACGCGGTAGGTCCTCACCGTGCCGCTCCGCTCCGAGGCCACCGAAAAGTAGCGCGTGACCTTGTGGGCGAAGAACAGGCCGCTGAGCACCACGCCGAACAGGACGCCCTTGGCGAGATCGTGGGTCGCCACCACCACGGCGACGGTCCCGACCATGACGAGGCTTGAGCTCTTCGGATGCGTCACTAGGGTCTTGAGCGATCCCCATTGGAAGGTGTTGATCGAGACCATGATCATCACCGCCACCAGCGCCGCCATGGGGATCTGCGCCACGTACGGCCCGAGAACCACGATCAGGAAGAGCAGGAAGGCGCCGGCCCAGAGCGTCGAGAGCCGGCCGCGACCGCCGGAGGAGACGTTGATCACCGACTGGCCGATCATGGCGCAGCCTGCCATCCCGCCGAACAGGCCGGCGCCGATATTGGCGAGGCCCTGACCGGCACATTCCCGGTTCTTGTCCGAGCCGGTATCGGTCATCTCATCGAGGATCGCCGCGGTCATCAGGCTCTCCAGCAGGCCGACCATGGTCAGCGTCAGTGCGTAGGGCAGGATGATCCGCAGAGTCTCCCAGGTGAGCGGTACCTGCGGCAGGGCGAAGACCGGGAGTTCGGTGGGGAGAGCACCCATGTCGCCGACCTTGTGGATCGGCAGGCCCACGGCCATCGAGAAAGCGGTCAGGACCAGGATGGTGATGAGCGGCGATGGCACCGCCCTGGTGAGGTAGGGGAGTCCGTAGATCAGCCCGAGGCCGACGGCCGTCATGAGGTAGACGGTGGTCCCCTGACCGATCAGTTCGGGCATCTGTGCAAGGAAGATCAGGATCGCCAGGGCGTTGACGAAGCCAGTGACCACGGAGCGCGATACGAAACGCATCAGATTGCCGAGCCGGAGGGCGCCGGCCGCGATCTGCAGGAGCCCGGTCAGGATCGTCGCGGCGAAGAGATGGCCGAGGCCGTGTTCCTTGACGAGGCTCACCATCACCAGGGCCATCGCCCCGGTGGCGGCGGAGATCATCGCCGGTCGACCACCCGCGAAGGCGGTGATCACCGCGATACAGAACGAAGCGTAGAGGCCGACCTTCGGATCGACCCCTGCGATGAGCGAGAAGGCGATGGCCTCCGGAATCAGGGCCAGGGCGACCACGGTGCCGGCCAGGATCTCGCGCGTGATATCGGGAGCCCACTGGCTCCGCAGGTTCGTCGGGGACATGGGTGACAGACATCCAATCGTCCCCGCGCAGGTTGGGCGGCGGGGAATCGAGCGGGAATCCCGGCACCTGTGCGGACCGGGCATGACGGAGTCTCGAGGAACAGACGGGCGTCGGGGAGAGCGGCGTCTACGGCGGCGTGGGCCGGGCGTACAATCTGGCTCGATCCTTCAACATGGACCGGGTCTTAGCAGGATTGTGCGATGATGCAATGGAAGGCGCCGGCAAGACGGGACTGGCCGCCTCGTGGACGCTGCAACCGTTTACGCGCCTGCAAGCAGAGCTGGCATAAAGTCCCAGGGTCGTCGGTGAACCGAGCCTATGCCAGAATCCACTCCCAGCCTGATCGAGGCGGCCCGCCAGAGGCCGTGGTATCGCCTGCGCCTGCCGATGGACCTCGAATCGCAGTTTGCGGAGACGACCCGCTGGTCCCGGGCCACCTACATCCAGTCGTGGCTCATGGTCTTCATCGTCTTCAACGTGATCTCGTTGAAGATGGATTTCGATCAGTTTGGCCCCGATCGCTTCGCGGCTCCGGCCTTCCTCACCCTGGGTGTGTTCCTGCCGTCCGGTCTGCTGGCGATCCTGGCGCTGCACGGCCTCACCAGCGCCCGGCGGCAGGCCGGGATCGTGGCGGGCATTGCGCTGCTCGACATGGCCATCGTCCTGAACAGCGCCCGGATCGCACCCGCCGCTCACGCGGATACCTATCTCATCCTCGCGGTGATCGTACCGATGGCAGTGGGCATGATCGCGCCCCTGTCGTTCCGGCACAGCCTCGTCCTCTGCGGGAGCGCTTTCGGCCTCTATGCGACCTACGTCGTCGGCTTCGTTCTGCCGCGAAGCGAGGCGACGGGCCTGCCGCTGCTGATCGCCGGCCTCACCCTCGTGCCGATCAAGCTCGCCTATTCACGCGAATGGACCTGCAAGGAAGCCTTCCTGCTCACCCTGGAGAAGACGGCCCGCGACGTGGATCTCGCTGCCGCCAATGCGCGCCTGACGATCCTGTCCGAGACCGACAGTCTCACCGGATTGCGCAACAGGCGAAGTGCCACTGCGCGCCTGCAGACGGGCTGGGCCGAGGCCTCCCACGAGGGCGGCTGGGTGATGCTCGCCCTCATCGACATCGACGCCTTCAAGCGCCTGAACGATACGGCCGGTCATCCGGCGGGCGACCGCTGCCTGAGGCAAGTCGCGCAGGCCCTCGAGGCGGAAGCGGCCCTCCACGGCGCTCAGCTGGCACGTTACGGCGGAGAGGAGTTCATCCTCTTCCTGTCCGGCGTCGAGCCGGTGCGGGCGACCGCGATCTGTGAGAGCCTTCGGCGGGCAATCGAGCGCCTCGCGCATCCGCATCCGGGATTGGCGGACGGCGCCTGCATCACGGTGAGCATCGGCGTTGCGGCGGCGCATGGCAGCCTCGGCGCCCTCGGCATCGGCGCCGCCGATCTTTTGAAGGCGGCCGACGACGCCCTGTATTGCGCCAAGCGCGGCGGCCGAAATCGTGTCGAGTCCGCACGCCTCTCCCCGGCATCTGCCAACTCCGATCTGGGTCCGGCCAGCGCGCTCGGGTGACGATAGGGTCTCCGCGGCAGGTCCGCGGCGCGGCCCCGGATGGGGTCAGTCGAGACCGTCGCTGACGAAGTCGGCGTCGCCGTAGCCGGCCGGATCGCGCACATCATAGACGGGAGCCCGGCGCTGAACCGGCCGCGCGACGGCCACCGGCCGGTAGGCGCGCCCATAGGGCTCGCGCCCCATCTGCATCCCGGCCGACATCACGCCATCGTCCTCGCCACGGCGGCGTCGCGAAGCCATGACCGTGCTGCCGTCGATCACGACGCGCGTCCTGCCCATACCCTGCGCCTTGACGAGACTGAACAGGGTCGCGGCGTTCTTCGGTGCGAGCCGAACGCAGCCATGCGAGGCCGCGCTGCCGAGGCGCCGGGTGTGGTTCGTGCCGTGGATGGCGTGGCCCTGGCCGGTGAAGAAGATCGCGTTCGGCATCGGCGCATCGTCGAATTCACGCGAGAAATGCGTGCGCTCCATCCGGAACGGGCGATGGTTCCCGCTCGGCGTGTCATAGCCGTCGACGCCCGTCGAGACCGGCCAGTCGTAGCGCGTCTGCCCATCGATCGTGACGGTCATGCGCTGGGCGTCCTTGTCGACGGCGATCAGGATGTCCGCCCAGACGGGGCAGGCCAGAATCGTCGCCAGGGCAAGTCCGGAGAGGACGGACGTCAGACGGAAGCGCATCGTATCCCTTTGACGGAACGGACCAAATTCGAACGCCTACGCTTGTGACGCGCGTTGGTTCCACCCGAGCGGATGGCTGGACTGCGCAGACCCTGGATCAGGCACCCGGAGCGGCCTCAGGGCGCCGGACCTCCGCGGCGGCCGCCTTCATCACGCGCGCGACCAAGCCGTAGGTTTCCACCCAGGCTTCACGGACCTCGGGCGTGAAGTCCTGACCCAGCCCCTGCTCAAGGGTCCAGAGCAGGGCGGAGCCCACCGGCTCGTAATGGGCGGCCTGGGTGCCGAAGGAGACATGCTGGCGACCCAGGGTCTGCAGGGCCGGAACCACCATGTCGGGCTTGTGGAGATTGGTCACCGCGAGCCCGAGCATCGTCATCAGCTTCTTTTTCTGCTCGCGCATGTCTTCGGGAAACATCGACCGGACCTCGGGCGCGATCTCGAACAGGCGCCCGTAGAACAGGTCGGCCGCCGTATCGGCGATCGGCCGCACCTTGGCGAAACTGTCCTGGACGAGGGAGACTTGATCCGGGGTCATGCGGGACTCTGTATGGGAGGAACGGGCGCGCCGGGGCGCTCACACCCGTTGTTGCGCCGGCCGAAGCATCTCTCAAGGAAAAACGGCCGCGTCCAGCAGGAAGGCCGTCACCTCAGGTTCTTGCGTCCGAAGCCGTACCGACTTCGCGAAGCTGAACGGATCCTGCCAACAAGCTTCAGCATGGGTGCAGCGCCGCCCTGCCAATCTGTTCTTCGACAGCCGGAACATCACCGACTGGGCCACCGAGACCGGGCAGGATGCCGGCCTCCTCGACGAATCAGGGGATTGGCGATGACGAAATTGGCAGCACTGACAGCCGCTGCACTGGTGGCTCTGGGCACGTTCGGACCACCCGCGGCGCAGGCCCGCGGCAATGGCGGCGCGATCGCGGCCGGCGTCATCGGTGGCCTGGCGGCGGGAGCCCTCCTCGGCGCCGCGGTCTCCGAGGCGCACGCCGCCCCTGGATACGGATACGGCTACGGACGGCCCGCGCCGGCCTATGGATACGAGGAGGAAGCCCCGGCGGTGCGCTATCGGCCGGCGCCCGTCATGCACAGCTACGAATACGACGAGGCTCCGGGCTACCGCAGCCCGCGCATCGCCCGGGCCTACGACGACGACTTCGGCCATTACGGCTATCGTCGGGCCGGGTATGGCTACCGGAGGGATTGCGACCGGCCGCACTGGCGCGGCGGCTGGTAAGGGGATCGCTGCGCGAGGCCGCACGGGAAATCCGACGGCCTCGCCGCCCATCAATGGATCGGGCCGCCGCAACCGTCATCACCGGGCCGCGTTGCCTTGGTTCGCGGATAGATACGCTATCCGTCAGCGAACGGCGCCGTAGCCGACCGATGAGATGGACCTCGAATACCCTTCCTTGTGCTTTCCGCGTCCCGACACCTGTAATCGAAGTCCGTTTCGGATCGGAGTCGACCGCGCCCTGGCCCTCTCGTTCCCGCCTCCGGTCGGCGCCGATCTGCCGGACCGGATGGCCCTTGCCCTCGACGCCCTGATCTCGGCCCTGCCCTCCGACCGCGAGCCGGATGGCGGTTCAGGCCACCCTTGAGATCAGACGGCTCGGACATCCGGGGATCGACGCGGGGTGACTCTTCGCCGGCGTGATCGAGATCGAGCTTGGGACCCCTCGCTTTGGCGACGGCGTTCTCCGGTCAGATTTGGCAGATCCGGAGACCGGGACCTTGGCGCATGACCTCAGCTATCCGCCCCTGAATAACCCCAAGCCGGTTGCCGACGGTGTTTGGATCGTCGACGCGGCCCCCATCCACGCGGGCGGCATCCCGCTGCCCCTCCGGATGACGGTTCTCCGGCTCGCCGGCGGTGAGTTGCTGCTGCATTCGCCGGTGGCCCACCACCCCGAACTGCAGCGCGCCCTCGAAGGGCTGGGCCGCATCGGTCACCTCGTGGCACCGAGCATGGGCCACTGGATGTTCCTGAAGGATTGGCAGACGGCCTGCCCGAACGCGATCACCTGGGCGGTGCCGGGACTCGAGGACCGCGGACAGGTCCGGCGCTCGGGCGTGGAGATCGATGCCGAACTGACCGATACGCCACCCCGTGCCTGGGCGAACGAGATCGATCAGGTTCTGATCGCCGGTCCGGTGTTCAAGGAGGTCTGCCTCTATCACCGACCGAGCCGGACACTCCTGCTGACGGACCTCGTCATCAATCTGGAAGGGGATCTCCTGCCGGCCTTCGCGCGGCACCTCGCGCGCCTGCTCGGGATCGTCGCACCGGACGGCAAGGCGCCGCTCTACCTCCGGCTTCTCCTGCGCACGAACCATCGGGACACGCTCGAGGCGGCCCGGCGCCTCGTGGCCTTCGAGCCGGCCAGGGTCATCTTCGCCCATGGCCAATGGTTCGATCGCGACGCCGCGCGTGAGTTGCGACGCTCACTCGCCTGGATCCTCGGAGGACACTCCGCGGAGGGTCGGCGCGTTCGGTCGGGTGGAGCCGTCGGCCCGCAGGCCTCGAACGCGACGGCACTCGCCGGCTTGGCCGTCATCGGCGTAATCGGGCTGGTGGCCTATATTCGACGGGCACGGCGCTGAAGATCGATACCCGGACGCGACCGTCGCGGGAATGGTGCGGACGGCGGGACTCGAACCCGCACAGCCAAAGGCCGCAAGATTTTAAGTCTCGTGCGTCTACCGGTTTCGCCACGTCCGCATGCCGGGACCAGCGGTAGCGGGGCGGCCGTCGCAGATCAAGGCGTCCAGCCGTAGAGCCATGCGTAGCGCTGGTTCATGCCATCGGGACCGAGGCGGCGCATCATCACGTTGCGGATCACGCCGACGAACGGACCGGCGTGGTAGGTCCGGCCGTTGGCGCGAGCGGCCCGGCGGACCTGGCGGACCCGCTTCGCCCGAAGGGCGGCGTAGCGGGCCAGCGCCACGCCGGGTTCGGCGCCCTCGTCGGTCAGCACCTGGGCGAGGATCGCCGCGTCCTCGATCGCCAGGGCGGCGCCCTGGGCGAGGAACGGAAGGATGGGATGGGCGGCATCGCCGATCAGCGCGAGCCGGCCGCGCCCCATGGGACGGGCCGCACCGCGATCCTCCAGCGACCAGACCAGCCAGGAATCCGGCACGGCCAGGAGAGCGGCGAGGGGTGTGGCGGCATCGCGGAAGCGGGCGCGCAGCACGGCCGGCTCGCCGAGTTGTCCCCAGCCCTGGCTGCCCGTTCGCTCCGGGATCACCGCCACCACGTTGACGTGCTGACCGCCCCGGATCGGGTAATGCACCACGTGCCGTGCCGGCCCGAGCCAGAGGCCGGTGGCCTCCCCGTCGAGTTCCGGCGGCAGCGCCTCGCGCGGCACGATCGCCCGCCACGCCGCGGCGCGGCCGGAGCGCAGGTCCTGCCCGTCGAGGTGGCCCCGCAGGCGCGAGCGGACGCCGTCGGCCCCGACGACGAGATCGGCCGAGAAGAGCTCGGTCCGTGTCCCGGCGCCGCTCTCCAGGGTCAGGTCGATACCGTCCGGCCGCTCGGCCAGGGCGGTGACGTCGCGCCCGACGAGGAGCCTGATGCCGGGCCGGCCGCGCACCGCGTCGAGGAGCAGGGTCTGCAGGTCGGCCCGGTGGATGACGTAGTAGGGCGCACCGAAGCGCTCGCGGAGGCCGGCGCCGAGGGCGACGCCGCCGATGACCCCGCCGCTCCGCAGAGCGCGCACGACCACGGCCGGCGGCTCGCTGGCCGCGCGCCGCAGCGCCGCGCCGAGCCCGAGACCGATCAGCACCCGGCTCGCATTGGGCGAGAGCTGGATCCCGGCGCCGACCTCGCTGAATCCGGTGCGGCGCTCGATCAGGGTGACGGAATGGCCGGCGGCGTCGAGGGTGAGCGCGGCGGTTAGGCCGCCGATCCCCGCGCCGACGATGGCGATGTTCAGGGCCGGCACGGGGCCGCCGCGCCGACTCAGGCGGCGGCCGGGGTCCGGTCGTCCCAGACGCAGATCGCCGGGTCGGCGTTGCCGGCCGCTAGGGTCGGCCGGTAGCGGAACAGCGTCGAGCAGTACTGGCAGATGGTCTCGTCGTCCGTGCCCATGTCGAGGAAGATGTGCGGATGATCGAACGGGGGCTTGGCCCCGATACACATGAACTCCTTCGAACCGACGTGGATCACCGCCACGCCGGGCTCGTTGTGGAAATGCGGGACCGCTTTGTCAGCCATCGCCTCGTCCTGCCTGCCGGCCCGCCGAAGACGCGTCCTCGGGCGGGCATCCGTGTTGCCGGGGTCTGCCGGGAACCGTCTCTAGCCGCTCCCCCGGCTCAAGCCTAGTGCGGCGCGTGCCAAGGGTTGGCCTCACGCGCGCCTCACCGTACATAAGGTGCGACCCCGCCCCGGTGCCCTCCGCGAAACGCCCCCCATGACCCAGAACGAACAGGCCGTGTCCGAGAGCGGACGCCGCGCGCCCCAGCCGCCGATTCACGGACCGGATGCGTTCGAGGGCATGCGCAGGGCCGGCCGGCTGACGGCCGAGGCCCTCGACGTCCTGATGGAGGCGACCGCCCCGGGCGTCACCACCGAACATCTCGACAAGCTCGCCTACACCTTCGCGATGGATCACGGCGCCTATCCGGCCTCGCTGCTCTACCGCGGCTATCCGAAGTCGATCTGCACCTCGATCAACCACGTGGTCTGCCACGGCATCCCGAACGACAAGCCCCTGCGCGAGGGCGACATCGTCAACCTCGACATCTGCCTCATCGTGGATGGCTGGCACGGCGACTCGAGTCGGATGGCCTATGTCGGCGACGTTCCGCGCAAGGCGCAGCGCCTGTGCGAGATCACCCACGAGTGCCTGATGCGCGGCATCGCCGCGATCAGGCCGGGCGGCTCGACCACGGATATCGGGCGGGCGATCCAGACCTATGCAGAGGCGGAGCGCTGCTCCGTGGTGCGCGACTTCTGCGGGCACGGCCTCGGGCGCACCTATCACGATGCGCCCACCATCCTGCACTACGTCGAGCCGAGCTACGACGTGAAGTTCCAGCCCGGCCAGTTCTTCACCGTGGAGCCGATGATCAATCTCGGCCGTCCCGCCGTGAAGGTGCTGTCCGACGGCTGGACCGCGGTGACCCGGGACCGCTCGCTCTCGGCGCAGTTCGAGCACACCGTCGCGGTGACGGAGACGGGGGCGGAGATCTTCACCCTGTCGCCGAAGGGCCTGCACCAGCCTGCGCCCACCGCCGGCTGAACCGCCTCCCATGACCGCCCGGCCGCCGTCCGCTCCCGACCGTCCGGACGAGGCACCGAAGGAGGCGGAACCGCACTATCTCGGCCACCGCGACCGCCTGCGCGCCCGCTTCGCCCAGGGCGGAGCCGACGCCCTGCCGGACTATGAATTGCTCGAGCTCGCCCTGTTCCGGGCGATCCCGCGCCGCGACGTGAAGCCCCTCGCCAAGGCGCTGATCGGGCGCTTCGGCAGCTTTGCCGAGGTCCTGAGCGCCGAACCCGCGCGACTTGCTGAAATTGAAGGCATCGGTCCCGGGGTCATCGCCGACCTGAAGATCATCGAAGCGGCAGGGCACCGGCTGGCCCGCGGCGCCATAGCCGCACGCCCCCTGCTCTCCTCGTGGGGCGCCGTCCTCGAATATTGCCGCGCCACCATGGCCTTCGCCGCGCGCGAACAGTTCCGCGTGCTGTTCCTGGACCGTCGCAACCACCTCATCGCCGACGAGGTCCAGGGACGCGGCACCGTCGATCACACGCCGGTCTATCCCCGCGAGGTGGCGCGCCGGGCCCTCGAACTCTCGGCCACCGCGATCATCCTCGCCCACAACCATCCCTCCGGCGATCCGACGCCCTCGGCGGCCGACATCCGGATGACGCGCGAGATCGTGGGCGTGCTGGACCCCCTCGGCATCGTCATCCACGATCACATCATCCTGGGTCGCGAAGGACATGCGAGCTTCAAGGGCTTGAAGTTGATCTGAACGTGCTACCGTACACGCAAGGGCGGTGTGCGCAGGCGTCGATCTCCGGTCGCTGGCGCGCCTCTTGCCTAGACAAGAACGGTGTTCAAGGGGGAGACGCGAATGGCGCTCGCTGCATTCGACGAGATGACCGGGCTGCCCGACGGGGCGCTGAGCAACCCCGCCGTGCGCGAAGCCTACGACAGCCTCAAACACTGGCTCGACACCACGCCGCCCGAGCATTTCAACACCCGCCGCAGCCAGGCCGAGATGCTGTTCCGGCGCATCGGCATCACCTTCGCGGTGTACGGGGCGAACGAATCCACCGAGCGCCTGATCCCGTTCGACATCATTCCCCGCGTCATCACCAAGCCCGAATGGGGCTTCCTCGAACGGGGCCTGAAGCAGCGCGTTACCGCCATCAACGCGTTCCTGAAGGACATCTACGGGGCGCAGGAATGCATCAAGGCCGGCGTGATCCCGGCCGACCTCGTCTACCGCAACCCGCATTACCGCATGGAGATGCGCGCCTTCCGGGTGCCGCACGACCTCTACGTCCACATCGCCGGCATCGACATCGTGCGCACGGGCGAGAACGACTTCTTCGTGCTGGAGGACAACGCCCGGACACCATCCGGCGTCTCCTACATGCTGGAGAACCGCGAGGTGATGCTGCGACTCTTCCCCGAACTGTTCTCCCGCCACCGCGTGGCTCCGGTCGAGAACTATCCGGACGCCCTGCTGGCGACCCTGCGCAGCCTCGCGCCGTCGACCGCCACCCGCGACCCCACCGTCGCCCTGCTCACGCCCGGCCGCTACAACTCGGCCTTCTACGAGCACTCGTTCCTGGCCGACAAGCTCGGCGTCGACCTCGTCGAGGCTTCGGACCTCTTCACCAAGGACGACGTCGTCTACATGCGCACGACCGAGGGCCCGCGCCGGGTCGACGTGCTGTACCGCCGCCTCGACGACGACTTCCTAGATCCGCTGGTCTTCCGCCCGGATTCGGTGCTCGGGGTCCCCGGCATCATGAACGCCTACGAGCGCGGAACCGTGACCTTGGCCAACGCGGTCGGCACCGGCATCGCCGACGACAAGGCGGTCTACAGCTACATGCCGGAAATCGTGAAGTTCTTCACCGGCGAGGAGCCGATCCTGCACAACGTGCCGACCTATCGCTGCCGCGAGAAGGATGCCTTCGCCTACGTGATGGACAATCTCGGCGACCTCGTCGTGAAGGAGGTCAACGGTTCGGGCGGCTACGGCATGCTGGTGGGTCCGCACGCCACCAAGCGCGAGATCGAGGAGTTCGGGCGCAAGCTCAGGCACGCCCCGGACGGCTTCATCGCCCAGCCGACCCTGGCGCTCTCGACCTGCCCCACCTTCGTCGCCTCAGGCGTCGCGCCCCGGCACGTCGACCTGCGCCCCTTCGTCCTGTGCGGCTCCGACGAGATCCGGATCGTCCCCGGCGGCCTCACCCGGGTCGCCCTGAAGGAAGGGTCCCTGGTCGTCAATTCGAGCCAGGGCGGCGGGACCAAGGACACCTGGGTCCTCGACGCCTGAGATCGCGCAGGGCATCCGGCCCGGCCTTTCGCGCCGGATGCCTTTCCAAGCCCGTGCCGCCTCCGGCATAGTCCTTTCAGCCCTGCGGCCTGCGTTCCCGACGCTGGTCGACGTCCCGATGGAACCCCATGCTGTCCCGGACCGCCGACAACCTGTACTGGCTCTCGCGCTACGCCGAGCGGGCGGAGTTCGTCGCCCGCATCCTCGATGCCGCCCTGCGGCTGGCCGCCCTGCCGTCGAGCTACGGCGGTGGCGAGACCAACGAGTGGGCCTCCGCCCTGGCCTCGGCGGGTGATCCGGAGGTGTTCAAGCCCCTCTATGACAGCGTCACGGAAGCCACCGTCTGCGACTTCCTCGCCTTCAGCCCGCACAATCCGTCCTCGATCCGCTCCTGCATCGAGACCGCCCGCGAGAACGCCCGCAGCGTGCGCACGGCGCTCACCACCGAGATGTGGGACGCCATCAACGGCGCGTGGCTCGAGCTGCGCAACTACGAGGGGCGCGACCTCAACCGCGACGAGTTCACCCGCTTCCTCGATTGGGTGAAGGGAGTCTCCCTCGCCTTCGACGGCTCGGCCTACCGGACGATGCTGCGCAACGACGCCTACTGGTTCACCCGGCTGGGCACCGCCATCGAGCGGGCGGACAACACCGCGCGCATCCTCGACGTGAAGTACCGCATCCTGCTGCCGGCCTCGGAGAAGATCGGCGGCAGCCTCGACTACTTCCAGTGGACCACGATCCTGCGCGAGGTCTCGGCCTTCAACGCCTATCACTGGGTCTACCGCGAGAGCGTGAAGCCCCTCCTCGTGGCCGACCTGCTCATCCTGAACCGGCAGATGCCGCGTTCCTTCACCAATTGCTACGGCATGCTGGTGGAGCATCTCGACCTGATCGCCGACGCCTATGGGCGGCGCGGCGCGAGCCAGCGCCTGGCCAGCAACACCCTGGCCCGCCTGGAGGGCGAGAACATCAACCGCATCTTCTCCTCCGGCCTGCACGAGT
This sequence comes from Methylobacterium sp. AC433, assembly GCF_979253015.1. NCBI lineage: Bacteria > Pseudomonadati > Pseudomonadota > Alphaproteobacteria > Hyphomicrobiales > Methylobacteriaceae > Methylobacterium > Methylobacterium sp. AC433. The sequence continues at coordinate 41,489 of NZ_CEEDBN010000006.1, read as the reverse complement.
TCGTGACGGAGTTCATCGTCGAGAACAATCGCCTCGGCGCAGCGGTCATCGAGCAATATCTGGTATAGGGCCGGCCCCGGCCCGACGCCGCGCAAAGGTCGCCGCATGCGAATCCGCGTCTTCCACGAGACCAACTACACCTACGAGCAGCCCGCCCGCGGGCTGATCCAGGTCCTGCGCCTGCGTCCGCGCGACCATGACGGGCAGTATGTCCGGCGCTGGCGCATCGAGCCCTCCGTCGACGGCCGCGTGAGCGAGCGCGAGGACGGCTTCGGCAACGTGGTGCACTGGTTCACGGCGGACGAGCCGGCCGAGGCGCTGTCGATCCGCGTCACCGGCGAGGTCGACACCCTGGAGATGCATGGCATCGTGCGCGGCACCATCGAGCGCCTGCCCGACGTGTTCTACCTGCGGGACTCGGACCTCGCCCTGGCCAACGACGCCATCCAGGCCTTCGCGCAGGAGGTCGCCGCCGCCGGCGATCCGGCCCCCCTGCCCTGCCTGCACCGGCTCCTGGCCGCCGTGCACGAGCGGGTCGCCTTCGTCCCAGGTCCAGCCAGCGCCAGCACCAACGCGGCCCAGGCCTTCGCTCAGGAGAAGGGCGTCTGCCAGGACGTCACCCACCTCTTCATCGCGGCAGCGCGCCACCTCGAGATTCCCACGCGCTACGTGTCCGGCTACTACCACCATACCGACCGGGACGCGGACCAGGGCTCGGGCCATGCCTGGGCGGAAGCCCTGGTGCCGGGCCTCGGCTGGATCGGCTTCGACGCAGCCCACGGCATCGCCACCACGGAGGCGCATATCCGCGTGGCCGTCGCCCTCGACTATCTCGGGGCGGCACCGATCCGTGGCAGCCGCATGGGCGGCGGGACAGAAACACTCGACGTGACGCTCCGCGTCGAGCAGGCACAGGCTTCCGTCCAGTCCTGATCGCGGACGGACGTGCGAGAAAGACCGCACCATGACCTACTGCGTCGGTGTCCTCGTCGAGGAGGGGCTGGTGATGATCGCCGACACCCGGACCAATGCCGGGCTCGACGACATCTCGACCTACCGCAAGCTGCACCACTTCAACGTCCCGGGCGAGCGCGTGATGATGCTGGCCTCCGCCGGCAACCTGTCGATCACCCAGTCGGTGCTCAGCCTGCTGGCCGAGGGGGTCGAGGGCGATGCCGGCGAGCCGAAGATGAAGCTCGTCGAGGCGCCGACGATGTTCCAGGCGGCGCAGCTCGTCGGCCGCGCGATCCGCCGCGTCCGTGAGATCGAGAAGGCCGGGTTCGAGGCGGCCAATCTCAGATTCTCGGTCTCGCTGCTGTTCGGCGGCCAGATCGGCACCGATCCGATGAAGCTCTACCTGATCTACTCGGCGGGCAACTTCATCGAGTGCAGCGGCGATGCGCCCTTCCTGCAGATCGGCGAGCACAAGTACGGCAAGCCGATCCTCGACCGGGCGGTGAAGTACGAGACCGACCTCTACGACGCCCTGAAGGTCGGCCTCGTCTCGATGGATTCGACGATGCGGTCGAACCTCGGCGTCGGCCTGCCCATCGACATCGCGGTCGCCCGCCGCAACGCCCTCGACCTCGAGGTGAACCACCGGATCGAAGCCGGCGAGAGCTACTTCCACGACCTGCGCGAGCGCTGGTCGGCGGCCCTGCGCGCGGCCCACCGGGCAATCCCCCGGCCGCCCTACGGCCCGGCGACCGCGAAGTGATCAGCGCCTCGGGCCGCCCAGGAGCCTGAGCGCACCCTCCGCGAGCGCGAGGGTCAGGCTATCCGCATCCGTCTCACGGGCGAGCGGCGCCCCCTGCCCGGCCCAGAGAGGCGAGAAGTCGCCCGAACCGCGCCGCTCGGCCTCGATCCGAAGGGGCTGGAGGCCGATGGCGGCGGTGGGGAAGACCGGCGCATCGGCCCGCAACGGGCCGAGTTCGCGGATGACGCGATTCACGAGGCCCCGGGCGGGCTTGCCCGTCAGCACGTTGGTAATGGTCGTGTCCTCGTCGCGCGCCCGGCGCAGGGCCTCGCGGTGCGGCAGCGAGAGGCCGGCCTCGGTGCAGCGGAGATAGGCTGTCCCCAGTTGGACGGCCGAGGCGCCGAGCATGAAGGCGGCGGCGATGCCGCGCGCATCGGCGATGCCCCCGGCCGCGATGACGGGCACGTCCACCGCGTCGACCACCTGGGGCACCAGCGCCATCGTGCCGACCTGCGTCGCGGGATCGCTGCCGAGGAACAGGCCGCGATGCCCGCCCGCCTCGGCTCCCTGCGCGATGATCGCGTCGACCCCGCGCTCGGCGAGCCAGCGCGCTTCCCGCACGGTGGTGGCGGAGGAGAGAACGAGGCAGCCGAGCGCCCGGACGCGGTCGAGGAGCGAAGCCTCCGGCAGGCCGAAATGGAAGCTCACCACCGCCGGCCGGACCTCGGCGACGACCGCGAGCATCGCCGAATCGAAGGGCGCCCGCTGCGCCATGGTGATCGGCGCCGCCGGATCCAGGCCGAACTCAGCGTAATAGGGCGCGAGGCGGCTGCGCCAGGCGGCGTCGCGCACCGCATCCGGCGTTTCCGGCACGTGGCAGAAGAAGTTGAGGTTGAACGGGGCATCCGTCCTGGCCCGGATCGCCGCGGCCTCGCTGCGCACGGCATCCGGATTCATCGCCGCGCAGGCCAGGGAGCCGAGGCCGCCCGCCGCGCTCACGCTGGCGGCGAGCGCCGGCTTGGGTCCGATCATCGGCGCCTGGATGATCGGGTGCCGCACCGGCACGCGTTCGAGGAAACGGTTCTGGCCCCACATGTGCCGGCTCCCTGTTCATCTCCGCTCGCCGGATCCCGCAGCGAGGCGGGCCAGATAGGCGCGCGCCGCGGCCGTCGGATCCGGGGGGCGCATCAGCGCGCCCATCACCGCGACGCCGGCGGCACCGGCGGAACGGCAGGCCTCCACGCGATCGACCGTGATGCCCCCGAGGGCGATCACCGGCATGCCGAATCCGGTCGCGATCCGGATCGCTTCCGGCCCGAGGGCCGGACCGTAGCCCGGCTTGCTCGGGGTGGGAAAGATGGGGCTGAGGGTGGCGTAGTCTGCACCGGCACGCGCCGCCATCGCGACCTCGTCCGGCGCATGCGCCGACACTCCGATCCAGCCGTCCGGCAGGCGCCGACGGGCCTCGGCGAGTTCAGCCGCATTCGTTCCGCCGGGCAGATGGACGCCGTCGGCGCCGAGCTCGGCGGCGAGCGCCACATCGGCGCCGATCGTCAGCGCGCCGCCTTCGGCCTTCACCAGGCGAACGACGTCACGGGCCAGCGCGCGCCGCGCCTCCGGCGCGAGGTCCCGCTCGCGAAACCAGATCCAGCGGGCGCCGGCCCGCAGGAGGCGCGCGAGGGTGTCGTGGAGGTGCCGGGCGGCGACGTCCGGCAAGTCGGTCGCGGACCTGTCGGTCACCACCAGTAGCCGCGACGGCAGCTCGCTCATCGCAGCGTGCCGGCGGGAGCGGGCGCGCCGGCCGCCGGCCGGTTCACGAGCCCACGAGCCCGAGCTGCGGGCTCGACGGCTCGGCCCGGCCCCGCTTCGGGATGCGGCCAGCCAGGTAGGCATCCCGGCCGGCCTGAACGGCGGCGCGCATGGCGCGGGCCATCCGCACGGGATCGTCGGCCTTGGCGACCGCCGTGTTGAGGAGGCAGCCGGCGGCGCCGAGCTCCATGGCGATCACCGCGTCGGAGGCGGTGCCGATGCCGGCATCGACGATCACCGGCACGGGCGAGCGCCGGCAGATCAGCTCGAGGTTGGCCGGGTTGGCCACGCCCATGCCGGAGCCGATCAGCGAGCCCATGGGCATCACGGCGGCGCAGCCGAGATCGGCGAGGCGCTGGCAGACCACCGGATCGTCGTTGCAATAGGGCAGCACGGTGAAGCCGTCGTCGACGAGGTGGCGGCAGGCCTCCAGCAGCTCGGCCACGTCGGGATAGAGCGTCTCACGGTCGCCGATGACCTCGACCTTGATCCAGTTCGTGTCGAGGGCCTCGCGGGCGAGTTCGGCGGTCATGATCGCGTCGCGGGCGGTCTCGCAGCCGGCGGTGTTGGGCAGGACGCGGTGCCCCTTCAGCCGGCGCAGGGTGTCCGAGCCGTGCCCCTGGAGCGAGACGCGGCGGATCGAGGCCGTGACCACCTCGGCCCCGGAGGCCGCCACCGCATCGAAGAGGATGCTCTGGGTCGGGTAGCCGGCGGTGCCGATGAACAGGCGCGAGCCCAGGCTCACGCCTCCGATCACCAGAGCATCGGTGTCGTTCGCGAACTCGGTCATTTCTGGCCTCCCAGCCATCCCATCCACCTGGCCAAATGTCTCATCCAATCACCTATCCGCCCTGCATGGCACGAACGATCTCGACCCGGTCGCCGTCGCTGAGGGCGGTGGCGGCCCAGTCGCGGCGGCGGACCACGGCGCCGTTGAGCGCGATGGCGATGCCCTGCGGGCTGTCGATGCCGGTCTCCTCGGCCTCCTCCCGGAACAGGGCATCGAGGTCGGCAGCGGCGCTCTCGCGGGCCTCTCCGTTGACGGTGAGCTTCATGCGAAGGCCCTTTGCGGTGCCGACGCGAAGCGGGCTCGGCCGAACTGGCGCGCGTAATCCGGCAGTGCCCCTTCGGCGATCAATGCGGCCACGGCGTCGGCGGTGGCAGGGGCCAGCAGGTAGCCGTTGCGGTGGTGCCCCGTGGCCACGACGAGGCCGGGCGCCAGGGCGTCGATGATTGGCGCATCGTCGTCCGAGGTCGGTCGGAAGCCACTCCAGACCGCCTCGACCGCCATCTCCTCGATGCCGGGCAGGACCCGGCGGGCGCCCTCCAGCAACGCGTAGAGTCCGCCGGCCGTGACACCGGGCAGGAATCCGCAATCCTCCACCGTCGCACCGACGATGAGATGCCCGTCGGACTTCGGCGCCATGTGGACCTGCTCGGTCCAGACCATATGGGCGAGGGTGCCGGTGCGGGCGGTGGTCCGCAGTGCGAGGGACTGTCCGCGCAAGGGGCGGACCGGCAGGGCGAGATGGTCGGGCAGGAGGCCCGCCTCCCCGCTCCAGGCGCCGGAGGCGAGCACGACGGTGTCGGCCCGGGTCAGCCCCTGGCCCGTGCGCACGCCGGTGACCCGGCCGGCGGTCCAGTCGAGGCCCTCCACCGCGCAGCCCTCGACGATGGCGACGCCGGCGGCGAGGCAGGCGCGCACGAGGGCGGCCATCACCCGGCTCGGATCGACCTGATGGTCGTGCGGGCAGAACAGGCCAGCGGTGACGGCCGGGCGCAGGCGCGGCTCGCGGGCCCGGACTTCGGGGCCGCTCAGCCAGCGCGCGTCGAGGCCGGAGCGCTTCTGGAGGTCGTGGCGGAAGCGCAGGCGCTCGACCTCGTCGCGGCCGATGGCGAGCACCAGGGTGCCCTCCTCCCGGTAGTCGATGTCGAGACCCGCCGCTTGCTCGAGCGCATCGCGAAAACCCGGCCAGCGCGACAGGCTCTCCAGCGCCAGGGGCAGCAACGGGTCCGAGCCGGGTTCGTGCTCGGCGGCGGGAGCCAGCATGCCGGTGGCGGCGAGGCTCGCCCCGGCGCCGACGGTGTCGCGCTCCAGGACGGTCACGGAGCGCCCGCCCTGCGCCAGGCGCCAGGCGGCGGACAGGCCGATCAGGCCGGCGCCGACCACGACCACGTCGCTGCGCGCCGGGACCGTGGCGGCCGGCGGCGCTGCACCGTGCGTCCGTCGCAGGTTGAGGAAGGAGTTCGGGGTCACGTCCAACGCAATCTCCGCTACAGCGTCGAGATTGGTGGGGCTGCAGCTTCGAACGGTGAAGCGTGCCGGGCTCGTGGAGAAACCCGCGGTCCAATCCCTACGCCGGTATGAACCGGGTCAGGTTCGAAGGATTTCCGCGCCGCCATCCGCGAACGGACGGCCATCGGTTTCTCAGCCCCTTGCCGGGGATCTCCCTGGAACGCCCTTGATGTGGGCCGTCCCTGCGCCCGGGTCAATCCCCAGGGGCGCTTCGGCCCGCCTGCGATTCACGAGGCCGGTGGACGCACGGGACGATAGACGCCCATCGGTTCGGCGAAGCCGTCGAGGGCGTGTTCGCCCAGGGGTTCCGGCATGTCCCAGAGGAAGTCGACGAAGGGCTTCGTCATCAGGATCGGCTCGCCCAGCGTCCGGTTCAGGCGGGCGACGCGGCTGGCGAGGTTCACGTCACGCCCGATCACGGTGAAGTCGAGGCGCGCGCCCGAACCCACATTGCCGTAGGCGGCCTCGCCGTGATGCAGGGCGATGCCGGCCGCGACCGGATTGGCGAACCGGCCGAGTGCGTTGGCCTCGGCCAGCGCCGCCATGGCACTCTGCGAGGCCGTGAGTGCCCCTTTCGCGGCGCCGCCGAGGTCGTCCCCAGGCTCGCGAAAGATCGCCAGCAGGCCATCGCCGAGATATTTCAGGACCTCGCCGCCCTCGCGCTCGATGGCCGGCACCAGGCAGTCGAAGAAGATGTTCAGGAGGTCGACCGCCTCCTCCGGTGTCATGTCGGCGGAGATGCGGGTGTAGTCGCGCATGTCCGCGAACAGGATCGCCGAGCGGATGCGCTGGACGTGCCCGCGCCGGATGGAGCCGCCGAGGATCGCCTTGTGCGGTTCGTCCCCGACATAGATCCGAAGGACGTGATCCAGCTGCTTGTTGACGCTGCGCATCTCCATGACGGCGGCCAGCGTCGGCATGATGAAACGCAGGATCGCCACGTCCTCATCGCGAAAACCGAGTTCGGACCGGGTGGCGAACGAGATCCCGTTGCGGGTCCCGTTGGTGAAGAACAGCGGCGCGACGATGTAGTACCGGTAGCCCTCCGCCTTCAGGTCGGGGATCACCGCGAAGGCATCGTCGGGCGTCTCGGCGAGGTCGAGGATCAGCCACTCGCCGGTCTCGTGGACGCGGAAGAACGGGCTTTCGCGGTAGGCCTTGTCGGAAGCTTCCCCGTGCGGGAACAGGCGGACGGAGGAGCCCGCCTCGCGGGTCCAGAACCGACCGACGCCGGAATACTCGGAATGCAGGGCATCGATGGCGGTGGTGGCCCGATCGACCGGCACATCGAGCCGGATCAGACGCTCGGCGAGGCCGGAGAGCAGCTCTTCGGCCTTCGGCATCCGGGCGCCCTCGCTCAGAAGCCAGTCGCGCAGGGCCACGCACTCCTGAAGCGCGCCGAACGGGACATCGGCCGCCTCCGAGCCATCGGCTTCGGCGGTGGGGGAAGGCTGGGGCGGGCCTCGATCGAGCATATGGCCAAGGTGGGTTGGGAAGCGGCGTCCGGCAACGGCGACCGTTCGGGTTTTGTGAGTATCGTGCGGGCGTGACCGCTTCAACCGCGCAGACCAGACGTCGAACATCGACGCCAAACTGGCGACACGGGTTTCGCCTGTCGCGTCGACGACTGGTCTCCGGTGACAGACCCGGCGCCCGCGCAGCGCCGGATGCTGTCTCGTTCCTGTGTCGGCAACGTGCACCATCATCGAAAGGAAAGAGCCGGCCCCAAGGGGAGCCGGCTCTTTCGAAAGATCGGGGCACCGGGCCGAGCCGGCGCGATCGAATACCTCAGTTGTCGAGGAAGCTCCGGAGCTTGCGCGACCGGCTCGGGTGCTTGAGCTTGCGCAAGGCCTTCGCCTCGATCTGACGGATACGCTCGCGGGTCACCGAGAATTGCTGGCCGACCTCCTCGAGGGTGTGGTCGGTGTTCATGCCGATGCCGAAGCGCATGCGCAGCACGCGCTCCTCGCGGGGCGTGAGCGAGGCGAGCACGCGCGTGGTCGTCTCGCGCAGGTTCGACTGGATCGCCGCGTCGATCGGCAGGACGACGTTCTTGTCCTCGATGAAGTCGCCGAGGTGGCTGTCCTCCTCGTCACCGATGGGCGTCTCCAGGGAGATCGGCTCCTTGGCGATCTTGAGGACCTTGCGCACCTTCTCCAGCGGCATCGCCAGCTTCTCGGCCAGTTCCTCCGGAGTCGGCTCGCGGCCGATCTCGTGCAGCATCTGGCGCGAGGTGCGGACGATCTTGTTGATCGTCTCGATCATGTGCACCGGAATGCGGATGGTGCGGGCCTGATCGGCGATCGAGCGGGTGATCGCCTGACGGATCCACCAGGTGGCGTAGGTCGAGAACTTGTAGCCGCGACGATATTCGAACTTATCGACGGCCTTCATCAGGCCTATATTGCCCTCCTGGATCAGGTCCAGGAACTGCAGGCCGCGGTTGGTGTACTTCTTGGCGATCGAGATCACGAGGCGGAGGTTGGCCTCGATCATCTCCTTCTTGGCCTGGCGGGCTTCGCGCTCGCCCTTCTGGACCATGTTGACGATCTTGCGGTACTCGCCGATCTCCAGGCCCGTCTCCGAGGCGAGGGTCAGGATCTGCTCGCGCAGGCGGGCGACCTCGTTCGAGCCCTTCTCGACGAGGTTCTTCCAGCCGCGGCCGCCGAGGCTGCCGACGCGCTCCATCCAGTTCGGATCGAGCTCCCAGCCCTGGTAGTGGCGCAGGAACTCGTCGCGGGCGACGCCGTGGCTCTCGGCGTAGCGCATCAGGCGGCCCTCGTGGGAGATGAGGCGCTTGTTGATGTCGTAGAGCTGCTCGACCAGGGCCTCGATGCGGTTGGCGTTGAGGGAGAGCGACTTCACGTCGGTGACGACGGCGTCCTTCAGCTCGTCCTGCTTGCGCTCCTGCGCATCGGTACGGCTGCCGCCCGCGGCCTTGAGCTCGGCATGCTCGATCTGCAGCTTGCGCAGCTTGCGGTAATTGTTGGCGATGTTGTCGAACGTCTCGAGGACGCGCGGCTTGATCTCCGTCTCCATGGCCGCCAGGGAGACGTTGTTCTCCATGTCGTCCTCGTCGTCGCCCTCGGGCGGCGCCGGCGTCTCTCCCTCGGATTCCTCGCTCTCCTCGGCGCCGTCGGCGATCTGCATCGCGTTCTTCGCGTCGGGGCCCGCATAGGTAGCTTCGAGGTCGATGATCTCGCGCAGGAGCACCCGGCCGTCGACGAGCTCGTCGCGCCAGATGATGATGGCCTGGAAGGTCAGCGGGCTCTCGCAAAGCCCGGCGATCATCGCTTCGCGCCCGGCCTCGATCCGCTTGGCGATGGCGATCTCGCCCTCGCGGGACAGGAGCTCCACCGAGCCCATCTCGCGCAGGTACATGCGCACGGGATCGTCCGTGCGGTCGGTCGGCTCCTTGGCGGTGGTCTCGCGCACGGCGAGGGGCTTGGCGGGCGCGATCTCGGCGACCTCCGTCCCCTCCGCGCCCTCCTCGTCCTCGTCGTCGCCCTTGGCCTTGGCCTCGGTCGTCTCCTCGGTCTCCTCGGCCTCGACGACGTTGATGCCCATCTCGGAGAGCTGCGACAGCACGTCCTCGATCTGGTCGGGGTCGGACTGGCCGTCGGGCAGAACCTCGTTGATCTCCTCGTAGGTGATGTAGCCGCGCTTCTTGGCGAGCTTCACCATCCGCTTGACGGAGGCATCCGTCAGATCGAGGAGCGGCCCGTCGGTCTGTTGCTCCGGCGCAGCATCCGTCTCGTCCCGTTCCGTTGCCTTCGTCGCCATGGTCCGCCTATGGTTGTCGTGTCAGCGCCGCGCGGGAGCGTGTCGCTCACTCCGCGTCGTCGACGCTGAAATGCATGTGATGTGCGGACCGCCGAAGCGACAGCCGCGTCGATGTCAGATCCCGGTATGCAAGCGAGACGCTTGACCGATTGTTAACCATGAGCCGCCAAAGGCGACCGAATTCGTTCGCGGCGCAGGTTTCAGGGTGCCGATGCCTCATCCGCATCCGGCACCACTTCGTCCGCCTCCGCACCAGCGATGACGGCCATACGGGCCTTCACGTCGCACAGCCAAGCGAAGTTCGCCTCCGTCTCGTCCTCGACCAGGGCCCGCTCAGCCAAGCGGAGTTCGCTATTTAGCGCTCCAGACTTGCGGTGCAAGATCACGGCCTGACGCAATGCGTCTTCGAGACGCACAGGATCGGCATGCACGTCAAGTGCTTTCGGATCTTTCCTTCGACCCAGCGCTCGAACGCGTTCAGCAGCGTGCTCCAGTTTCGCGCGCTGCAGACGGCTTTCCACAACTTCGGGATCTAAATGCGTGGCTTCAGACACAGCATCGAGCAGAAAAGTCTGGATTGAGCGAGCGTCTTCATTTTCAAAATCGAGTTCGGAAAACTGCTCAGCCCATTCGTCCAGTAGGGATGGATGTGTGAGGAGCGCTCCAACGATCATGCCTTCCCTAATCGATTGAGCCCCGTTGAAGCCGGCAGACTGCGCCAGATTATTGCTAGCCCGGCCGTGGAAAGTCGGCGAGGGCGGCGGATCACCGGGCCGGGGCGTGCGCGGGAAGGCAGGCCGCGCCGCGCCCGTCCGCGGTTCCCAGGGGCCGCGGCGTCCGGAGGCGGCCTGGGGCGACAGGGCGCGCAGGCGCCCCTCGATCTCGTCGCGGTAGAACCCCCGCACGGTCTCGTCGCGGATGGAGGCGACCATCTCGCGCAGCGACTTTGCGAGGCCGGCCCGCCGCTCGGGGGTATCGAGGGAAGCGCCGTCGGTGGCGCGCGACCACAGCACCTCGACCAGGGGGCGGGCCGCATCGAGCACTCGGTCGATGGCCGACTTGCCCTCGGCGCGCAGGAGATCGTCGGGATCCTGCCCCTCGGGCAGCATGGCGAAGCGCAGGGACTTGCCCGGCGTCAGGCCGGGCAGCGCGACGTCGAGGGCCTTGAAGGCAGCCCGCTGGCCGGCCCCGTCGCCGTCGAAGCAGAGGATCGGCTCGTCGGCATTGCGCCACAGCAGGCCGATCTGCTCCTCGGTGAGCGCCGTGCCGAGGCCGGCCACTGCGTTGGGATGGCCAGCCAGGGTCATGGCGATGACGTCGACGTAGCCCTCGACGGCGATGATCACGCCGCGGTCATGGGCGGGCTTGCGGGCCTGGTGCAGGTTGTAGAGCAGCTGGCCCTTGTGGAAGAGCGGCGTCTCCGGCGAGTTCATGTACTTCGCCTTGGCGTCCTTCTGCATCGCCCGGCCGCCGAAGGCGATGACGCGCCCGCGCGGATCGGCGATCGGAAACATCACCCGGTCACGGAACTTGTCGTAGGGCACACGGATGTCCTCGCCGGCCACGAGCAGGCCGAGCTCGATCATCAGGTCCCGGTCGACATCCTTGGCGGCGAGATGGTCGCGCAGGGCATAGCGGTCGCCCGGCGCGTAGCCGAGGCGAAAGCGGCTCCGGATCTCCGGGCCGAGCTGGCGCCGGTCGAGATAGGCACGCGCTTCGGTGCCGGCACGGCCGCGCAGCTGCTCCTCGAAGAAGGCCGCAGCCATCTCCATGACCTCGAAGGCGCCGGCACGCTTGGTCTCCTGCTCGCGGGCATCGGCGCTCGGCGCCGGCAGGGTCACGCCGGCTTCCGCCGCCAGGCGCTCCACCGCCTCGGGGAAGCTCAGGCCCTCGGTCTCCATCAGGAAGGTGAAGACGTCGCCGTGCTTGCCGGAGGAGAAGCAGTGATAGAACTGCTTCTGGTCGTTCACGTAGAACGACGGCGATTTCTCGGCATTGAACGGCGACAGGCCGCGCCACTCGCGGCCCGCTTTCTTCAGCCGGACGCGCCGCCCCACGATGTCGGATGCGGGCAGGCGCGCACGGATCTCTTCGAGGATGTGGGGCGGGTAACGCACGGCAAGAACCGGACCTCTGCGGCCGCCGATACTAGCGGACCAGGCTTAAAGAGTCCCCAACGCCGACGCGCGGCGCCGGGACGCCCTCACGCCTTGGCGTTCAGTGCCTCCTTCACGAGGCCGCTCGCCTTGGCGAAGTCCATGCGGCCGGCATAGGCGCCCTTCAGCGCGGCGATGACCTTGCCCATGTCCTTGGGACCGGCGGCGCCCACCTCGGCCACGGCCTTGTCGATCGCCGCCCGGGTCTCGGCCTCGTCCATCTGCTGGGGCAGGAAGCCCGCGATGATCGCGACCTCGTTGCGCTCGTTCTCGGCGAGCTCGGGCCGCCCGCCCTGGTCGTAGACCGCGGCCGATTCGTTGCGCTGCTTGATCATCTTCTGGAGGAGCGCGAGGATCTCTTCCTCGGAGGCCGGCTCCTTGCCGAGGCCGCGCGCCTCGATGTCCTTGTCCTTCAGGGCGGCCTGGATCATCCGGACGGTGGCGAGCTTCGCCTTGTCGCCGGCCTTCATGGCTTCCTTCATCTCGGTGGTGAGACGGGCGCGCAGCATCGTGTGACTCCTGAAAAAGCGGGACCCCGGACGGCGGATCGAGGGCGTGGTCTGCGAATTGCTGCGCGAACCGGGGTTCTTGAGACGCGCCGACGCCAGGGCCACATTGACCCTAACGCGGCACGCTCGCTATGAGCGCCGCACGACAAGCCGCCCGCACGCGCCGCTCACGGCGCCGGGATCGGCCGGACATAAGCGAGATCACGCCGATGCTGCAAGATGAAGGCGTCCACACGCCTGCCGTGCCCGCGCCCCCCGCTCCCTGGGCCGAGCCCCTGGCCACCGCCCTCCTGGTCCTGGCGGACGGGACCGTGCTGGAGGGATTCGGCATCGGCCAGACCGGAATCGCCGACGGCGAGGTCTGCTTCAACACCGCGATGACCGGCTACCAGGAGATCCTGACCGACCCGTCCTATGCCGGCCAGATCGTCACCTTCACCTTCCCGCATATCGGCAACACCGGCACCAACGACGAGGACCTCGAGAGCCTCGACGCGGCGCCGGCCTCCGGGGTGCGCGGCACCGTGATCGCGTCCGCCGTCACCAACCCGTCGAACTGGCGCTCGTCGAGCCACCTCGATTCCTGGCTCAAGGCCCGGGGTATCGTCGGAATCACCGGGGTCGACACCCGGGCGCTGACCGCGCTGATCCGTGACCACGGCATGCCGAACGCGGTCATCGCCAACGATCCGGAGGGGCGCTTCGACCGCGAGGCCCTGAAGGCCCGCGCCGCAGCGCTCGCGCCGATGGAGGGTCTCGACCTCGTGCCGCCGGTGACCAGCCGCGCGCGCTCGGAATGGTCGCAGACCACCTGGGGCGTGAAGACCGGGTACGGCGACCGCAAGCCCGGCACCGGCTTGAAGGTTGTGGCGATCGACTACGGCGTGAAACGCAACATCCTGCGCCTGCTGGCCGAGGCCGGCTGCGACGTCACGGTGGTGCCCGCCACGACGACGGCCGAAGAGATCATGGCGATGAAACCGGACGGCGTGTTCCTGTCGAACGGGCCCGGCGACCCAGCCGCCACCGGCGCGTACGCAGTCCCGGTGATCCGGGCGCTGCTGCAGGAAAAGGTGCCCACCTTCGGCATCTGCCTCGGGCACCAGCTGATGGGCCTCGCGCTGGGTGGCCGCACCGTGAAGATGGCGCAGGGCCACCACGGCGCGAACCATCCGGTGAAGGACAAGACCACCGGCAAGGTCGAGATCGTCTCGATGAACCATGGCTTCGCGGTGGACCCGGCGAGCCTGCCCGAGACCGCGCTCGAGACGCATGTCTCGCTGTTCGACGGCTCGAATTGCGGCCTCACCCTCACGGACCGCCCGGCATTCTCGGTGCAGCATCACCCGGAGGCGTCGCCCGGGCCGCGCGACAGCCACTACCTGTTCGAGCGCTTCGTCGCCCTGATGAAGGCCGGCAAGCCCGAGACCCTGGTCACCACGGCCGACTGATCCGTCGCGGCCGGACGGGGCGACACCCGCCCGGCGCGCCGCGGCACCTGCAGGGCTGCCCTGCACGTCTGCGATGCGAACCGCGAAAAGGTTCCCGCTCCGTCACAAAAAATCCGGCATTCCGGAGCATCCCGGCATCGTTAACGGCCCGCTAAGGACGGCGTTCGAAGATCGTCGCCGGGTCGATTCCGACGCTTGCCGGGGATTTTCCACATGACGTTCGACGACGCGCGCGACGACTTCTCGCGCCTGCATCGCCTCTTCACGTTCCATCTCGGCGTCGCCGTGAGCCTCGCGTGGATGACCGCGCTGACCTCGGCCTGCTACGCCCCGTGGGTCCGCAACATCCGGGCGCTGATCGACCCCACGACGGGCCTCGACCGGGTCGAGAGCACCTGGTCCTTCCTCTTCGCGATGCCGGTGGTGATGACTCTGGCCTGGATCGGCCTGTATTTCGGCCGCGAGATGCTGCGCCGCAGCCAGACTCTCTCCAATGCAGCCCTCGAATTCGCCGCGGCGGCCGTCGTCGCCTTCGGTGTGTTCTACCTGTCCATCGATCGCGCGGTCTCGGCCCTCTATCTCGGCTTCTGAGACCCGCCGGCGCTTCACCGGTAACCCGCGCCCTTCCAATGGAAGCGAGCTGCGTGTAAGTGCCAAGATCAACGATAATCCACGCCGCTAGCGCCCCCAGGCCCGTGCCGTTTCTCCGGCACCGCGCCTGGCCGGGCGCGCGTGCTTGCAGCCAAGGCGCCCGATGCCGAAACGCACCGACATATCCTCGATCCTGATCATCGGTGCGGGGCCGATCGTCATCGGTCAGGCCTGCGAGTTCGATTATTCCGGCACCCAGGCTTGCAAGGCTCTCCGCGAAGAGGGCTACCGGATCGTGCTGGTGAATTCGAACCCGGCCACGATCATGACCGACCCGGACATGGCGGACGCCACCTACGTCGAGCCGATCACGCCCGAGATCGTGGCCAAGATCATCGAGAAGGAGCGCCACGTCGTTCCGGGCGGCTTCGCCCTGCTCCCCACAATGGGCGGCCAGACGGCGCTGAACTGCGCCCTGTCCCTCAAGAAGATGGGCGTTCTGGAGAAGTTCGACGTCCAGATGATCGGCGCCACCACCGAGGCGATCGACAAGGCGGAGGACCGCCACCTCTTCCGCGACGCGATGACGAAGATCGGCCTGGAGACGCCGAAATCGGCGCTCGCCAACGCCTCGGCGGCCAAGAAGGCCGACCGCGCGAAGTACCTCGCCGAGATCGCCCGCATCGAGGCGGCGAACGAGGGCGAAGCCCGGGCCGCCGCGCTCGCGGCCTTCGAGAAGACCTGGCACCGGGGCGAGTCCGAGCGGCGCAAGCGCTACGGCGAACACGCCATCGGGCAGGCGCTGATCGCGCTCGCCGAGGTCGGCCTTCCGGCGATCATCCGCCCCTCCTTCACCATGGGCGGCACCGGCGGCGGCATCGCCTACAACCGGGAAGAGTTCCTCGACATCGTCGAGCGCGGCATCGACGCCTCGCCGACGAACGAGGTCCTGATCGAGGAGAGCGTCCTCGGCTGGAAGGAATACGAGATGGAGGTCGTTCGCGATAAGAACGACAACTGCATCATCGTCTGCTCCATCGAAAACATCGACCCGATGGGCGTCCACACCGGCGATTCCATCACTGTCGCGCCGGCCCTGACGCTGACGGACAAGGAATACCAGGTGATGCGCGACGCGTCCCTGGCGGTGCTGCGCGAGATCGGCGTCGAGACCGGCGGCTCGAACGTGCAGTTCGCCATCGACCCGGCCACGGGCCGGATGATCGTCATCGAGATGAACCCGCGCGTCTCGCGGTCGTCGGCCCTGGCGTCCAAGGCCACGGGCTTCCCCATCGCCAAGGTCGCGGCCAAGTTGGCCGTCGGCTACACCCTCGACGAGATCGCCAACGACATCACCGGCGGCGCCACCCCGGCCTCGTTCGAGCCCTCGATCGACTACGTCGTCACGAAGATCCCGCGCTTCGCCTTCGAGAAGTTTCCCGGTGCCGAGCCGACCCTGACCACCGCCATGAAGTCGGTGGGCGAGGCCATGGCGATCGGCCGCTGCTTCGCCGAATCGCTCCAGAAGGCCCTGCGTTCCCTGGAGACCGGCCTGACCGGCCTCGACGAGATCGAGATCGAGGGCCTGGGCAAGGGCGACGACCACAACGCGATCAAGGCGGCGCTCGGCACGCCGACGCCCGACCGGCTGCTGAAGGTCGGCCAGGCGCTGCGCCTCGGCGTCAGCCACGAGGAGGTCTACGCCTCCTGCAAGATCGACCCGTGGTTCCTGGAGCAGCTCCAGGCGATCATCGACCTGGAGAATCGCGTCAAGGCGCACGGCATCCCGAACACCCCCGGGGCGTTGCGCCAGCTCAAGGCCGCCGGCTTCTCGGATGCCCGTCTCGCCGTGCTCGCCAAGACCGACGAGGACAGCGTACGGGCGGCGCGCCGGGCCCTTAACGTGCGCCCGGTGTTCAAGCGCATCGACACCTGCGCGGCCGAGTTCCAGGCCCCGACCGCCTACATGTACTCGACCTACGTGGCGCCCTTCGCCGGCACGGTGGTGGACGAGGCCCGGCCGACCGACGCCAGGAAGGTGATCATCCTCGGCGGCGGCCCGAACCGGATCGGCCAGGGCATCGAGTTCGACTATTGCTGCTGCCACGCCTGCTTCGCGCTGTCCGAGGCCGGTTACGAGACCATCATGGTCAACTGCAACCCGGAGACGGTCTCGACCGACTACGATACCTCCGACCGGCTCTATTTCGAGCCGCTGACCCAGGAGGACGTCCTCGAGATCATCGAGACCGAGCGCCAGGCCGGGACGCTCCACGGCGTCATCGTGCAGTTCGGCGGACAGACCCCGCTGAAGCTGGCGCGCGCCCTGGAGGCTGCCGGCGTGCCGATCCTCGGCACCTCGCCGGATGCCATCGACCTCGCCGAGGACCGCGACCAGTTCAAGCGCCTCCTCGACAAGCTCGGCATGAAGCAGCCCAAGAACGGCATCGCCTACTCGGTGGAGCAGAGCCGACTCATCGCCTCCGATCTCGGCCTGCCCTTCGTGGTGCGCCCGAGCTACGTGCTGGGCGGCCGCGCCATGGCGATCATCCGCGACGAGGCGCAGTTCGCCGACTACCTGCTCGACACCCTGCCGAGCCTGATCCCCTCGGACGTCAAGGCGCGCTACCCCAACGACAAGACGGGGCAGATCAACACGGTGCTGGGCAAGAACCCGCTCCTGTTCGACCGCTACCTGTCGGACGCCACCGAGATCGACGTCGACGCCATCTGCGACGGCAAGGACGTCTTCATCGCCGGCATCATGGAGCACATCGAGGAGGCGGGCATCCACTCGGGCGATTCCGCCTGCTCGCTGCCCTCGCGCTCACTCTCGCCGGAGATCGTCGCCGAGCTGGAGCGGCAGACCCGGGCCATGGCCTTGGCCCTGAAGGTCGGCGGCCTGATGAACGTGCAGTACGCGATCAAGGACGGCACGATCTACGTGCTGGAGGTGAATCCGCGCGCCTCGCGCACGGTGCCCTTCGTCGCCAAGGTCATCGGGGATCCGATCGCGAAGATCGCCGCCCGCGTCATGGCCGGCGAGTCGCTGGCGAGCTTCGGCCTGAAGGCGAAGGTCCTGGATCACATCGCCGTCAAGGAGGCGGTGTTCCCCTTCGCCCGCTTCCCCGGCGTCGACGTGCTGCTCGGCCCCGAGATGCGGTCCACCGGCGAGGTCATCGGCCTCGATTCGAGCTTCGGCGTCGCCTTCGCCAAGAGCCAGCTCGGCTCGGGCACCCTGGTTCCGAAGGGCGGCGCGGTGTTCGTGTCGGTGCGCGACGCCGACAAGGAGCGCATCCTGCCGGCGATCCGCCTGCTCTCGGAACTGGGCTTCTCGATCGTCGCGACGGGGGGCACCCAGCGCTTCCTCGCCGACGAGGGCGTCCCGACGGAGCGGGTGAACAAGGTCCTGGAAGGCCGGCCGCACGTCGTCGACTCGATCAAGAACGGCGACATCCAGCTCGTCTTCAACACCACCGAGGGCGCCGGCGCACTGTCGGACTCGCGCTCGCTCCGGCGGGCCGCCCTCTTGCATAAAGTGCCGTACTACACCACTCTTGCAGGAGCGATGGCGGCGGCCGAAGGGATCAAGGCCTATCTTGGAGGCGATCTCAAGGTCCGCGCCTTGCAGGAATACTTCGCGGCCTGAATTCTCGCGCGGATTCCGTGTTGATCGGAAGCCGTGTTGTTGGCGGTTCGGGAGTAATTTACTCTGGCCCGGAAGGAGCGACATGCTCCGGCCGGGCTTATTCATTGTGGCGCGAGACGATGACGATAGACAAGGTTCCGATGACGGTGCGCGGTTACGCAGCGCTGGAGGAGGAGTTGAAGCACCGCCAGCAGGTGGAGCGCCAGCGGATCATCCAGGCCATCGCCGAGGCCCGCGCCCTCGGCGACCTGTCGGAGAACGCCGAGTACCATGCCGCCAAGGAGGCGCAGTCCCATAACGAGGGCCGCGTCCTGGAACTGGAGAGCATGATCTCGCGCGCGGAGGTGATCGACGTTTCCAAGCTCTCGGGCACGAAGATCAAGTTCGGCGCCACGGTGAAGCTCCTCGACGAGGACACCGAGGAGGAGAAGACCTATCAGCTCGTCGGCGAGCCGGAGGCGGACGTGCGGTCCGGCCTGGTCTCCATCACCTCCCCGATCGCCCGCGCGCTGATCGGCAAGGGCGTCGGCGATACCGTCGAGGTGACGACGCCGGGCGGCGGCAAGTCCTACGAGGTCGTCGCCGTCCAGTACGGCGGCTGAGTCGCCGATGCGGCCGGGATTCCTCCGGGCGGCGGGGCCGCTGCTCGGTCTCGTCGCGCTGCTCGGAGCGGCCCGGGCCGAAGGGCTGCCGAGCCTCGGGGGCGAGCGGCTCTCCGGCATCCAGGTCGATGTCCGGCCGCTGATCGCCCTCGGCGGCGGCACCCCCGCCCTCGATCTGCGTGAGGACCTGCTCGCCGCCCTACGGACGGAGTTCGCCGACCGGCTCGGCGGCCGCGGTCCCGTCCTGCTGGTTCGGATCAAGGGCCTGTCGATCAATCCCTATGCCGGGGGCGACGGCGGACGCGGGCGTCTCGGCGGCGGGACCCAGAGCGACTACCTCGACGGCGAGGCCCTTCTCGTCGGGCGCCGAGGCGAAATCCTCGCCCGCCACCCGCAGCTCTCCGCCGTCCCGGCGAGTTCGGGCGGCGCCTGGTACGACCCGGATTCCGAGCGCCGGCGGTTGACCGCCATCGCCCAGCACTATGCGGGGTGGCTGCGGCGCGCCCTGCCCGCGGATTAGGTGGACGGCGCCGCGGATGATTTCGCCCGAGGATTGACCTGGATCACCTGATGTCGGCAGCGTCCGCGATGCCCTCCCCCACCGGCACCTCCGCGCCGCTCCCCGAACTCGCCCAGGCCAGGACCTGGATCGTCACCGACGGCAAGGCGGGCGACGAGAACCAGTGCATTGGCCTCGCCGAAACCCTCGGCCTGCCGTTCGAGATCCGTCGGATCGCACCGCGTCCGCCCTTCGGCTGGATGGCGCCCTGGGGCCCGACCGATCCGCGGGACCGGGCGGGCGGCCCCCGCGGCGTCCTCGCCGGCCCCCTCCCCGACCTGCTGATCGCCTCGGGACGCCGGTCCGTGCCGTACCTGCGCGCGGTGCGGGCCGCCTCGCAGGGCCGGACCTTCACGGCGTTCCTGAAGGATCCGCGCATCGGGCACGATGCGGCGAACTTCATCTGGGTGCCCGATTACGACGACCTGCGCGGACCCAACGTCTTCACGACGCTGACGCCGCCGCACCAGGTCACGCCGGAGCGCCTGGCCGAGGCCCGCGCCAACGCCGACCCCCGCCTGTCCGCGCTGCCCTGGCCCCGGATCGCGGTGCTGGTCGGCGGCGACAGCCGGCATCTCAGCTATCGCCCGGCGGACATGCGCCGGCTCCTGCGCGACCTCGACAAGCTGACCGACGGCGGCTGCTCGCTGATGGTCACCGTGTCCCGGCGCACGCCGCAGAACCTGCGGGACGCCCTGCGGACCATGGTCGCGACCAAGGGCGGCTTCTTCTGGGACGGCGGCAGCCCGAACCCCTATGTTCCGATGCTGGCGATCGCCGATTCGATCGTCGTCACGTCGGATTCGTCGAACATGGTTGGCGAGGCCGTGAGCACCGGCACACCGGTTCTCCTGTTCGACCTGCCGAAGACCTATATCCGTCACAGGCGGCTCTTCGCCGGACTCGCGATGGCGGGGGCCCTGAAGCCCTTCGTCGGCCGCCTCGAGGAACTGCACTACCGGCCCCTGGATGCGACCCCCGTCATCGCAGGCGCGATGGCCAAGGCCTATGCCGATCACCGCGCGCGATGGGCCTGAAGGAGACGAGAGCGATGGCGCACACCCACTCCAAACTCATCATCATCGGCTCGGGTCCCGCCGGCTACACCGCCGCGATCTACGCCGCCCGCGCCATGGTCGAACCGCTCATGATCTCGGGCTTCCAGCCCGGCGGGCAGCTGATGATCACCACGGACGTCGAGAACTACCCGGGCTTCGCCGAGGCGATCCAGGGTCCCTGGCTGATGGAGCAGATGCGCCTTCAGGCCGAGCACGTCGGCACCAGGATCGTGTCCGAGTACATCACCAGGGTCGATCTGAACGTCCGGCCGTTCCGGCTCGAGGCCGATTCCGGCGAGACCTACTCGGCCGACGCCGTGATCATCGCCACCGGCGCCCAGGCGAAGTGGCTCGGCCTTCCCTCCGAGGCCAAGTTCCAAGGCTTCGGCGTCTCGGCCTGCGCCACCTGCGACGGCTTCTTCTTCCGGGGCAAGGAGGTCGTGGTGGTCGGCGGCGGCAACACCGCCGTGGAGGAGGCGCTCTACCTCGCCAATCTGGCCGCCAAGGTCATCGTCGTCCACCGCCGCGGCGAGTTCCGCGCCGAGCGCATCCTGCAGGAGCGGCTGTTCAAGCATCCGAATGTCGAGGTGGTGTGGCACCACGCGGTCGAGGAGATCTGCGGCAGCGAGAAGCCGCCGTCCGTGACCCATGTCCGCCTCAAGGACACCCGCACCGGCGAGATCACCGAGCGCAGGACCGACGGCGTGTTCATCGCCATCGGCCACCAGCCGGCCACCGGGATCTTCGAGGGTCAGCTCGCCATGCGCGATGGCGGCTACATCGACACCGCGCCGGGCACGACCCATACGGCGATCCCCGGCGTCTACGCGGCGGGCGACGTCACCGACGACGTCTACCGTCAGGCGATAACCGCCGCCGGCATGGGGTGCATGGCTGCTCTGGACGCCGAGAAGTACTTAGCCGCCCTCGAAGTCGGCGAAACACCCCAGCAAGCGGCCGCAGAATAGGAAAATTCCGGCGGACGACGGCGCCATGCGTCTTGCGCGCGGCGTCAAGACAATCGCAAGGTCGAATCACTAACCTAAGCGCTGACGGCATGCGCCGTCGGCGCCACCCGCATGACTCGAGGCCCACCCCTCCCGCGCTCCGCGCGTCCCGGGCGGGTCGAGTCGATCGGGCCTGGCATGGGTGTCCGGATCGCGGCTCGGCGGGACGGGAGGCATGATCAGCCGGCGTCGGGTTGCGTATGGGAGTGGACGCCTTGGACTGGGACAAGATCCGCATCTTCCTCAACGTCGCGGAAGCCGGCAGCTTCACGCGCGCGGGCGACGACATCGGCCTGAGCCAGTCGGCCGTGAGCCGACAGATCAGCGCCCTCGAGCGCGAGTTGAAGGCGCCGCTGTTCCACCGCCACGCCCGCGGCCTGATCCTGACCGAGCAGGGCGACCTGCTGTTCCGCGCGGCGCGCGACATGAAGCTGCGCCTCGAGAACACCAAGGCGCGCCTGGTCGAGACGAGCGAGCGGCCGACCGGCGACCTCAAGGTGACGACGACGGTCGGTCTCGGCACCGCCTGGCTTGCCCAGCGAATCGCCGAATTCCTCGATCTCTACCCGGACGTGCGCGTCGAGCTCATCCTCACCAACGAGGAGCTCGATCTGGCCATGCGCGAGGCGGACGTGGCCATCCGCATGCGGCGCCCGGCTCAGCCGGACCTGATCCAGCGGCGGCTGTTCACGGTGCACTACCACGCCTTCGCGTCTCAGGATTACGTCAAGCGCTTCGGCGAGCCGAAATCCATCGCCGACCTCGACAACCACCGCCTGGTCTCGTTCGGCGGCAACGAGCCGTCCTACCTGCTGGCGACGCACTGGCTCTCCACCGTCGGCCGCGAGGGCCAGGAGCGCCGGACGATCCACTTCACGGTGAACAACATCACCGCCCTGCAGCAGGCCATCGATACCGGCGCCGGCATCGGCATCCTGCCCGACTACGCGGCGGAGGGTCAGGCGGGGCTGGTGCAGGTCATGCGCGAGACCGAGATGCCGCACATGGAGAGCTACCTCGTCTATGCCGAGGAGATGCGCTCGGTGGCCCGCGTCCAGGCGTTCCGCGACTTCCTCGTCGCGAAGGCCCAGCGCTGGACCTATTAGGGCCGGCGCTGGACCTATTGAGCCGACGAGGCCGACCCCGGCCCCGTCGGCCGCCGGCTTCAGACGAACAGGCGCTCCTTCTCGAGCCCCTTGTAGAGGCCGGCGACCTGCTCGCCGTAGCCGTTGTAGATCAGGGTCGGGACGCGCTGGTCGGTGCCCAGCACCCGTTCCGTGGCCTGGCTCCAGCGCGGATGCGACACCGCCGGGTTGACGTTCGCCCAGAAGCCGTACTCGGCCGATTGCAGCCCTTCCCAGAAGGTCTTCGGACGCTCGGCCACGAACGAGATCTTGGTGATCGATTTCACCGACTTGAAGCCGTACTTCCACGGCACCACGAGGCGGATCGGCGCGCCGAACTGGTTGGCGAGCGGCTTGCCGTAGACGCCGGTGGCGATGAAGGCGAGGTCGTTGCCGGCCTCGTCGAGGGTCAGCCCCTCGGTGTAGGGCCAGGGATACAGGAACGACTTCTGGCCCGGTGCCATCGACCGGTCGAGGAAGGTCTGCATCTGGATGTACTTCGCGCCCGAGGTCGGCTTGGCCAGGGCCACGAGCTTCGAGAGCGGGAACCCGGTCCAGGGCACCGACATCGACCACGCCTCGACGCAGCGGTGCCGGTAGAGGCGCTCCTCCAGCGGCATCTTGCGGATCAGGTCGTCGATCCCGAGGGACATCGGCTTCTCGACGAGGCCGTCGATCGCCACCGTCCAGGGGCGGGTCTTCAGGGCGTTCGCGGCCGGGAGAACCGACTTCGAGGTGCCGTACTCATAGAAGTTGTTGTAGTCGGCGCTGTACTTCTCGGGCGTCAGCGGGCGGTCGAGGGTATAGGCCTCGTTCCGCTTGGCCGGGTAGAGGTCGGCGGTGGGATCGGACGCCGCCCGGGCGCCATCCGTCCCGATGAGCGAGGCGGCCGCCAGGCCCGCCGCACCGCCGAGGAGGCGCCGGCGGTCGAGGAAGACGCTCTCCGGCGTCGCGAGATGTTCGGGCATCTCCCATGCCCGGGTACGCCTGATGTGCATGTCGATCCCTCCGTGCGGCGCGAGTCGCTGCGCGCCGGCCTGTTGCGCTGACATTGGCCGGACGCGGCGAACGTGCAAGCCGTCTCGATGTCACCCTTCGCCGGCAGGGATGCGAAGGTTACGGGCGCGCGGGCGTCACGGCGGGGGCGGATCGTCGCGCAGGGCCCGGCGCAGCACCTTGCCCACATTGGTCTTGGGCAGGGCGTCGTGGAAGACGACCCGGCGGGGCACCTTGTAGCCGGTGAGCTGCGAGCGGGCGAAGGTCCGCAGCGCGTCGGTGGTCATCGCGTCGTCCTTGCGCACCACGTGGGCGACGACCATCTCGCCGGTCTCGTCGTTGACGGCGCCCACCACGGCGCATTCGAGCACGCCTGGATGGCTCGCGAGCACGTCCTCGATCTCGTTCGGGTAGACGTTGAAGCCCGAGACCAGGATCATGTCCTTCATCCGGTCGACGATGCGGACCTGCCCATCGGGGTTGAGCACCGCCACGTCGCCGGTGCGGAAATAGCCGTCCGCCGTGGTGGCCCGGGCGGTCTCGTCCGGGCGCTTCCAGTAGCCGCCCATGACCTGGGGGCCTTGCACGCAGAGCTCGCCCGGCTTGCCGATCTCGACCTCCCGACCGTCGAGCCCGCGGATCGAGACGTCGGTCGAGGGCACCGGATAGCCGATGGTGCCGCTCCACTCGGCGAGATCCGGCGGGTTGACGCAGACCACCGGCGAGGTCTCGGACAGGCCGTAGCCCTCGACGATGGCGTGGCCGGTGATCGCCTTCCACTTCTCGGCGACGGTGGCCTGCACCGCCATGCCGCCGGCGATGACGAAATCGAGCTTCGAGAAGTCGACCTCCCGGATCCTCGGATGGTTGATCAGCAGGTTGAACAGGGTGTTCACCCCGGAGAAGTGGGTGAAGCGCGTGCCCTTGAGAGTCTTGATGAAGCCGTCGGCATCGCGCGGATTGGCGATCAGCAGGCAGCAACCGCCGACCTTCATGAAGAAGAAGAAGCAGCAGGTCAGTGCGAAGATGTGGTAGAGCGGCAGCGCCGTGACCATGACGCGCGCCTGCCCGTCATCGGTGGAGACGCGGAACCAGATCCGGCTCTGCTCGACATTGGCCATGATGTTGCGGTGGGTGAGCATCGCCGCCTTGGCCACCCCCGTGGTCCCGCCGGTGTACTGCAGGAACGCCAGGTCGTCCGGCCCGACGCGGACCCGGACCTTGGGCTTGCCGGTCCCCGCGCGGATCACCACGTCGAAGCGGACCGCGAGCCCGTCGGGGAAGCGATAGGGCGGAACCGCCTTCTTCAGGTGGCGCGAGGCGAGGGTGATCAGCCGTCCCTTCAGGCCGAGGCCGTCGCCGGGGCCGGCCAGGACGATGCGGTCGAGGGCGAGGTCCGGCAGGGCCTGCATCACCGTGTGGGCGAAGTTCTCCAGGACGAACAGGATGCGCGCGCCCGAGTCGTTCAGTTGCGCCGTCAGTTCGCGCGGGGTGTAGAGGGGATTGACGTTGACGACGGTGCAGCCGGCGAGCAGCACGCCGAAGATCGTCGCCGGATAGGCGGCGACGTTCGGCATCATGATCGCGACGCGGTCGCCCTTGGCGAGGCCCTGCGCGGCGAGCCACGCCGCCACGGCCTCGGACGACGCGCCGAGGGCCGCGTAGGAGACCCGGGCGCCGAAACTCTCCAGGGCCGGACGCGCGGCCGAGCGCGCCATGCAATCCTCGAACAGATCGACCAGCGTCCCGAGGCGGTCGACGTCGAGCTCCGCGGGAATGCCCGGCGGATAAGCGGTCAGCCACGGGCGCGCGGCGCTCCGGGTTTCGGCCATGTGGATCCTCCCTGCGACGCGACCCGGCGGCTTCCTGCCCCCTTAGTTCACATCTAAACCATCCTCGGCCATCCCGGCGCCGGGATCAAGCGGCGGCATGGAGTCGGCGAGAACGATCCTGACGCATCGTCAGCCCATTGCAGCTGAGGTGCGGCAGAAAGGCGATGCTGGCCAGGGCCACCGCTAACACGGCATCGGTCATCGTCATCGAACGGTGCGGCCAGATGCCGAAGCCCGCCGCATGGGCGAGACCGAGCACCGCCAGGGCGAACCAGAGGGTGAGGTAGCGCAGCAGGATCCCGGCGATCGTCCGCAGCCAGCGCCGCGGGCGCTGCGGCGGCCGGTTGCCGATCAGCAGGGCGCCGATGCCCAGTGACGTCGCGAACAGGGTGGCGGCCAGCGCCGACCCGAGGGCGTAGGCGGCCGGCATCGCCTGCTGGGTCAGGAAGGCGGTGCCGCCGCTGGCGAAGGCGAGGCGCAGGGTCACGCCACCGAAGGTGGGATGCAGGCAGACCGCCAGGAACAGCGCCAGGGCGAGCGCTCCGCCGACGAGCCGGCGGGCCCAGCCGGCGGGACCCGGCCGGACGATCCGCAGGCCGAGGCAGGCGAGCCCGTAGACGATCGCCACCGCAAAGAGCGGGTAGCGATCGAGGAAGAAGCCGTAGAAGCGGGCTTCGAGCTCGGGCGGCAGGGCCGCCCGCTGGTCGAAGCCCGTGACGAAGGCGACGGCGACCGCCAGGATCGCGGCTGCCAGCGGAACCGCGCCCGGCAGCACGCGGCTCAGGCCTCGTAGTTGTCGCGCACCAGGCGGTCGAGCAGGCGCACGCCCCAGCCCGCCCCCCAGCTCCGGTTGATCTCGCTCGCCGACGAGGACATCGCGACGCCGGCGATATCGAGATGCGCCCACGGCACGTCGTTCACGTAGCGCTTCAGGAACGAGGCCGCCGTGGCGGCACCACCGTGGCGGCCGCCGGAGTTCTTCATGTCGGCGAACTTCGAATCGATGGCCTTGTCGTAGGCCGGGATCAGCGGCATCCGCCACACGGCTTCGCCCGTCGCCTCGCCGGCCGCCGCGATCTTGGCCGAGAGGGCGTCGTCGTTGGAGAACATCCCGGCGATGTCCTGGCCGAGCGCCACGATGATCGCGCCCGTCAGGGTGGCGAGGTCGATCATGAACTTCGGCTTATAGGAGCCCTGGATGTGCCAGAGCACGTCGGCGAGGACGAGGCGGCCCTCGGCGTCGGTGTTGATGACCTCGATGGTCTGGCCCGACATCGAGGTGATGATGTCGCTCGGGCGCATGGCGTTGCCGTCGGGCATGTTCTCGACGATGCCGATGGCGCCCACGACGTTGACCTTCGCCTTGCGGCTCGCGAGGGCGTGCATCGTGCCGACCACGCAGGCCGCCCCGCCCATGTCGCCCTTCATGTCCTCCATGCCGCCGGCGGACTTGATCGAGACGCCCCCGGAATCGAAGCACACGCCCTTGCCGATGAAGGCGATGGGTGCCTCCGACGGATCGGCGGCGCCGTTCCAGCGCATCACCACGACGCGGGCCTCCTTGGTGGAGCCCTGAGCCACGGCGAGGAGGGCGCGCATGCCGAGCGCCTCGAGCTTGCCGGGGCCGAGCACCTCGACCTCGACGCCGAGCTGCGTCAGCGCCTCGGCACGGCGGGCGAATTCCTCCGGGTAGAGGACGTTCGGCGGCTCGTTGACGAGTTCGCGGGCCAGGATGACGCCGTCGGCGACGGCCTCCGAGACCTTTGCGGCGGCCTCGGCGGCGGCGGCATCCGCCACCATCAGGGTCAGCGCGGTGCCCTTCGCATCCTCGCCCTCGGGCTTCTTCTTGGTCTTGTAGCGGTCGAAGCTGTAGTGGCGCAGGCGGGCACCGAGGGCGAAGTCGGCGGCATTCGCCGCGGTGACGTCGAGGCCGGCGAAGATCAGTGCGGCATGGGCGCTCCGGCCCGAGACCTTGCTGGCGGTGAAGCCGCCGAGCGCCGGCCAGTCGATCTTGGCGCGATCCTTCTCCGAGCCGAGGCCGATCACCAGGAGGCGGTCGGCGTCGAGGCCGGCCGGGGCGGGCAGCGCCAGGGCCGATAGGGACTTGCCCTTGAAGCGCTCGCCCGCGGCCGCGCGGGCGACGAGATCGGCCACGCCGCCACCGATCGCCTGGGCCACGGCCGGAGCCAGGGCGAGATCGTCGCCAACGAAGAGGACGACGTCGCCTCGGCCCACCGGACCCAGGGACCCGAACGCGATCGTAATTCCGTCCGCCATGACGCTAGCTTTCCGAGGATTGGGCTCGAACGAACGGTGCGTTCGAAGTCGTGCGTGCAAGATGTGCGGAGCGGCACGGCATCGGACGTGCCGCTCCAGGCGCTTCTGTGTACCTGTTGAGGCAGAGAACGCAACGCGACCGGACGGCCCTGAAAGTGCCCGAATCGGCGCGCCCGGATCGGAGTCGACGGCCGGGGGGCGGGACGGGTAGAAACGGGCGGGGCCGAGCCTCGCCAGGCGAGGCGGGAGGCGATCCGCGGGACGCCGATCCACGAGAACCCATGACGCAGATCGAGCGCTACATCTTCAGAATCGCGCTCGGGGCATTCTTCGCCTGCCTCGTCGGCCTCACCGGCACGATCTGGGTGACGCAGGCCCTGCGCGAGCTCGACCTCATCACCGCCAAGGGCCAGACCCTGGTGATCTTCTTCCTCATCACCGGCCTGTCGCTGCCGACGCTGATCACCGTGATCGCCCCGGTGGCGCTGTTCATCGCGGTCGTCTACGCGCTGAACAAGCTGAACGGCGATTCCGAGCTCATCGTGATGTCGGCCGCGGGCATGCGGCCCCGCCAGATCCTGCGGCCCTTCCTCAGCCTCGGCCTCGCCGTCAGCCTCGCGGTGGCCTTCCTGACGATCCAGGTGATGCCGTCGTCCTTCCAAGAATTGCGCGACGTGCTGACCCGGGTGCGGGGCGACTTCATCGCCAACGTGGTCAAGGAAGGGCAGTTCACCAGCCTCGACAGCGGCATCACCTTCCACTTCCGCGAGCGCGGCCCGGGCGGAGCCCTGCTCGGCCTGTTCATCCAGGACAAGCGCGAGGCCGGCAAGTCGGTGGTGTATCTCGCCGAGCGCGGCCAGGCGCAGGAATACGGCGGCCAGAGCTACCTCGCCCTCGAGAAGGGCAGCATCCACCGGCAGCAGAAGGATTCCCGCGATGCGTCGATCATCACCTTCGAGCGCTACACCGTCGATCTCGCGGCCTTCACGCCGCCCGATGCCGAGCTGGTCTACAAGCCGCGCGAGCGCGCCACGGCGCAGCTTCTGTTTCCCGACACCAGCGAGACCTATTACAAGCAGCAGAAGGGCCGCTTCCGGGCCGAGTTGCACGACCGGCTCTCGTCCTGGCTCTACCCGCTCGCCCTGACCTTCATCGCCTTCGCGGCGCTGGGCGACCCGCGCACCACGCGCCAGGGGCGCGGCCTCGCGGTCGCGGGGGCGGTCCTCGCCGTGGTGGTGGTGCGCATCGGCGGCTTCGCCGCCTCCAGCGCGGCCGCCCGCAGCCAGGGCGCGGTGATCGCGGTCTACGCCGTGCCCCTCCTCGCCATCCTGATCTCGGCGGTGATGATCTTCAACGGCGCGGCGGTGCGGGACTGGAACACCCGGGTGAGCCGGGCCGCGGCCGGGTTCTTCGGCCGCTTCGGCCGGCGCCCGCGCCTCGGCGTGCAGTGAGGCGGGGCTGACGCGATGCTGATCGGCGCCACCCTCGGCCGCTACTTCGCGATGCGCTTCGTGCGCACGATCCTGGGCGTGTTCCTCACGGTGTTCACGCTCGTCTACACCCTCGATTTCGTCGAGCTCCTGCGCCGCGCCGGCGACGCGGAGGGCGCGTCCACAGGTTTGATGGCGCAGCTCTCGCTCTATCGGACCCCGGCCGTGGCCGAGGGCGTGCTGCCCTTCGCGATCCTGTTCGGCTCGATGGCCGCCCTGCTCCAGCTCTCGCGCAAGCTCGAACTGGTGGTGGCCCGGGCGGCCGGCATCTCGGCCTGGCAGTTCCTGCAGCCCGGCGTGTTCGTGGCGCTGGCCATCGGGGCCTTCACGGTCGGCGTCTACAACCCCGTCTCGGCGCTGATGAAGCAGCGCTCCACCGAGATCGAGGCGAAGATCTTCGCCCGCTCGACCAAGGCCAATTCCGGCAAGGACCTGTGGATCCGCCAGCGCAGCCTCGACGGGCAGGCGATCATCCGGGCCGACACCGCGGTGGAGGGCACCACCACGCTCGCGGGCGTCTCGGTCTTCACCTTCGACGAGGCCGGCGTCTTCACCGCGCAGATCGAGGCCGCCAAGGCCAGCCTGCACGACGGCTACTGGGAGCTGAACCAGGCCCGGGTGATGGCCAAGGGTCAGCCGGCCGAGACCTTCGACACCTACCTGATCGCCTCGACCCTGGTGCCCTCGCAGGTGCGGCAGCGCTTCACGCCGCCGGAATCCGTGCCTTTCTGGCAACTCCCCGAGACCATTTCGCGCTCCGAGCGGGCGGGCCTCGACGCCACCCGCTACCGTCTCCAGTACGACGTGCTGCTGGCCAGGCCTGTCCTGTTCCTGGCCATGGTCTTGGTGGCGGCCAGCGTTTCCTTAAGGTTCTTCCGCTTTGGTGGGGTGGGCAAACTGGTGCTGGGCGGCGTGGCGGCGGGGTTCGTGCTGTACGTCGCGCGACAGGTGCTGGAAGGCCTCGGTGCCTCGGGAATCGTGACGCCGGCTGTGGCGGCCTGGTTCCCGGCCGTGGTAGGGAGTCTCCTTGGTACGCTCACGCTTCTCTATCAGGAGGACGGCTGATGTCGGACTCGGTGGTGGCGAAGGGTCGAAGGCCTTGGCAGGAGTTGGGACTGGCGTTGCGTAAGGTCGCCGACATCACGTTGGCCACGGGGTTCGTGGTGATGCTCACGGCCGTCGCCCCCGCGGCGCCCGGCGGGCAGGCGCTCGCCCAGGGGGCCTCGAGGGCCGGCGCCCCGAAGGCGACCGCCGGCAAACCGGATTCGGGCAAGCCCGCCGAGCGCCTCCTCGTGGAGGCCGCGGAGCTCGTCTACGACAACGACCGCAACACCGTGACGGCCCGCGGCAACGCCGAGCTGCATTACGGCCCGCGGACCCTGCAGGCCGACCGGGTGATCTACGACCGCCAGGCGAGCCGCGTCTTCGCCGAGGGCAACGTGCGCCTGACGGAGGCCTCGGGCGCCGTGGTCACCGGCTCCAGGATGGAGCTCACCGACGACTTCAAGAACGGCTTCATCGACGCGCTGCGCGTCCAGCAGAGCGTCCAGCTGAACGGACAGACCGTCCGCACCCGATTCTCCGCGCCCCGCGCCGAGCGGATCGAGGGCGACAGCACGAGCTTCGAGTACGGCACCTACACCGCCTGCGAGCCGTGCAAGAACAACCCGGAGACGCCGCCGCTCTGGCAGATCCGCGCCACCAAGATCGTCCACAACAACCAGACCCACACCGTCGCCTTCGAGGAATCGACCCTCGAGATCGGCGGCATCCCGGTCGCCTACCTGCCCTATTTCGAGACCGCCGACCCGACGGTGAAGCGCAAGACCGGCTTCCTGACGCCGCGCTTCCTCACCTCGACGGCGCTGGGCTCCGGCCTCGCGACCCCGTTCTTCGTCAACCTCGCGCCGAACTACGATCTCACCCTCTCGCCGGCCTTCCTGAGCAACCAGGGCGTCCTCGGCCAGGCCGAGTTCCGGCACCGGCTGGAGACCGGCTCGTACAATCTGCGCCTGTCCGGCATCTTCCAGACGACGCCGAGCGCCTTCCTGCCCGGTCCTCTGGGCGCGGGCGACCGCGACTTCCGCGGCTCGGTGGAGACCAAGGGCCAGTTCTACATCAACGACCGCTGGCGCACCGGCTGGGACATCGTCGGCGTCACCGACAAGTGGTTCCTGGATAACTACCGCATCCGCAACCAGAGCATCACGACCGATTACTTCCGCGAGGCGGTGTCGACCGGCTACCTGATCGGCCAGGGCGACCGCTCGTGGTTCGAGGCACGGGGCTACTACTTCAAGGGCCTGTCGAGCTTTGACTGGCAGAAGGAGCAGCCCTTCGTCGCGCCGGTGATCGACTACGACAAGCGCATCAACGGGCCGGGCTTCCTCGGCGGCGAGGTCCGCTTCGAGGCCAACATCACCAGCCTGACCCGTCAGGCCACCGACTTCCAGGCGGTCCAGAGCCCGACCGCCTACCTGCTGACCCCGACGATCAACGGCAAGACCTACTACCTCTACGAGACGTGCACATCGTTCTCGCGCGGGCAGTGCGTGATCCGGGGCCTGGCCGGCACGAACACCCGCGCGTCGGCCCAGCTCTCCTGGCGCCGCAGCTTCATCGACGATGTGGGCCAGGTCTTCACGCCGTTCGCCTACCTGCGCACGGACGCGTTCTTCGTCGACCCGCGCACCTCGGGCTACCAGAACGCCCTCTCGGCCAACATCGCGACGCAGGACGCGGATTTCTCGGGCCGGGTGCTGCCCGCCGTCGGCATCGACTACCGCTACCCGTTCGTCAGCAATTTCGGCCCCCTCGGCGTCCACACCCTCGAGCCGATCGCGCAGGTCATCGCGCGCCCGAGCGAGACCCATATCGGCCGGCTGCCGAACGAGGACGCGCAGAGCCTGATCTTCGACGACACCTCGCTGTTCGAGTGGGACAAGTTCTCGGGCTACGACCGGGTCGAGGGCGGCGTACGCACCAATATCGGCGCACAGTATTCCGTCGTGACCCCCGCGGGCTGGTACGCGAACGTCATGTTCGGCGAGTCGATCCAGATCGCCGGCGTCAACTCGTTCCGCCGCGGCGACATCGCCAATGTCGGCCTCGATTCCGGCCTCGACAGCCGGGCCTCGGACTTCGTCGGCCGGTTCCAGCTCTCGCCGAACCAGCACATCACCTTCATCACCCGCGGCCGCTTCGACCATGCGGATCTCGGGGTGAACCGGGTCGAGACCGGCGTGATCGCCCGCCTCGCGCCCTTCGCGCCGATCGATCTGTCGGCGTTCTATTCCTACTACAAGGCGCAGCCGGCCCTCGGCTTCGCCAACCGGCGCGAGGGCATCACCGCCTCGGCGACCTACCACGTGACGCCGAACTGGTTCGTGACCGGCTCCGCCCTGGTCGATCTGTCCCACTACCTCGACGTGCGCGACAACTTCCAGACGGCCTACGCCTCCTACCTCGCGAACCCCGTCGGCGCCGCGCCTGTCTACAGCAACCCGGGCCGGGCCTATCTCTCGGGCATGAGCATCGGCGGCGGTTACCAAGACGAGTGCACCACGGTTTCCGTCAACTACATCGTCTCGCCCGTGGCGGCCTCGCTCGGCACCAGCGAGCGCAACCGGACGGTGCTGCTGCGGCTCGAACTCAAGACCCTGGGCGAGGCGGATTTCCGCCAGAACCTGAACACGGCCATCACGGCCGACGGCATCTCGACGGTCCGCTGAGGCGGCCCGCCCCTGGAACGACACGGAGTGATGCGGTGAGCAGCCTGCACGGGCCGATCGCCCTCACGCTCGGAGACCCGGCCGGCATCGGCCCGGAACTCGCCCTGATGGCGTGGCGCCTGCGCGATGCGGGCCCCGGCCTGCCTCCCTTCTTCCTCGTCGCCGACCCCGACTTCGTCGAGCGGCGGGCGAGCGAGCTCAACCTGCAGGTGCCCATCGCCGATGTCGGCCCGGACCTCGCCACCGAGGTGTTCGGGCGCGCCCTCCCGGTGATGGCCCTGCCGAGCGGCGCGGCCGTTCACGCGGTGGCGGGGCGCCCCGATTCCGCCAATGCCGGCGCGATCCTGGAATCGATCACCACCGCGGTGGACCTCGTCCGTTCCGGGGCGGCCACCGCCCTGGTCACCAACCCGATCGCCAAGTACGTGCTCACGCAGGTCGGCTTCGCCCATCCGGGCCATACCGAGTTCCTGGCCGCCTGCTCCGTCGCACCCGGCGAGACCCCGCCGCTCCCCGTGATGATGCTCTGGAGCGAGACCCTCGCGGTGGTGCCCGTCACCATCCACGTCGCCCTGCGGCGGGTCCCCGAACTGCTGACGCAGGACCTCGTCATGCGCACCGCCCGCATCGTGGCGGAGGACCTGCGGCGGCGCTTCGGCCTCGCCCGGCCGCGCCTCGTCCTCTCCGGCCTCAACCCCCATGCGGGCGAGAACGCCACCATGGGCACGGAGGACCGCGACGTGCTGGAGCCGGCCGTGCTGCAGTTGCAGACCGAGGGCATCGACATCCGCGGGCCGCTGCCCGCCGACACCCTGTTCCACGAACGGGCGCGGGCGACCTACGACGTCGCGTTGACGCCGACCCACGACCAGGCCCTGATCCCGATCAAGACCCTGGCCTTCGACGAGGGCGTGAACGTCACCCTCGGACTCCCCTTCATCCGTACCTCGCCGGACCACGGCACGGCCTTCGACATCGCCGGCAAGGGCATCGCCCGGCCCGACAGCCTGATGGCGGCGCTCCGCCTTGCCGCCCGTCTCGTGAAGGCCGGCGCGTGAGCGAGGACGGGAGCGTCAGCATCGACGGCCTGCCGCCCCTTCGGGAGGTGGTGCGCCGGCACAGCCTGGAACCCAAGAAGGCGCTGGGCCAGAACTTCCTGTTCGATCTCAACCTCACCGGGCGGATCGCCCGGTCGGCCGGCCCGCTGGAGGGCGTCACCGTGGTCGAGATCGGGCCTGGCCCCGGTGGCCTCACTCGCGCGCTGCTGGCGGAGGGCGCCGCCCGGGTCATCGCGATCGAGCGCGATCCGCGCGCCCTGCCAGCCCTTGCGGAGATCGCGGCGCATTATCCCGGGCGCCTCGAGGTGGTCGATGCCGACGCCCTGAGCTTCGACCCCGTGCCCCTGATCGGCACGGATCCGGTACGGATCGTCGCGAACCTGCCCTACAACATCGGCACGCCGCTCCTCGTCGGCTGGCTCGCCGGGGGCGCCTGGCCGCCCTGGTGGGATTCCCTGACGCTGATGTTCCAGCGCGAGGTGGCCGAGCGCATCGTCGCGGACGAGCAGGATCGGGCGAATTACGGCCGCCTCGGCGTTCTCTGCGGCTGGCGCACCGAGGCCCATATCCTGTTCGACGTGGCGCCCTCGGCCTTCGTGCCGCCGCCGAAGGTGACCTCATCCATCGTCCGGCTGACGCCCCGGCGCGATCCCCTGCCCTGCTCGGTCCAGGCGCTCGAGGCGATCACCCGGGCGGCCTTCGGGCAGCGGCGCAAGATGCTGCGCCAAAGCCTCAAGGCGGCGGTTCCGGACCCGGCCCGGCTCCTGGCCGCCGCCGGCATTCCCGAGACCGCGCGGGCCGAGGAGGTTCCGGTCTCCGCCTTCGTGGCGATGGCCCAGGCCTACCGCCCCGTCTGATCCCTCGGCACAGCGAAAGAGCCGCGCGGATGTCTCCGCGCGGCTCTTTTGATTCATCGGTATCGGACGGGGCCGAGCGTCAGCGACCTTGCTGGATCGCCGAGAGGACCCAGCGGCCGCCGCGCTCGCGCACGAAGGTCCAGAGCTCCACCGCCTCCGGCTCGCCGGTCTCGACCACCCGGTCGGTCCGGCGGTCGAGCGTCACGTCCTTGATGGCGTAGCGCATCGCCACCGTGGCGTACTCGGCATTGCCCTCGCCCCAGGACTCGGAGAGGTCGCCCTGGAGGAGCTTCACGTCCGAGATCCGGTTGACGACGCCGCGCGCCTCGTTGGCCTGCAGTTCCTCGATGAAGTAGCCGGCCATCTCCGGAGTCGCGAGGTTGCGCAGGGCCGCGACGTCCCCACGGCCATAGGCCGCCTGCACGTCGTTGAGGGCGATCTCGAAGCTCTGGAAGTCGCCGGGGCTGATCTGGACGGGACGCGCCTGCACCGGCTGGACCGGAGCGGGACCGCGCTGGGCATCGCCCGGGTTGCCGCCCATCGGAGCGCCCCCGAGCGGAGAACCGCCCATCGGGCCCGGGTTCGCGCCGGCACCGTCGAGGTTCGAGCGGGACAGGCCTGCGGCGGCCGGCTGGCCCTGGCGCCGGCGGAACCAGCGCACGGCGAAGGAGACCAGCAGGACCACGAGACCGACCTGCAGGATCAGGCCGAGGAAGGAGGCGATGCCGCCGAGGCCGCCGAAGAAACCGCCGCCGAGGAGCGCGCCGAGCAGGCCCGCGCCGAGCAGGCCGGCCATGAAGCCGCCACCGAAGCGTCGGCCGGGCTGCGCGGCGGTGTTCATGCCGGGATTGCCCATGGCCGGGCCGGGCTGGGTCTGCGAGCGCTGGATCGGGGCCGGCGCGCCGGGGGCCGTCGTGGTGGCCGAGGGCGGCGCGTAGGTGCGCGAGCCGCGCGAACCCATGCCACCGCTGCTGCCGCTTCCGGGACGCGCCTCGACGACGGGCGCTGCGAGGACCAGCGTCGCGGCGAGCGCGAGGATGGACGCCGCGCGCTTCCGGCGAGTGGTGGAGGTGAGCATGAAAACGCCTCTGGTGAACAACAGGGAAGTCCGGCGAAGAATACGCCGCTCCTGATATGGTGACGTTCGCGCCGGAGTTTTAGTCCGGTGTTCTTCGCGAAATCCCCTCGATTTCCCTCAATGCGCGGCGGGAAACACCATCCGGACCGTAGCGCCCTCCCCAGGCTTCGAGTCGATCGACACCGTGCCATTCTGGCGCTTGACGAGGCCGTGCACGATGGCGAGCCCGGCGCCGCGGCCGGCCTCGCGACTGGTGACGAAGGGCGCCAGGGCGCGGGCCGCCATCTCGGGCGACATGCCCTGGCCCTCGTCGGTCACCGTGATGCCGACCGCGCCGTCGCCCGGCCGCTGCAGGGCGCGGTCGCCCGGGGGCACCGCGAAGGTGGCGATGACGATGCGTCCGGGCGCCGGCATCGCCTCGCAGGAATTGGCGACGATGTGGCTGAGGGCGAGCTCGATCTGCGTCGGGTTGCTGAGGCCGCAGGCGAGCCCCGGCGTGGTCCGGATCTCGAGGGCGACGCGGGCCGGAAGCGTCGGCCCGATGCGCGCCCCGAATGTTTCGATCAGCCGGTTCAGGTCGACCGGGCGGACGTCGGGGGCGATGCGCCGCGAGAAGGCGAGGAGCTGCCGGGTCAGGGTGGTGGCGCGCTCGGCCGCATCCGTGGAGCGCACGATGGCGCGCTGGATGAAGGGCTCGTCGCGGTCGCCCAGGCGCCGCTTCAGCCCGTCGATGTAGCCGATCAGGATCTGGAGGAAGTTGTTGAACTCGTGCGCCACGCTGTTGGTGAGGAGGCCCAAGGCCTCGCGCTGGCGCGAGAGCGCGAGGGCGCCCTCGGCGTCGCGCCGCCGGGTCACGTCGACGACCTGCGCGAGGCGGTAGGGCGTCCCCGTCACCGGGACGACGAAGACCTGCG
This sequence comes from Methylobacterium sp. AC433, assembly GCF_979253015.1. Lineage (NCBI taxonomy): Bacteria > Pseudomonadati > Pseudomonadota > Alphaproteobacteria > Hyphomicrobiales > Methylobacteriaceae > Methylobacterium > Methylobacterium sp. AC433. Next base: position 4,966 of record NZ_CEEDBN010000006.1, on the reverse strand, counting down.
CCCAGAACGCCGCGCCGCCGCCCGGCCGCGCGAGGACCTCGATGCCCTCCGGAGCCCCGGCGGCGAGGGCCGCAGCGAACGCGGCGCCGGATTCCCGGTCGCCGTCGAGCCCCAGCCAGGCGCGCAGGTCGCCGTCGAGGGAGGCGTCGGGGGATCGCCGGACAAGATCGAGGAGCGCGCGGTTGGCGCGGACGACGCGGCCGCCGGACGCCTCCGGCGCCAGGAGGGCCGCCGGCACCGCCGAGGCGGTCAGCAGTCGGACGAGCCCGGACTCCGGCTCGCCCTCAGCAGCGTGATCGTCCGTCCGGGGCAATGCCATGGCCTGTCCGCCGATCCGGGACGCGCGGCCCCTCCGGCCCCAAGGCATAGCGGCAACCGCGGCAACGGCAAAGCTGTGCCGGACAGGCTACTGGCGCACCCACATCACCCGGCCGATCCAGGCGATGTCGCTGACGTTGACGACCCGGTCCTCGTGATCGGGATTGAGCGAGGCCAGCTCGATGGTGCGGGCGGTCTTGCGCTTGAGTTCCTTGGCCAGGACCTCGCCGGCGGCCAGCCGGACCACGACCCGGTCGCCCTTGCGGACCCCGGCGGTCGGCGACACGATGAGCACGTCGCCGTCGCGGTAGAGCGGCATCATCGAATCGCCCTGCACTTCCAGGGCGAAGGCACGGTCGTCGGCGAGATCCGGAAACTCGATCTCCTCCCAACCGGGACCGCCCGTCGGCATGCCCTCGTCCGTGAACAGGCGCCCGGCGCCGGCCTGGGTCATGCCGATCAACGGGATCATCGTGCGCGCCGGTCCGTCGCGCGCCTCGATCAGCCTGAGAAACTCGTCGAGGCTCGCCCCGGTGGCGGCGAGCACCTTCGAGACCGATTCGGTGGAGGGCCAGCGCTTGCGGCCGTCGGGGCCGATGCGCTTCGACCGGTTGAAGCTGGTGGCATCCAGGCCGGCCCTGCGGGCGAGGCCGGACGCGGAGAATCCATGACGTTCCGCTAGGCGGTCGATGGCGGTCCAGATCTGTTCATGAGACAGCATCGAAAGCTCAGAGCGAGTTACGGCTAAGACGTCCAGCCTAGAGATAGGAAAGTAGAACTAAAAAACGCGAAAAGCAATGGTGCCGGGGCTGCAAATTCAGTTCGATCTGCAATCGCGACATCCTGGCAACTCATGACTTCAACTGTATCCGTGCGGTTGCGGTTTGGATCCGCGCCGCGGCGTTTGATCGACCCTGCGAAACCCGATAGGGAGCGGGCATGCCGCTCATCTACAAGATCTCCCCCCGAGCCCTCTGGCGTGAGGCCGAGGCCATCGGCCGCTTCGCGGGCGCTCCGATCGACCGCGCCGACGGCTATATCCACTTCTCCAGCGCGGACCAGGTGGCCGAGACCGCGGCACGCCACTTCGCCGGCGTCGGGGACCTCGTCCTCGTCGCCGTGGCGGCCGAGGCCCTGGGTCCGGCCCTGCGCTACGAACCGTCGCGGGGCGGCGCCCTGTTCCCGCATCTCTACGCCGACCTCGACCTGACGGCCGTCCGCTCCGTCACCGAACTGCCCCTGGGCACCGACGGACGCCACGTCCTCCCGACCGGTCTCGCCGCGGGACGTCCCGCATGATCGGCGCTCTCTTCCCCCTTGCCAAGCCCCTGCTGCACCGCCTCGACGCCGAGACGGCGCACAACCTGACCCTGCGCGGGCTCGCCGCCCTGCCACCCCTCCGGCCCCCTGCCGACGATGCCCGGCTGGCGGTCGAGGTGCTGGGGCGCCGGTTCCCGAACCCGGTCGGCCTGGCGGCGGGCTTCGACAAGGGTGCGGAGGTCCCCGATGCCCTGCTCGGACTCGGCTTCGGCTTCGTCGAGGTGGGCGGCGTCGTTCCGAAGGCGCAGCCGGGCAATCCCCGCCCGCGGGTCTTCCGGCTCACGCAGGATCGGGCGGTGATCAACCGCTTCGGCCTGAACAGCGAGGGCCTCGACGTGGTCCGGGGCCGCCTCGCCGCCCGAAAGGGCCGGCCGGGCCGGGTCGGCGTCAACATCGGCGCGAACAAGGACTCGACCGACCGCCTCGCCGATTACGTCGCCTGCACCCGCGCCCTGGCGCCGCTGGTGGATTTCGTCACCGTCAACGTGTCCTCGCCGAACACGCCCGGCTTGCGCGACCTCCAGGGCGAGGCCTTCCTCGACGAATTGCTCGCCCGCGTGGTCGAGGCCCGGGACGCGACCCATCCGGACACCGCCATCCTGCTGAAGATCGCCCCCGACATCACCCTCGAGGCCCTCGATGCGATGACGGCCACCGCCCTCCGGCGCGGCGTCCAGGGCCTGGTGGTGTCCAACACGACGATCGCCCGGCCCGGGACCCTGCGCGAATCGGGTCTCGCCCGCGAGACCGGCGGCCTCTCCGGCCGGCCGCTCTTCACGGCGGCGACCCGGCTCCTCGCCGAGGCTTACCTCCGGGTCGGCGGCAAGCTGCCCCTCGTCGGCGTCGGCGGGATCGACTCGGCCGAGACCGCGTGGACCAAGATCCGGGCCGGCGCCAGCCTGCTCCAGCTCTATTCGAGCCTGGTCTATGCCGGCCCCGGCTTGATTCCCGAGATCAAGGCCGGCATCCTCACCCGGATGAAGGCCGAGGGCGCCACGCGGCTCGCCCCCCAGGTCGGGCGCGACGCCGCCGCCCTGGCCAAGCTGCCGGGTTGAGGACCGCGCGCGGCTAGAACCGCCCGGCCAGGGTCAGGCGCAAAGCCGTCGGCTCGACGGGGTGGAAATGCCTGTCGGCGACGCCGTTCGCCGGGCAGGCGGGAGGTGTAGAAGTAGGTGGTCTGGTCGGCCTTGGCGTTGGTCAGGTTCAGCACGTCGAGGGACAGGCTGATCCCGTTGTCGAAGTTGTAGCCGACCCGGCCGTTCACGAGGGCGGTCGGGCGCGAGCGCACCGAATTGTCCTCGATCAGCGGCCGCGGCCCGAAGTAGCGGAAGCGCATCGACCCGAACCAACCCGGCCCCTCGCCGAAGGTGACGCCGGCCGAGGCGATCGTGGTGGGCGCCTCCGGCACCCGGTTGCCGATCGGGTCGCGATTCGCGAAGCGGGCGTTGGTCACCGTCAGGTCGCCCTCCAGGGAGAGCCAGGGCGTCACCGCGTAGCGATTGGTCCACTCGACGCCGAAGCGGCGGGTCGGGCGGCTCGGCTCGGTGGTGCCGCTGTCGCCCTGGAACAGGTTCTCGGAGGCGAAATCGAGCTGGAACAGCGTCACCGCCGTCTCCAGCCCGGCGATGCTCCGGTTGCGCAGGCCGATCTCGGAGCCCGTCGAGGGGACGAGGAAGGGCGAGCGGCTGATGTTGAACAGCGGGCTCGTCGGATCGACAGTGGCGGTGACGCCGCGGGCGTCGTTCGCGTGGAAGCCGCCGCCGTAGTTCACGAACAATTCGGTGTCGAACCAGGGGCCGAGCACGAGGCCGAGCTTCGGGTTGACGATCCCGTCCCGGGCCGTGCCGGAATTGGCCGGCGTGTCCGAGCGGACGTCGGCGGTGAACCCGTCGACGCGGAAGCCCAGGCTGGTGCGCAGCCAGTCGGTCCAGCGCACCCGGTTCTCGACGTAGAACGCCGCGCTCGCCTCCAGCACCCGGTCGTCCAGCACGGTGGAGCGGAACTGCCGCGCCGTGGTGTTGAACAGGCCGACCCGGATGGCGTCGGTGCGGGTCTGGACGCCGATCTCGTTCTCCATCGGCAGGCCGAACAGGCTGCCCTGGACGGTGTGGCTGACCTCGCCGCCGCCGAGCACCCGGCTGTCGCGCTGGCGGAACTGGTCGCCGGCGACCGGATCGTTCAGAAGGTAGGTGAAGTCGTTGAACAGGTTCATCCCGTAGCGGATGACGTAGGCGCTCGCCCGGGTGATCCCGGCCTCGCTCGTCCGACTCCAGCGGCCCGAGAGCGAGAAGCGGCCGGTATCGCCGCCATCCGTGGGGTTCAGGGTGCCGAAGCGGCCGATCAATCCCTCCCCCACCGCTCGCTCCGGGATCTGGTTGGTGGCGTTCCACTTCGCCCAGTAGGCCATGCCGGTCAGGGCGAAACCGTCGAGGGCCGTGCCCTGGCTGTAGCGGACCACGGCGTTGAGCTTGGCCAGCCGATCCGGCACGTCTCAGGGCCCGTCATAGGTCTGGGCCTCCCCGGCCACGAGCAGGTGGCCTTCGCCGAGGGGCGCGGAGGCGATGCTGAGCGCGCGCTTGTAGCCGAAGCTGCCGAGGGACGTCAGCGCGAGGTTGCGGTCGACCCTGTCGAGGTAGTCGATCCGCACCGAGCCGGCGGAGGCGAAGTCGCCGTCCCGGACGAAGTAGGGACCCTTGTGGAATTCCACCGCGCCGACGAGTTCGGGGATGAGGAAGTTGAGATCTGCATAGCCCTGGCCATGGGCATGGGTGCGCATGTTCACAGGCATGCCGTCCACGTGAAGCGCGATGTCGGTGCCGTGGTCGAGGTTGAAGCCGCGCAGGAAGAACTGGTTGGCCTTCCCCTCCCCGGAATGCTGGGTGACGATGAGGCCCGGGACGCTCTCCAGCGCCTCGCCGGGGCGGGTGATCGGCCGGCTGTTGAGCGCTGCGCCCGAGATGGTCCCGGCGCTCGCCGCGTCGACGGTCCGGAGGCCGCCGCCGATTCCGCTGACGCCGCCGACAGAGCCCGCATTGGCGGCCGGCCCGCTTCCAGCGGTCGGCCGCGCCTCGGCGGTCACGGAGAGCTCGGCGAGGTCCGCCTGGGCAGTCTGTGAGACGGCCTCGCGGATCTCGGCGCCGTAGGACGCGAAGCCGGCGCAAGTGGCCAGCAGCCAGGATCGGCCGATGGGTGGCCGTGACGGGCGGAGAGACGGGGGACGAGAGGACGACATGAGACCTCGGGCGACGTCTGTGGCACGTCACCGCGAACGAGGCCGGCCCGGATGCCGCACGGCATCCGCCCCGACACCCACCAGGACACCCCGCCC